>DIME01000154.1:35633-51576 GCA_002425405.1 Candidatus Accumulibacter vicinus
GCGCCAGGCGCTTCAGGCGCCCGCGCTGGGCGTAGAGCGGAATAGCCAGGTTGTCGGGCATCCCCAACTTCTTGCGGCTACCGGAAACGTCGCTCACCTCGTACTGATCGCCGGGTGGCAAATCACGTCAGTTGAAAAAAGGACAAACCCTCGCGCCGTCTGATCGCTTTGCCGACTCCGCTTTCCCGCAGGAGGAATTCCGGTGTTTCCGGGGTCGGCACGAAGCAGAACTTGCGCGGCAGGTCCGTGTAAAGGGAACGCGGCGGCAGGTGACCCCGGATGTTCTTCAGCAGTCGGCCGCTTTCTTCGCTGTGGTAGTAGATCCGCTGCAAACCGAGCTCCTCGCGTACGAACGCAATCGTCGCCCAGAGCATGGCTTCGGCCCAGATCGCGGAGTAACGCCCAAGCGCGAAGCGGCAGTACTCCTTTCAGTTCGGTACCCCAGGTGCCCAGGGTGAGGACGAAGACTGTCTGGTCGGCGTCATAGTCGTGCCGGGCCAGCTGCATATCATCAATCTCCTTGCCGCCGCTGTCGGCAAGGATGTTCTTGACGCGTGGCTTCTGCAGGAGCTGAGCATAGGGCGATTGTTTCAGTGCGGCGATGCGAAGCGCCTGCCGCCGGCTGAGATGGCGTAACAGGCCGATACTGTAGCGGTCGCGATAGTAGGGGTACAGGGTGCGTTCACCGACGAGGCACGCGAGCACCTCGTCTGCCGTTTGACGGTCCATGGTGGACTCCTTGAATTCGGGGGAAGGGTGGCTGGTCGATTGCGGTAGCTCGGGCAGTGGGCGGGTTCATGGTTTGCTCCTCGGAAAAAGTATGTGAATGCCCGCCCCGGCAGGGGCGGGCGTGCTTCAGTCGATCTCGAATTCGGCCTTGTCGCCGTTCAGCAACTCGGCCAGGGATTGTTGTGTGCGCTGGCGCATCTTTTGCCGGATGGCCTTGCGCGTCGAGCCATGCGGCCCGGCGCGCCGGGTCAATACGGGCACCAGCAGCGGGTTGCGCGGTTTGCTGCGCGGGATGACGAGCGTGATTTTCTGGTCGGCCATCGCTCACCCCTTCACGCAAAGAACCTGTTTCAGGGTATGGACGACTTCGACCAGATCGCGCTGGTCATCCATCACCTGATCGATGTCCTTGTAGGCACCGGGGATTTCATCGATTACCCCGCCATCCTTGCGACACTCGATGCCTGCCGTCTGTGCTTCCAGATCAAAACGGCTGAAACGGCGCTTGGCGGCGCTGCGGCTCATCCTTCGCCCGGCGCCGTGAGAGCAGGAACAGAAGGACTGCGCATTGCCCAGGCCGCGTACGATGTAGGACTTCGCGCCCATGCTGCCGGGAATGATGCCCAGCTCGCCCGCGCGGGCCGAAATGGCGCCCTTGCGGGTGATGAACAAGGCTTCGCCGAAATGGGTTTCGCGTGCCACGTAGTTGTGGTGGCAGTTGATCGCCTCGGTCTCCAGGCTGAACGTCGGCAACTGCCGCTTCAGCACCTCGATCACCACCGCCAGCAAGCGCTGGCGGTTGAGCAGGGCGTAGTCCTGCGCCCAGTCCACGGCCTCGACATATTCATCGAACAGCCCCGAGCCTTCCGAAAAATAGGCCAGGTCCTGGTCCGGCAGATGCAGCTTATGCCGGCGCATGTCCTTCTGCGCCGCCGCGATGAAATGGCGGCCGATGATATTGCCGATGCCGCGCGAGCCCGAGTGCAGCATGATCCAGACGCGATCCGCTTCGTCCAGGCACAGTTCGATGAAATGGTTGCCGCCACCCAGCGTGCCGATCTGGCACAGCCAGGTTTCGTTGAAGCGCCGCTGCATTTTCATCAGCTCCGGATGCCGGCCGACGATGCGGTCCAGCCGGTCGCTCAGCGCCCGGCCGACGCGCTGCAAGGCGCTGCCACGCATGCGGCTGGCCGGGTGCATGTTGAAGCCGAGCGGCACCATCTCCTCGATCCCCATGCGCAGGCTGCGCAGGTTATCCGGCAGTTGCCCGGCGCTCAGCGACGTGCGCACCGCGTTCATGCCGCAGCCGATATCGACGCCGACGGCAGCCGGAATGATCGCTTTCCTGGTCGGGATAACGCTGCCGACCGTTGCACCGATGCCAGCGTGTACATCGGGCATGGCGGCGACATGACCATGCACGACCGGAAGTGACGCGACGTTCAGCAGCTGCCGTATCGCCTCGGGCTCGATATTGCGCGTCCACACCTTGACGGGAACGCGTCCTTTGTTGAATTCAATTTGAATGCCCATGTTGATTCCAATGTATTGTGTTGAGCGGCCTTGACCTGATACGGGCCGCTCGAATTGGAATCCGGGTGCCGGTGCGCGTTGTCGCGCTTAACCGGCGATGGGCAATAAAAAAACCCCTGGGCTTGATGGCCAGGGGTTTTCTTTTCCCGGCCCGGATTCGCCATGCGCGAGTTCCGGGCAACGATATGCCGGCAGACTCAGCGCGAAAGCACCTCTTTAGTTGTGACAGGCATATCGATCTCCTTGGAATGAAAAGGGTTGAGAAAACGAGCGCCAAGTTTCAGCCGGGAATGCCCGTGTAGTCAAGCAGGATCTCGATTCGGGCAACAACAACTGCATCGCGGTTGTTGCGCACAAACAACAGTGTGGTGCCACCATGAGGTCGTGCTCGTGGCCGCCGCATTCGGCGCAGGACGTGTTTGTGCGTCGCGAAACACCTTGAAATGGTTTTCACCGCATCTCAAATTTCTATGAATCAGGCTTTTCCGAGAATGCGCCAGTCGCTGTGGGATTAGGGCGCGCTATCCGGTCCGTCTATCCAGCGCCCAGCCTCACCAGAATCAGCTCACGAAGCATCCGGCATATTCATCAAGCTGACGCCGGCGGCGCGCACGGTTGGATACCCGCTCGCGCGGACCTTCGCTTCCATCGCGTCGATGATCGCGATGGCTTCAGGCCTATCCAGCAGAAACCGCGCGTGCTGCGACAGGAGATTCGTGGCGCTCGCGAGTCGTCCGGCGTCGCCACAGACCATGGCCAGGTCACGCCGCTCGATGCTGATCGACGCGGTGGGTGTGAGGTCATAGGCCGGCGACAACATCCAGAGTCGGCCCCGCGCGCGATTACCGCATGGTTGCGCGGGTGATCGTCGCTGTTCGAGGTTGACCAGGAACTGCCGGTGGCAGCGGATCAGCGCGTCTGGAACAAGAGCACGCGCCCGGAAGGCCCCCGCCACTGAGCATCGCCGCGCGGCCCGGACCGGCTTCCGTCGAAGCGCCGGCGACCCGGATGCCCGACGCGACGCGAGCGGCCGACCGGCGACCGTAGCGGACGCCGGGGAAGGCGCGCCCGATCGTCCGGATCAGGCGATGCGAAAACGCGAGACGGCACCCACCAGGCCGTCGGAGAGCTTGTTCAGTTCGCCGGCCGAGTTGGCGACGGAGCCGATCGCGTTGTTGTTCTCCTCGATCATCTGGACGATGTGTTCGACGCGATTCGCGAGATCGTGGCTGGCGCTCGACTGTTCGTCGAGTGCGGAGGCGACGTTGTCGATGACGCCGGTGACGCGACGGGCGTCTTCGTCGATCGCGCGCATCGAGTCCCCCGCGTGGCGGGCCTTTTCCATCCCCTGGCGCATCTGCGCCACGGTGCTCTCCATGCTGTCGGTCACGCCGCGGCTGCGCCCCTGAATCGCGCTCACCATCTGGGTGATTTCCTGCGCCGAAGCGGCCGAGCGCTCGGCGAGCTTGCGCACCTCGTCGGCGACGACGGCGAAACCGCGACCCATCTCGCCGGCACGCGCCGCCTCGATGGCGGCGTTCAAGGCGAGCAGGTTGGTCTGTTCGGCGACCTCCTTGATGACGCTGACGATGGTCGATATGCGCTCCGACTCGCTGCCCAGCTCGTGCGCGCTGGCCGCGCTGGTTTCCATCGTCTTCGACAGCCGGTCGATTTCGTCGATCAGATTCCCGATCTGGCCGGCGCCGGCGGTGGCCCCCTGGCTGGCGGTCTGCGCCAGTTTGCGGGCGTCGCTCGACAGACTGGCGACGTGGCTGATGCTGGCCGACATTTGTTCCAGCGCCGCCGCCATCGCCGACGCCGATTCGGATTGCTCTTCGGAACTCGTGCGTACCTGCTACGCGGCGCCGCTCAACTGGCCCGAGGTCGACGCGACGGCGTCCGCACTGCCGCGAACCTGCCCGATCGCCGCGCGCAAGGCCTCGCTCATCGTCTTGACGCCGGCTTCCAGGCGGACGATTTCATCCTTGCCCTGCGGGTTCAGGTTCACGGTCAGATCTCCCGCGGCGATGGTTTCGACGGCCTGCAAGACCTGGCCGACCGGCCGGGTGATCGAGCGGGTGATCAGGACGGCGCCACCGACGGCGATCGCCAGCGACAATGCGAGGAGCGCGAACAGCAGGGTCTTTGCGGTAGCGTAGGCGTCAGCCGCGTCCTTCATGGATGTCTCGCTCTGCCGATCCTGCCAGCCGGAAAACGCGTCGAGCGCCTCGCGCACCTTGTCGAACGCGCCGCGTACGGCAAGCGCGGCGGTACGCGCTTCCGTTTCGGCGCCGGAATTGACCAGGTTGATCAGGTCGTCGACGACCGCCTTGGCCTTGGCATTGGCCTCCATCACCCGGCCCAGCAGTTCGAACTCCTGGGGTTGGGCGTCGGTACTCTTCAGGCTGGCGTCGAGTTTGTCGTGCACGCGAACGAATTCATCCCGCAGTTTTCCCAGGCGCTCGATCGCCGCCGTGCGATCCGCCTTCTCGGTCGCCAGCACCACGTCGCGCGCCGCGATGGCCCGGCCGTCCAGGATGATCCGCAAACGCAGCGCCATCTCTTTCTGCGGCGTGGTGCTATGGGTGATCTCGTGGAAGTGCGCGTTGATCCGGGACATCTGGAAAACGCCGGTCAAAGCCATCAGCGCGACAAGCGCCGTCAGCAAACCGAAGCCCAGGGCAAGCCGCAGACTGATAGCATAATTTTTGAGCATGTTGCATCTCCTGACTCTGTGGTCGAAATCTTATTCTCTTGGGTACCCTACCGGAGAACCCATGAAAAACGTCAAATATCATCATAAACAACGACTTTGTCGTATGCATTCCGAGTGCAGAGGCCCTGGTGATAGCCCTCCCGCGCCTTGCCGATCCCGGACACATTCGGTCAATTTATATCACCAATCAGTGGTGTCCGGTTAACGGTTAAAACGAAGCCCATGAACTGGAAACCCAGCTCTGATGCGGTATCTGACGCGATGAAGGGTGGTGTCGATGTCAACGTCGAACGGCGATTCGGGCAGGCTTCCGGGTTTTCTCCCGGAGACGGTTGCCATGAACACCGGCAAACCCCTGTTCGCCCAGATCATGGAATTCCTTCCATGGACGACCTTTACTCGTCTGGTTCATCGCTACGGCAGCGATCGATATGCGAAGTCGCTGACTTGTGCCGAGCAGTTTCGCATCATGGCTTTCGCTCAGCTGACCTATCGCGAGAGCCTTCGCGACGTCGAGGTCTGCTTGTCGGCGCAGTCGGCCAAGCTTGATCACATGGGGGTTTCGGCAGGAGATCAAGCTTTCCGACGGCAAGTTGCACGATGTCAACGTGCTCGACGTGCTGGTGCCGGAAGCCGGAGCGATCCATGTCATGGACCGCGGCTATCAAGAACGTCAATGATTCGCTCGGGCACCGGATTGGCGACGAGCGGCCGGCCCAGTTCGCCGAGCGACGGAAACGCGCCGTGCGCGAAGACGACATGGTTTCCCGTCTCGGTGGCGACGAGTTCATCCCGATCGCCGAGGAGTCCGGGCTGATTCTGCCGATCGGCGAATGGGTGTTACGGACGGCGGTCCTCCAGATGCGTCTCTGGCAGCAAGCCGGCCTGCCGCCGATGAGCGTGGCGGTCAATCTCTCGGCGGTGCAGTTTCGTCAGGCGAACCTGACCCAGTGGATGTCCCGGATTCGTGGCGGCGACCATCAGCCTGGCGCACGACCTGGGCCTGCAGACCATCGCCGAGGGCGTTGAAAACGAGGCGCAACTCGCCTTCCTGTGGGCGAAGGGCTGTGATGAAGTGCAGGGCTACCTGTTCAGTCGGGCAAAGCGTTGCACGCTCGGCTGACTCGTTCCGACGCACGCGATCGGGATGAGACACAGTTCATACGCGCGCCTCTCTTTCCGGTGAGAAAAAAGGCGACATGAAGCCGCCTCTTGTCCCTCAGGCGTACCCCCGGTTGTTGGTCATCCTTTGCGGCGGCGCAGCGCACCCAGTCCGACCAGCCCGAGAGACAGCAGAGCGAAGGATGCGGGTTCTGGAATCGAAGCGCGGTCGTTCGTCAGGTTGAAGGCAAGGTTCTGATCCTGTAACGTCCAGCCGGTACCGGTACCGGTGCGGAACTGCCGATGACTGCCGGGGCCCGTGGTTTCCATTCCCCATAACTCGCGAAGCGTCGTGTTCGATACGGTGAACCAATATTTCGTCGCGGCAGCGAGAGCAAGCGGCCCAAAGTCTGCCGAATACGCGTACTCGGTGGCGCTAAATATAAAGTTGCCCGTCGCCGTCTGATTCGCATTGCCGACGATGTATTGCTTGATCAGGGAGCCGGGAGCCCCCGTGTCATCGTTGTAGAAGCCGATGACGAAGTTACCGGCAGGACAGGAGTTGCTGCCGCCGAAGCAAGCGCCCCACCAGTGTGCATCGGTCACCGTCGTCGCGCCGGGCTTAAGCACGAAGTCCTCCGCAGCGGTCGTGAATGTAAAGCTGGTGTCGGCGAGATAGACGTTACCGAGGTTCGGGGCGCCGCCGTCATAAATGACCGCCGCTCCAGCCTGGCTTGCGCCGAATGCGATCAGGAGAATGGCCGCCAATTTGCGACCGTTTGTTGCAGGGATTTTCATAACTATCTCCAGAAAATTAATTTTTTTTTTTCATGGAACGTCCGTCAGCGAGCACTCTTCCAAGACCAGTCGCTTGCTAACGGACCGTTGATATATAGCGCTAAGGTGATTTCCGCAAAACGCCATACCAAGAGTCATCACGTTAGGCCGGGCTCAGGGCCAGAAAAACAAGCCGCTGCGATAGTTGTTCGGGATCTTGATTTCCGGAAATCACCTAAGCAAACGCGAGGTCCGCTCGGCAGCGATGCAAGCAAGATCCATGCCTGATTAACGATATGCTAATTTAATGAATAATTCTTTGACGAGTGGCGCGCCACTGTAAAATTTTCCGACAAAGACAGGATTGAAAAGCCCGATCGTGGCCGCTGGCGCCAGAGGTGATCGCGTTGTTTCTTCTCGGCACAAGCGGTACTGATAGGCGCGCTGCACGGTCGCTCTTCGGGTCAGCCTGTGACATGCCCTAATGACCGGTTCGTAAGCGAAGTGTTTCGGCGGTCAGCGCGCCGTTCCCCCGCCGGTCAGTCCTTCAGCGCTTCGCTACCCAGAGCAGCAGGGCATCCATGGCCGGTTTGCCGAGCCGGGCTTTCGGGTCGTTGAGCAGGCAGACGACGAAAGTGAAACGGGGGGGATCGCCGTGGTGCAGACTGCCGTCTCCGATCAGCAGCCGCTGTTCGATCAGAAGCGGGTCCGTGGCCCCCGCCACGGCCCGCGCAAGGGTTCGGCGCGGGCGATCGCCAATCAGCTTGTCGTCGCTCATGCCACGGTCGGTGAGGGTCACCGCCCCCCAGGCGCGCACCCGCAGGCGGGTACCGAAGGGTAGGCGTGGTCCAAGCACCAGCGCGTCGAGCAGATCGCCCTCGAGACCGAGGAAGTTGGGGACGGAGCCGTAGTTGAAGGGGCAGGGCAGAGGCGAAACGAAATCGACACGCCCCGTGGCGCCGCGCTTGAGGAAACTGCCGCGCGGCACCTCGATCACCACCTCAAGCATTAGCCGCAACCGGTGGCTGGCCGCCCGGGATGACCACACGGCGCGGTTGAGGAGCCGATGAAAGGCCTGGAATTGCCGCTCTTCGGACAATCCCATCGCCCGCAGCACGGCACCGACCGTTCGCCGTCCGGTGGCCAGGATCGCCCCCGCAAGCCACACCGGCACCCTGCGCCAGACGCGATTGGAAAACAAACAGGCAAAGACCCTAATGAATTTCGTGAACTCGGCGGGCAAGGTCGGCATGATCCCCCTCTTTGGCGAGAGTAAAGATCAACTGACCAGGACCGTCGGGTTCGCGTTTCATGGCCTCAAATGGAGAAAGTCGAGCTCAGCTCGGCCAGAGCCGGTACGGCCGCCAGCCGCGTTGCGGTCGACACCAGGAATGCCGGAAGATTGGCCTTTCCCGATGTTTTCATCGATGCCCTTCAGCTGGTCTCTTTGACTGGCGGAATTTTCCAGCTGCCGTCCAGGAGTGAAGGCGCCGTTTCCTTCGGCCAGTACAGGCGCATCATCAGGATGAACTCACCCTTGGGTGCCGGCAACCAGTTCGATTCCTTGTCCTTGCCCGGCGATTCGTTCTGGATGTAGAGATCGACCGATCCATCCTTGTTCGTTTTCAGCTTGTTGCGCTGGCTCAAGGTGTAACGGTTCAGCGGGTTGTCGACGAAGAAGTAAGCGGCGTCGTACATCGTCAGCGACCAGAAGCCATCGACGGGAGGGAGGTGGCCTTTCTCGAAGCGCATGACGTACTTCTTCTCGCCGGTGTATTTCGCGGCGACATCCGGACCGGTTGACGTCGGATAGACCGCATCCTGCGGGCGGTTGGCGCCGAGACCAATGGCGGTGACGAGCGCACGCTGCACGTAATGGGTACCGTACTGGCCGACTTTCGTGGAGAACGCCCAGCCGTTTTCAAGCTTGAAGTCGCCCGCCACGATGCCGGCCTTCATCCAGTCCATGATCAGGTCCTGGGCCGGCTTGGGAGCGCCGGCAAGGCCCTTGGCGACGGCGGGATCGAGCTTCGCCGCGTCGAAATCCTGTCCGGGGACGACGCCGATCTTGGCCAGTTTGGCCACCATAGGCGCATCTTCGGCCGCTGGCGGATTGGTCTTCAGCAGTTCGGCGAAGATCTTGAAGTAGGCGGCGGCGTCGAGCGCGTCGACTTGTTCCCGCACGGCGGTCTTCATGTCCTGCGCCGGGTTGACCGTCGCGGGCGGCGGCGTGTAGGGCTTCCCGTAGGCCGACAGCGGCACGACCGAGATCTTGTCCTGCAAGGCATGCACTTCCTTGTAGTCCGCCGGGGTACCGCTGCCGTAGATGCGCCCGAGAATCCATACGATGCCCGTCGGCGCCTTGTACTCCGTGACGCCGGCGGGCAGTTCGCCGGTCCAGCCCGGTCCGGTGATGGCGTAGGTTTGCGCCTTCGTGCCGGTCGTCCGCTTGCCCGGAACCTGGAACACGTTGGTCCAGCCGTCCAGCATCGGGAAGAGGAAATAGCGCCCTTTCATGTCCGGGATGCTCAGGATCCAAGGTTCCTTGGAGACGTCGATCCAGGTCGTCGTGTAAAGCGTGTCGGCATTCGGCGCGGTGACGTCCCGGTAGGAGGCATCCGGATAGCTGCGCTTTCGGATGAACTGCCCCATCGGTGCGTGGTTATCTTCCGGCGCGGCGACGTTGGTCATCACTCGGCGCGTCATCTCCATGGTGACGAGCGGGTAGGCGTAGACGTAGCTCTCGATGGCGATGGCTCGCGCTTCGGCCTCCTGTGCGGCCGCCTTGACAGCCGCTTCAGCCGCTTTCGCCTCGGCCTCGGCCTTCGCCTTGGCTTCCATGGCTACCCGGTCGACCTGGGTCTCCGCTTCCTTGCTGCACGCGCCGAGCAGCGCGACGGTGAGCGCAGCGATCCCGGCTGCGGCAAATCGGATACGAGACGTCATCGTTTGATCTCCTGATGGAAAATGTCGGGGCAACGATTGGTACGTTGTGGGTTAGCCGCCCGCGCTGGATGCGAGCATGACAGGGAAAATTCTGTCATGTTGGTAGGGGTTTTGGCAATACCCGCGGCAATGCCTGGCGATCGGCGCCGATGCCGGCACCGAGGGGCGTGACGGGCAACCGAAGAATAAACTGCGGTTGGATTTCCTGCCCAAAGAATTCTTGACCGAACTTGGCGCCATCGAGCGCGATGTAACGACCTGTCGGTGAGGAGGATCAGCAGGTTGAATCGGTCCCCAAATAACGAATTCAAAGGTTGACGGCCATGCACCTGGCTTCATACACTGACGAGGCTCCGTTGGATTTCCTGTCCGCCTTCAGAAGGGATCATGACGACCATGTCCATGCCGCCAGCCGTCGAAGCCTACACGGTGCAGGATTACCTGCAATGGGAAGGTGATTGGGAGTTGATTCACGGCCAGCCGGTTGCAAGGGTCCCTTCGCCAAGCTTCGATCATCAGCAGGTAAGCGCCGCCGTATTTCGGCAACTTGACGAATCGCTCGACGCTTGCCCGCACTGCCAGGCGGTGTTTGAAGTAGACGTGGAATTTGCGCAAGACATCGTCGTCCGACCCGACGTTCTGGTGATCCGCTACCAACCTGAAAGCGAACGGCTGACCCGCGCCCCTGATCTGATTTTTGAAGTCATCTCGCCCAAGACTAGCCGCCGGGATGAAGTGGTGAAATTCGATCTTTACCACACGGAAGGCGTGCCTCACTCCGTGCTCTTTCAGGAGTTCGCGAACATGATCAAGCACTGGATACTGGCCATACCGGTCGGCGCTTTCGCGCTGACCGCCTCGTTTCGCAGCAGACCTACGACAAGCAGGTTCAGCAAACGCAAGATGCCGTCGCTCTCGAACAGCAGTACATGACGCTGAGCCGGCAATTGCAGGCCGAGGTCACCGCCGACCAGGTACAGATCAAGCAGCTCAGCGATCGGCTGGTAGTTACTTTCGTCGATGAGGTCCTGTTTGCCCCGGGCAGTGCCGAGCTGCACGCCAACGGCCGTTCGACCATCGGCAAGGCTGTTCCGACGTTGGCCACCTTGGGCGGTCATTGGATAAGTGTTCAGGGTTACACCGACAGCGAACCAATCGGACCAGCGCTGCGCCACCGCTACCCGACCAACTGGGACCTCTCCGCGGCACGGGCGGTAGAGGTCGTTCGCTATCTGCAATCTCAGGGTGTCGATCCGGGAAATCTGGTGGCCGCAGGCTACGGTCAGTATCAGCCCGTGGCGCCGAATGACACAGCGCAGGGACGCGCGAGGAACCGGCGATCGACATCGTCTTGCGTTCGAAATAGTCGCGACTGTTTCGCCGTCGTTGGCCAGTCAGGCGCCGGCGAGGGCAACCACGGCAATTCTGATTTGACGAGAAAGGAGAGTTGACGATGCTTCGAACGGGTGCATGGCGGGCAGTTGTCGCGGCGGGGCTGGCAATTTTGGCGGCGACGCCTGTACTGGCGCAGGAGCGAATATTTGACGGGCAGTGGCATTTCAGCGTCACCCCCTATCTGTGGTTGCCGACGATCTACGCCGATACTTCGCTCAAGGGCCCGGCCGGCATCACTTCGATCGATACCGCGATGCATTCGACCCCCAGTACGTATCTCAAGAATCTGTCGTTTGCCGCGATGATCAGCGGTGAGGCTCGCCAGGGCAATTGGTCGGTGTTCACCGACTACATCTACCTGCGCTTCAAGGACCAGGACACGACGATCAGGGCGGTTTATGGCCCGGCAGGACGGGGCGTCGGTTTCGCTGACATGGGTAGCGAGATCGACATCACCGGTAACGTGTGGACACTGGCTGGTAGCTATACGGTCTGGCGCGAAGGCGCGAAACACATCGACGTCTTCGCCGGCACGCGCTATCTGGGAATGGACGCCGACCTTGATTGGCGTGTCGCCGGAACACGCGGCGTCTTGCCTGGCGTTCAGGGTGGCGCGTCGGGGGAATTCAGCAAGTGGGACGCCATCATCGGCGTCAAGGGCCAACTCCCGCTCAGTGGCGATGGGCGCTGGTTCATGCCGTATTACTTCGACGTTGGCAGCGGCTCCGGCAACACGACCTGGCAGGCTCTGATCGCCGCCGGCTATCGCTTCGACTGGGGAAATGTGACGCTCTCGCTGCGCAGCCTGTCGTACGACTTCAGTGGCCGCCACAGTGAAACTGTCGATGCGCGCTTCACCGGCTTGGCGCTGGGCGCGAGCTTTCTTTTCTAGGAATGGAGAAATAGCAAAATGAGGAATGCGCATTACATCCTTCTCGTCACGGCGGCTGCCGCTGGCTACTCTTGGGCGCAGCAATACCCGGTGCTCGACACGATTGCTGAAAGAGTCGTTCAGAAGTACGAGCAGTCGAGCTGCCAGCAACTCTGGGAGCAGAAATCGCAGCCGAAGCCAGCGCGCGAGCAGGAGATCGTCCAGAAACTGCGTGACGATCCGGCAATGCGTACCGAGTTCATCAACCGAGTCGCGGCACCCGTCGTCAACAAGATGTTCGAATGCGGAATGATTCCATGACCATCCGCACGCGGTCTGACCGTTTGTCATTTTCTGGAGGAAGTCGATGAGTCCATTTCGCCATCGGGTCGGGCGCGCCGCGCTGCTCGTGCTAGGGATCTTCATGGCGGCAGGCGCTGCCGCGCAGTCGTCGCCGGCGGCAGCCAAGCCAGCCAAAACCGCGCCGGCCGCGAAGGCTGGCGCGCCGTTCAAACCGATTTTGGAGCCGCGCGCCATCGAGTTGCTGAAAGCGATGAGTGAGCGTTTGGCGGCAGCGCGCGCTCTGGCGTTTACTGCGCTCGTTACCTACGAACACCCGAGTCGGCTTGGCCCGGCACTGGCGTTCACGACCCTTTCAGAGGTCCTGATGCAGCGCCCGGACAAGCTGCGCGTCGTCACTCCCGGTGATGGCCCGGCGTCGGAGTTCACCTACGACGGCAAGACGATGACCGCTTATGCGCCGGCTGAGAACATGCTGGCCGTTGCCGACGCGCCAACGACCATCGACGAGACGCTCGAGCAGGCGTTCAACCGCGCCGCGATCTACTTTCCCTTTGCCGACGTGTTGCTCGCTGATCCGTACAAGAACATCGCCGATGGGCTGATCAGCGCCTTCTATATCGGGCAATCGAAGCTTGTCTCCGGAATTCGCACCGAGATGGTGGCGTTTGCCAATAATGAGGTTTTCGTGCAAGTGTGGATCGGTGTGGACGACAAGCTGCCGCGTCGGCTCCGCGCGGTTTACCGTCGTGATCCGCTACGTCTGCGTCACCAGCTGGATCTGACCCAGTGGCAGATCGACCCGGTCATCCCGGCGGGAGCTTTCGCCGTGGCCAGACCGGCGGGGGCCCTGGCCATTCCTTTCGACCACCCGGCGAAGCCGGCTGCGGGCCTACAGCCGCCACCCGCGGGGAAGTCACGTTGAGGAGACAGGTATGAAAACGTTCTCTCTTGTTTTGGCCGGTTTGCTCGGTGGCTTGCTGGCCGCCGGTGAGGCCGCCGCTTGGGGTAGCGCCAACCGCTTTGGTGGCAGCACCGAGCACGTCGCCGGCCTAGGCACCGAGCATACCAACGCCTGGGGCGGCAGTTCGGAGCACGCCTATGGCGGCGGCAGCGAACACACGAACATGTATGGCGGCAGTACCGCCGGGCGTTATGGGGAAGGCGCCGAACATACCAACGTGTACGGCGGTACGACCGCGGCACGTTACGGCGAAGGCGCCTACCACACGACCCCCGCCGGGGTGACGGCCTATCGTCCACCGGTTCCGCCCGCACCAGCACCTTACTATCCTTATCATCCGCCGGCTGCCGTCCCTTACTATCCGGCTTCGGGATGCTACGGCTGCGCGGCGGCGGCGGGTGCGGTCGTCGGCGTCGCCGCCGGTGCCGCTGTCGCCTCGGCGAACACCGCTGCGGCAACCAGCAGCGCCTATTCTTCAGGCTACGCCGCCGGCAGCGCGAACACTGCCGCTTCCTATGCCCCGGCAACGCCGGCTTACGTGATCGGGAACAGCTACGCTGCGTTGCCGGCTGGCGCCACGCCTGTTCAGAAATACGGTACGACGTATTATCTGCTCGGCAACACCTGGTTCATGCCGGCGTATGGAGCGAATGGCGTGTACTACCGCGTCGTCCCGGTGCCCTGACCGAAAGCTAGGAAAGCGGCGTGAGAGAGCCCGCCCGGAGGTAGACAAGGATAGGATATCCAACGCCACTTCCGCCAGTGTTCCAGGCTCTGATCGGCCCTGACAGCAGTCGTGCCGACGGCGCCTCAAAACCTCGCCAGAACCGCAGCATCAGGATGGCCATGATGGTGCAAGCGGTCCCTGACGAGCCCGATCGGATCGTCTTCGTGCGGCCTTTGCCAAGCGCCGGGCGGTGGCCGCTTCGATGCGCACGCCGGCGTCGAGCGAGAAGCCGCCGCCATCTTCCGGCGCAAGCACACCGCGCCGGGCCAGTGCGCGCAGCAGACGCCAGCGGACCTGGGCCTGCACTTCGGGTCGGGGCAGCGCTGGCGTGAAACGTCGCCGCTCCGAGAACCCACCATCAACCGCGAGGGGTGCCTCTGCTCACCTTGGTGCAGGCTGCCGTCTCCGATCAGCAGCCGCCGTTCGATCAGAAGCGGGTCCGTGGCCCCCGCCACGGCCCGCGCAAGGGTTCGGCACGGGCGATCGCCAGCGACGCGGCGCACCAGCCTTCGCAGGCATTGCGACCGGGGCGGCGGCGCCAGAAGTTCAGGAAAGCCTTGCAGCGCGCGTAGAAGCGGAAGAAACGCAGGACGTTCCGGCGTTCCGCCGGGGTCAGCGCGTGCGCACTGCAGATCAGCTTGTCGTCGCTCATGCCGCGGTCGGTGAGGGTCACCGCCCCCCAGGCGCGCACCCGCAGGCGGGTACCGAAAGGCAGGCGGGGTCCGAGTACCAGGGCGTCGAGCAGATCGCCCTCGAGACCGAGGAAGTTGGGGACGGAGCCGTAGTTGAAGGGGCAGGGCAGCGGCGAAACGAAATCGACACGCCCCGTGGCGCCGCGCTTGAGGAAACTGCCGCGCGGCACCTCGATCACCACCTCGACTTCCGGCGCTTCGTCTTCGCTGCGGGGTGGATCGAGGCGTAACCGGGGCATCGCGCAAGTCTACTCCAGCTTGCCGCCGCTTGGAGCAAGGAAGCGCAGCAGCCAGGCACACGCCAAATCGATCGCCTGCTGCCAGTCCGTCTCTTTCATCAGGTGTTCGGCGTCGGGAAACGATTGATGGCACAGCCGGTCGGGATCGTTGCGATACCAGTCCGTCAGCTCGGCGTGCAGCGCTGCGGCGGCCGCGGCGGGAACGACTACGTCAGCGCCCGCGGTCACCGACAGGAGAGCGGTTGGAAAGAAACGATCGACCGCCAGCCGAGAACCGTCCGGACGCCCCCTGGCGGGCGAACCGAGCAACGCGACGGCGGCACGCAGCCGGCGTTCGCGAGCAATCGCGCCATAGACGATGCAAGCGCCCATCGAAACGCCAGCGGCACCGATTCGCTCCGCATCGGCCCCCCCGCGATCGATCAGCCTATCAACCAGCATCGGCACTTCATCGACGGTTTCGGCAACCAGCGAATCGAAGAGCGGCTGCGCTTCGCGCGCGGATCGCGCCAGGCGCTGCGCAAGGTCGGGCGACTGGCGCTCGCCGTGGCCGACGGAGTCGATTCCCACTGCCAGCAAGCCGGCACCGGCAAGCTGAGCAAGCTCGCTGCGATGCACTTCCTTGTCGGCACTCCAGCCATGAAACCACAGCACCGTCGGCAATGGGCCGATCGCTGCCCGCGGGCGGGCGATCAGGGTCGGCACCTCGCCGAGCCAAGCATGCGTCCAGTCGATTGTCATCATCGGTAGCCCTTTCCGGCGAATTCCGGCTAACGGTCGTGACTTTTCCAGGCCCCCGATCATGAAAGTCATGACCGCTTCCCTGCCTTGCACGCCGGAATCATTCGCTGGGCGCAGAGCATGCGCTGCGAATTCCCCCTCCCACGGCCGGGTGCGATTGAAAGTGTTGGTCAAAGTCCCTTGTTCAATGGGGGTGTGATTCAAAGTGATGC
>DIME01000193.1 GCA_002425405.1 Candidatus Accumulibacter vicinus
GCGATGCAGGCAATGGCGTGAATGATCGAGGTCGAACTTTGCTTGTCGGGGTTCAGGTCGCGGACGAAGGACTGGTCGATCTTGATGCTGTTGATCGGGAAACGGCGCAGATAGTTGAGAGACGAGTAGCGGGTCCCGAAATCATCGATGGAAACCCGCAGCCCGCAGTTGCGCAATTGCTTCACCGTGCTGATGTTTCTCTCGGCGTCGTGCATCAGCAGGGTCTCGGTAATCTCGATGTCGAGCGCCGCTGCAGGAATCGCATAGGCATCAAGGCGCTGCATGATCCGCTCGGGCAGATCGCCGCGCTCAAGTTCTTTCGGCGAGAGGTTGATCGCCAGTTGCAGACGGGTGAATCCCTTGCTGCGCCAGGACGCCAACTGGCAAAGTGCCCGGTCGATGACCCATTCGCCGAGGGCGACGATCATTCCGGTATCTTCGGCCAAGGGAATGAAGGTATCCGGCATCATCAGGCCATGGCGCGGGTGATGCCAGCGGATCAGGGCTTCCATCCCGATGGTTCGCCGCTGGCTGAAGCTGATTTGTGGTTGATAATAGAGTTCGAATTGATCGCCGCTTTCCAGCGCCTGCCGCAGGTCGCCCTCCAGCGTGAGGCGCATGCTGTGGCCGCTGTGCATCTCTGGCGCGTAGTGAAGGTAGCCGTTCTTGCCACGTCCCTTGATCTGGTACATTGCAATATCCGCATTGCGCAGAAGCACCTCGGGGGTTTCGCCGTTGTCGGGGTAGAGCGCGATGCCAATGCTGACGGTGGTAAAGAAATCCAGACCGGCCACCTTGAAGGGGCGCTTGAGTTCGGCCAGCATCTTGGCAGCGATGACTGTGGCATCCTCGCCGTTCCCCAGATCGGGCAGCAGCACGGTGAATTCGTCGCCCCCCTGGCGAGCCAGGGTGTCTCCCGAGCGCAGACAACTGCGACTGCGCTCGGCAAAACACTTGAGCAGCTCGTCGCCTTCGTGATGACCATAGGTGTCATTGACCAGCTTGAATCGGTCGATGTCGATGAACATCACCCCCACCCGCTTGTTTTTCCGTTTCGCCTGCTTCAGGGCAACCCCCAGTCGATCCTTGAACAGGATCCGGTTCGGAAGACCGGTCAACAGGTCGTGAAAGGCTTGAAAAGCAATTGTTTCCTCGGCTTTCTTGCGGTCGGTGATGTCCCGTGCAACGCCCGATGTCCCCACGAATTGCCGGTCGGTCGGCTCCCCATTGGCGGCATAGATGCCCTGCGCGCTGAGGATGGTCACGATGGTCCGGTTTTCGAAATGGCGCACTCCCCGGGTTCTCGTCTGCAACCGGATTTCGACGTTGGTGCTGGCGCGGTCACCGATTCGCCGTTCGTTGAAAACAAAGCGGGCATGTTCCAGATCATCCGGATAAACGATCGTCGAGTAATGCTTGCCCAGGAGTTCTTCGCGGGTGTAGCCGAGCATTGCCTGCACGCGGCCGTTGACGAAAATGAAGAGGCCATCCTTGTCGAGCGTATAGATGAAATCCGGTGACTGTTCCACCAGAAAGCGATGCAGACGTTCGGACTGTTCGAGACGAACCGTCATCATGGCGTGTTCCCGCTCGATCCGACGGCGATGCAGGACACGGTCTACGGTGTCGATGAGTTCCTGGGGATCGCCATGCTTGCGGATGAATTCAAAAGCGCCGTGGCGCAGGGCACGGATGGCCGAGTCGATCGATTCGTCGCCGCTGAAGACGACCACCGCCGTCGGTACATGCTGGTGCAGCATCCATTCCATGATATCCAGCCCATTGATGTCAGGCAGATTGAGATCGAGGATCAGGACATCGACGTCGCGCTCCTCAAGGCGATAGCGGGCTTCGTTGCCAGTGCCGCATTCCTCGATGATGCGCCCCTCGCCAGCCAGCAGGTGCCGGTAGGCCGCCCGGATCCGATCCTCGTCATCGACGATCAGGATTTTGTAGGGAGTCTCCTGGATGTCCAGACTTTGTGGCGAAAAGTTGAAATCCGCGATGGCCTTCATGGTTGCTCCCGAGAGGTGTCCGGCGACAAGACCGTCTTCTGCTGTGGCTGTCCACTGCCCAAGGGCGGCGTGCGCTCCGGTATGGGCAACAACAAGGCGATCATGGTTCCGAAACCTGGCTTGCTGCGGCAAATCACCGGGATTCCCAGGCGCTGTGCCAGTGCGCCGACGATCGACAGCCCGATACCGCGGTCTCCTCTGCTACGGACATCAGCAGGGTGATGCAACGGGCGCATCGCTTCTTCACTGATGCCAGGCCCATTGTCCTCGATTTTCAGCTCGGCAAAGTGCCGCCCCTGATGCAGGATGTCGTCAGTCAGCAAAATCCGGCAGCGTTGCCCTCGGGAAAGTGCCTCGGAGGCATTTTTCCACAGGTTGAGGAGGATCTGTTTGAGGCTGTTGCGATCGCAGGCAATCCGGACGGTCTGTGCAGGCAGGAGCATTTCGACGACAATGCCTCGCGAATCGAAAAGCACCTCACGATAGAGCAGCAGCAGTTCGCGCAGCAACTTGCCGAGGTCGACCGTGTGCTCATCAGCCTGCGCCTCGGGAGTATCGCGCATACGTCGCACAATGCTGGCCACTCGTTCGATTTCTTCATTCAGGATGTTCAGTTCGTGGCGAACTTCGGCTGCCTGCGGCAGCTTTGCGCTCAGGATCCTGAGATAGCTCTTGATGATGGTCAGCGGGTTGCCCGCTTCGTGCACGATGTGCCTGGCCTGGCGAGTAAAACGCTCCGCAACCGCATCCTCGATCTGGGCGCGGACTTCCTGGGCTGCGCGCCAGCTTTCCAGACTGCTGCCGGCAATTCGTCCGAAGTTCGCCAGACCCGGCAAACGGCGACCCAGCCGGGCAAACTGGCCTGCACTCAGGCCGGCAACCATGACGCCGACCGTTCCTCCACGCCCGATCATCGGAATGCACAACAGGCCGTTGCTCGCAAAAGCCCGGGCAAACTGCAGATCCATCAGGGACTTCACCGCTGGCGGATCACGGTCGTACGAAGATCGGATCTTCTTACTGAGCGCCGCCGCTGCCGCCAGGCTTCGTTGTTCCTCGGGAAGAATGCTGACCTGACTGAACACAGGCGCTTGTTCGGCGATGCCCTGGCCGGTCAGTCGGCCGTCCCGCGGATCGCACAGCAGGAAGGCGAGATGGTTCAGGTCAAACAGGATGCGCGCCGAAGCACGCAGGCCGGAAAATACTTCGGCAGCGGTATCGAGCGCGAACAGATCATCTTGCAAAGGTTGCATCAGGGCCTGATTGCCAATGATGTGGGCAATCAGGCTATGGGTATCGGGCACGGGGCGGGGGTCAATGCCGAGTACGCGCGGCAGGCCGGTGCTCCTGCCACCAACTTGCCGTTCCTGGAGCGTCATGCCGATTGCCTCGGCAAGCATGCACATTCGTTGTGCTGCCTGAGTACGCAACGCACTCAGGAGGCTGCCGCTGGCGTTGCCAAACATCTGCTCGGCGAGTTGCCCGAGTTCCTCGCTCACTTCGTCGTCGCAAGCCAGCGCGTGTGCCAGCCACACCACCTGGGTCAGATGCGTGCCGGTCAGCATCTGCTCGGCCGGCTGGTGGTGAAAGAGGATGCCATCGGCAAACGACGAATCAAGATGCCACCGATCGGCAAGCCAGGTGCCGATTTCGCCATGGTCAACACCGAAGCGTTCCTTTTCCATTTCCGACAAAGCGCTTTCATCGGGACAGGCAGCGAGGAGCTTCAGATAGGGCTCACCCAGGGCCGAGAGCAGAATCAGTTCCCCGACATCATGCAGCAGGCCCGCCAGATAAGCTTCATCCGGTTGCTGATAGCTGGTGGCGGCCGCCAGGCTGCGGGACAGTTCGGCAACCAGCAGCGAGTGTGTCCAGAACCCTGACAGATCGACCGCCCGCGTGGCAGTCCGTTCGTCAAACAGACTCTGGACCGACAGACAGGTCGCGATCGAACGAACCAGGCGGGTGCCGAGTGCCTGCAGGCAACTCTCGATACTGCGCAGGGGATTGCCACGCCGGAGCGCGGATGAGTTGGCAGCGGTCAGGACGCGGGTGCACAAGCCGGGATCCTGCTCGACCAAACTGGCCAGTTCGGCCATGGTCGTGCAGTCATCGTCGACCATCTGCAGGAGTCGCAACAGTATCTGTGGCGGCGATGGCGCGCGTCCCGACTCCATGGCATGGCGAATCGGTTCCGGTAAGCTATACATCGTGGTGGTGGCAGGGGATCACTAATCGAGCTTCTTGAGATAGTCCTTGGTAAACACTTTGTCCGGCAGATCCCGAAGCTTCATACTTCCATACTCAAGGACGGACTGTTCACCGCCGCGCAGAGCGTCTTCCATGACCAGTCGGGTGGGTCGTTTTCTCCCTTCCATGGCCTTGAAGTTCTCGTATTTGCAGGTCTTCAGGAGACGGTTGGAGAGCGAATAGAACTCTGCCTTGAAAGGCCAGAAGTCCTTGTCCCGGACCCAGTAGAGTACCCGCTGGTAGGTGACGCTGCGGTCGACACCGGTCAGCTCGAGAACGTGATATTCCTCGTTGCCGATTTTTTCGCGCCGTAACAGCCTCGGGTTGTAGTCGGCAGCGAAGTTGGCACGCGCCAGATCGCCGTTGGCCACCTGACCGGTCAGCCTTTGCGAGAGGGAGAGCCGAATCGGTTGAGAAACGTCGGGCATGAATACCCATAGGTCCCGACCTTTCATCAACAGGATCTGGCCACGTTCGGACGCCGGTTCGGTGACCATCACGACGCTGTTGGTGTTGCCCTTGGAAAGCACGCGGTACTTGCGTACCTCGGAACCCTGTCCGCTGCCGGTGGTCGTGATGCTGACGTCCACCTGGAAGCCTTCGGTCGGGAAACGAACCTGGTCGGCCTTTTCAACGATCAGCCGGGCCTCGGCATCGTCGCCTGCGGCCTGCAAAACCGACTCCGCCGCCCGTACCGGCATGGTGCTGGCCAGGACAGCGGCAAGCAGGAGTGCCAGTGCAGTGTTGACACCAAGATGGCGGATAGTCATGATTTCCATAGTTTTCAACCCATTGTGCTGGCCGTCGACGCGGTTGGCAGGAAGTGCCACCGATGAGCATGCCCGAACCCATTGTCCGCATAGAACATGTATACAAGGATTATCTACTTGGCGAACAGAAAGTCCAAGCCCTGAAGGACATTCATTTGAGTATCGAACCCGGCGTCTTCCTGGCGATTGCAGGTCCTTCGGGCAGTGGCAAGACTACCTTGCTGAACCTGATCGGCTGTATCGACACGCCGACCAGCGGCAAGATCTACATCCATGGCGAGGATGTGAGTGGGCGGACACCTGATCAGCTGGCCGATTTACGTGCACGTAAAATCGGTTTCATCTTTCAGACCTTCAATCTGTTACCGGTGTTGTCAGCCGCCGAGAATGTCGAGTATCCCCTGCTGCACCGCAAGGATCTTTCGAGTGCCGAGCGCCGGAAGCGCGTCGCGTATTTCCTGGATGTCGTCGGCCTGTCGAAATACGCGGCGAATCGCCCGAATCAGTTGAGTGGCGGCCAGCGTCAGCGGGTGGCGATTGCCAGGGCGCTGGCGATCCACCCGGCGATTGTGCTGGCGGACGAACCGACGGCGAACCTCGATCGTCAGACCAGCAAGGAAATCCTCTTCCTGATGAAAGACATCAACCGGAGACAGGGCACGGCTTTCATATTTTCGACCCACGATGACCGGGTGATCAACAATGCCCGCCGTCAGATCCGCATTGAGGATGGCGAAGTTGTCACGCTCGGAAAGCGTCCCTCCGGCGGGAAGTGGATTTTCTTGCCTGATCGCAAGCCCGGAACTCCTCTCAACAATGACAACGATGAATGGTTCAGCCAGTCTGCCGAAAGTTCGGATGCCCCCATGGAACATAACGAGGAAGACAGTGATGCAATCCAGAAGAATTAGCCGGCGTTTCATTTGTCTGGTCGTCGCTGTTCTGCTGAGTTCGCCAATGGCCGCGATGAGTGACCCCACGGGCAGTACTGATCGCCCCGGCGCCGACGTGTTCGACCGCTCGGAGACCAGGCCAACGCGCATCATGCTCGCCGCCAAACCGGCCGATGCCCTACCGACGAGCAGGGATAGCCTGTTTGACGATGACGAGCCTGCGACGGCTGCAGACCAGCCCCCCGCCCGTCGGGAATCCTTGTTCGTTGACGATCAGCCTTCATCGCCGCAGGCAACGGACTCTTCCAGACAGTCGTCGGCGCGTGCAGCGGGCTTGAAGGGGTTCATCCAGAACGTGATGGCCTATGACTGGCCCAAGCCACGACACTGGTCGGAAATGATGACCCGCGTCGATCTGAGCACGCAGGGCGATCTCGGCAGCCAGGTCAAATGGAAACTTGGAGCGCGTGTCGACTATGACGCGACCTATACCTTCACCGATTTTTATCCGCAGGCGGTGGCGGATAACCAACGTTTCAATGTTCTCCTGCGCGAAAACTATCTCGATATTGGCGCAGGAGACTGGGACTTCCGCTTTGGCCGTCAGCAGATCGTCTGGGGTGAAATGGTCGGGCTGCTGTTTGGCGACGTGGTTTCTGCCAAGGACATGCGGCAGTTCATCCTGCCGACCTTCGATATCCTGCGTATTCCGCAGTGGGCGGCCAGGGCAGAGTATTTCAAGAACGATTTCCACGCCGAACTGGTCTGGATCCCGGTCGCCAGCTACGACAACATCGGCAAGCCTGGCTCCGAGTTCTTCGCCTACACACCGCCGCCCCCTCCGGGTGTTGCCACGGTGTTTCGCAACGAAAAAATTCCGGCGCGCGGTCTTGATCATACCAACTACGGTCTGCGGCTGTCCGTGTTGCGTGATGGCTGGGATGTGGCTGGCTTTGCCTACAGCAGCATGAGTGTCGCGCCGACCTTCTACCGGTCAATCGTTGCCGCCCCTCTGCCGACCATGATTTATCAGGCCAGGCACGACCGTATCAATCAGTTGGGCAGCACGCTAGGCAAGGATTTCGGTTCGCTGGTCCTGAAGGGCGAGGTGGTTTATACGCGCGGCCGTAAATATGAGGTCACCAATGCGACCGATGCCGACGGGGTCGTGCCGCAGAACACACTGCTCTGGGTCCTTGGCCTGGATTTCAACCAGTTTGCCGATACCCGGATCAACGCGCAGATTTTCCAGAACCATTTCTTCAATCATGATCCGGACATCATTCCTCTGGCCAAGGAATATGGTTACAGCCTGTTGCTCAACCACAAGTTCAGCGACAAGTTCGAGGCACAGGCGCTGTGGATCGCCAGCCTGAACCGCACCGACTGGATGTTGCGACCCCGAATGAACTGGCATTTCGAAAAGAACTGGAGCCTGGCGATGGGTGTCGATATCTTCAAGGGGTCTCCGGCAGGGTATTTCGGCCGCTACGACGCCAAGGACCGCGTTTATACCGAGATCCTCTACAACTTCTGACGCCTCTAACGACCTGGGGTGTTTGCTAGCCCAGAGACGGGTGCGGGCGCTCGCCGTTGTAGAAGGCGAAGTACTCTGCCAGGCCGACCATCAGTTCGCCTACCGTGGCATAGCCCTTCAGAATGACGTCCTCATGCTTGACGCTGCGCCAGAGCCGCTCGACGAAAATGTGGTCGAACACCCTTGAACTCGGGACTGTGCACCCGACGCTTCTTCACTTCGCTCATCGCTTCTCTTTCCCGATGACCAGAGATCAGCTTAAACCATTGTCTGAAATCCGGGTTCCACTATAGTTGCCGGCAGCCAGCAATCTGCGGCAAGGGAAGAGTTTCGGATTTGACTCGTGTCAAGACACTGGTCATCTGCCAGAAATATAATCAAGTACTAATAATCATCGGCACCGGCCCAGGGACCCCAGCAAAGTGAGTTTCCACGCAGTATTGCGCAATGGCGTGAAAAGCGTCTTTCTGCGCTTCGAAGAAGCGCTCGATACCCCTTTCGGGGGGGACGACAACCCGCTGCGACATCTCGGCGCGCTCGGCCTGTACCTGCTGTGGATTGTCGTCGGCAGCGGGCTCTATCTGTACGCGGTGCTCGACACCGGCATCGACGCCGTCTACCGCTCGATCGGCGAGCTCTCCAGCGAACAGTGGTATCTCGGCGGCATTCTGCGCAGTCTGCACCGTTATGCGTCTGATGGCTTCATGCTGGTGATGCTGCTGCACCTCGTTCGCGAATGGTGCTACGGGCGCTACCACGGCTTCCGCCGCTATTCCTGGATGACCGGCGTACCGCTGCTCTGGCTCGCCTACCTCGCAGGCATCGGTGGCTACTGGATCGTCTGGGACCAGCTCGCACAGTTGTCGGCCACCGCCACCACTGAACTGCTCGATTGGCTGCCGATCTTTAGCGAACCGTCGGCACGCAACTTCATGGCGCCGGACTCGATCAACGATCGCTTCTTCACCATGCTGGTGTTCCTCCATCTCGGCGTGCCGCTGCTGCTGATCCTCGGCCTGTGGGCGCATGTGCATCGCATCAGCCATGTCGATTACCTGCCGTCCCGGCGCGCCATGCTGGCGACGCTGGCGACGCTGCTCGTTCTTTCGCTGCTCAAGCCAGCGCTCAGCAATCCGCCGGCCAATCTGGCGAGGGTCCCCGGCGCGATTGGCCTCGACTGGTTCATCCTGTTCATTCATCCGCTGACCGACCTGAGTTCGCCGGCGCTCATCTGGACGCTGCTGTTCGGGCTAACGGCGCTGCTCTTCGCCCTGCCCGTTCTCCCGCGGCCGCGGCCGCAGCCGGTCGCCGTCGTCGATGCGGCCAACTGTACCGGCTGCGATCGCTGCCTCGCCGACTGCCCCTATGCAGCGATCAGCATGGCGCCGCACCCACGGCGGCCAGGTCTGCAACTGGCGGTCGTCGATGCCGATCTCTGCGCAGCTTGTGGAATCTGCGCGGGTGCCTGCCCTTCATCGACCCCTTTTCGCAGACAGGAGACGCTGACCACCGGCATCGACATGCCGCAGCAGCCGGTCAATGCCTTGCGCGAGCAGCTCGAGCAGGCTCTGGCCCAATGCTCGGGCCTCCGCACGATCGTCGTTTTCAGTTGCACGCGCGGCGCCGACGCCAGCGCCCTGGCCGCCGCCGACACCGCGGTGATTCCCCTGCTGTGCACCGGCATGTTGCCGCCGGCCTTCGTTGAATACGCATTGCGCGGCGGTGCTGACGGGGTATTCGTGAGCACCTGCCGTCACGGCGGTTGCGATTTTCGCCTCGGCGACCGATGGACCAGCGAACGCCTGCTCGGCCAGCGTGAACCCCATTTGCGCAAGACCGTCCCGGCTTCGCGACTGCAACTCTATCCCGCCGCAGCCCGCGACAGCAGTACTCTGGCCGATGCGCTGGCCGAGTTCAGAGCCCGGCTCGAAACGGTTTCTGGCGACAGACTTCCCCCCTATCAGCGGAAAGCCCCCTAACATGCTTAAACCCACCGCCATCGTTGGCCAGTTGATCCTCTACGGCGCTTTTGCTGCCTTTATCGGCTACTTTTCGACCTCGCCGAAATACCGGCAGATTCCTGACGACATCGCGCTGATCAAGCTGTCGATCAGCCACCTTGGCGACCGCGAGTGTCGCAAACGCACGCCTGAAGAACTCGCCAAACTGCCACCCAACATGCGCGCGCCCATGGAGTGCCCGCGCGAGCGATCCGACATCAGGCTTGAAGTCGATTTCGATGGTCAGCCCGCTTTCCGCACCGTGATGCACCCCACCGGCCTCTACAAGGACGGGGTTTCGACGGTGTACAAACGCTTCGAGCTCAAAGCCGGCAAGCACCGGGTAGCCGTCAGAATGAACGACAACCTCATCAAGCCTGGCTTCAACTTCAGCAAGGAAGCCGAGATCACCCTCGTACCGGGACAAGTGATGGTGATCGACTTCAACCCGGACCGTGGTGGCCTGTTCTTCAAATGATCACGCTCATCCCCCTCGCCGCCGACCAACCTGGACACGGGCGCCGCTTCCCGCCGGCCGCCAATCACGCCGCACGACACATTAATCTCCCGAGCTGAAATCGATCATGGTCAAAATCCTGCAACAACTCCTGCGCTGGCTGTTCATGCGCATCGAGAACGTGTTCAACGTCGCCTTCGGCGACAAGATGAACCCTTTCTATCATCTGGGAACGATCAGCTTCTGGCAGTTCTGGTTGCTGGTGGGCTCCGGCCTCTACCTCTACATCTTCGCCGATACCGGCGTGCATGACGCTTTCGAGTCGGTCGAGCGGATCACCCACGACCAGTGGTGGGCCGGCGGCATCCTGCGCAGCATCCACCGCTACGCGACAGACGGCATGATCCTGACGATGCTGCTGCACATGCTGCGGCACTTTGCCTATGACCGCTATCGCGGTTTTCGTTCGTTCTCATGGCTGACCGGCGTGGCCCTGTTGTGGCTGGTTTACATTGCCGGCGTCAATGGCTTCATGCTGGTCTGGGACAAGCTCGCGCAATTCGTGGTCATCGCCACTGCCGAGTGGTTCGACGTTTTGCCCATGTTCAATGGCACGCTGATCCGCAACTTCCTCTACCTCGAGAGCGTCAACAGCCGCCTGTTCACGCTGCTGGCCTTCATCCACATCGGCGCGCCCCTGATCGTCGCTTTCATCATGTGGGTACACGTCCAGCGCGTCCCGCGTGCGCACATCAATCCGCCCCGCCCGATCGCCATCGCGGTCAGCGTGATGTTTCTGGCACTCGCGCTGGTCAAGCCGATACTTAGCCAGGGTGGCGAAGCCGACATGTCGGTGGTGCCGACCGACATCGACTTCGACTGGTTCGAGTTGCCGGTGCTGGCGCTGGTCTACGTGATCAACCCGCTGCACCTCTGGTACTGGGTGCTCGGCCTCACGGCCCTGTTCTTCCTGCTGCCCTGGCTACCACCGAAGCGCCTGGGTTCGGCGAGGGCACAGAATTCGATCACTTTTCACCCCGACCACAAGGCCATCAGCGCACGCTTTGGCGAAACACTGCTCGACGCTGGCCTGCGCCAGGACATCAATCTGCCCTACGAATGCCGTAACGGCGGCTGTGGGGTGTGCAAGTGCACAGTGCTGCAGGGCAAGGTCGATCCCGGACTCTACCAGCCGAGCGCGCTTTCCGCCGCCGAACTGGCGCAGGGCAAGGTCCTGCTGTGTTGCGCCAGCGCGCTCGAAGACGTCGAAATCGAGTACCTGGCGAGCACGGCGCCGAAGATTCTCCGGGAGTACAGCGCCGGCGTCGTCGGCATGGAGAAACTCACCGACGACGTCATGCGTGTTCTGCTCAAGCTACCGGAAGGGCAGCAGATTGCCTTCAAGGCCGGCCAGTACATCAACATCATTCTCGAAGACGGTCAGCGGCGTGCCTTCTCGTTTGCCAATCCGCCGCACGAAGCCGAGTTTGTCGAACTGCAGATCCGGCTGATGCCTGGCGGCCGTTTCACCACGCACGTCTTCGAAGCGATGAAGGTTGGCGACCAAGTCCGTTTCGAAGGCCCGCTGGGCGACTTCACGCTGCGCGAGTCCGCGCGGCCGATCGTCTTCGTCGCCGGCGCCACCGGCTTCGCACCGGTCAAGAGCATGGTCGAGGACGCCTTCAGGCGCGGGCTGCAGCGCCAGATCCATCTTTACTGGGGGGTGCGTAGCCGCAAGGACCTGTACCTGCCCGATCTGCCGGAACATTGGGCGCGCGAGCACGAAAACTTTCACTTCGTTCCGGTACTCTCGGATCCGGCCCCCGAGGACTCCTGGAACGGCCGCACCGGCCTGGTTCATGAAGCGATTCTCGAAGACTTCCCGGAACTCAAGGAACACGAAATCTACGCCTGCGGCTCGGTACGCATGGTCGAGGCGATCTTCCCCTTCCTCAAGAAGCACGGCGCCGAAGACGGGGCCTGCTTCTCGGATGCCTTCAGCGTATCGGCGCGTTCAATGGCCTTTCAGCCCCGCCAACATTAGGACCGGAGATATACCGCGGGCGGTCACGATGGAATCTTCTGGAAGGTTTGGAAGTTCAGGATCAATAGGGACTGTAGGGCGTTGGCATGGATGGGGTGGGTATCTTGCAAGCAGTGTTCGACGGCAGCTTTGAGCACCGCTATTCCATGACCGTTGTTGGGAAGATCCGTTGACGTGATTTTCACCTTAAACGCGTTTCAAGCGAATCCGTCTGAACCAGCCGGCCGCCAGCGCTGGTTGGTCGCTTTCGAGAACCAGTTGTGGCGTCTGCTCGAGCACTTCCTCAAAGACCACGTCCAGCCTTGTCGCAATGCGACTGACCACGGGATTGAGCAGTCGCCGCACAGGCGCCCACTGCCTTGGCTGCAAGAACTTGTCGAAGATCAGCACGCTGCCGCCGGGTACCAGCACGCGTGCCGTCTCACTGAGGCAGGCGAATGGATTCGGCAGGACGGCGAGGATCAGGTGCAGGACGACATGGTCGAAACTGCCGTCGGCAAACGGTAGGCGCTGCGCATCCCCCTGAACACAGCAGAAATCAAGCGGAGCCGCACGCGGCACCGCCCGGCGCAGCATGGCATGCGTCAAATCGATGCCGGTATAGCGGTGCTGCGTTGGCAAGAGCGGCAGGTCAAGGCCGGTCCCGACGCCACTCAGGAGCACGCGCGCGGGTGCCTGTGGCAAGGCTGCGAGGCTGCGTACGCGCGCTGCGCGGGTGGCGGCCGCCAGCACTGCATCGTAGAACGGGGAAATCAGCGTGTAACTGTGCTTGAGACCCAATTGTCGGCAATCAGTGCAGAACGTGTGGAACGGCCAGGGTGAACTCGGGGATTTCCGCCTCGAACTGCCTGCCGTCGACGGCCGTCAACTGGTAACTGCCGCGCATCGTGCCGACCGGTGTGTCGAGCTGGCAGCCGCTGGTGTAGGCAAACTTCTCACCCGGTTGCAGCAACGGCTGCCGGCCAACAACGCCAAGACCACGCACCTCCTGGACCTCACCGCTCGCGTCGGTGATGATCCAGTGCCGCGAAACCAACTGCGCCGGCACGGTTCCGACGTTCTCGATGGTAATCGTGTACGCAAACACGTAGTGGTCATTCGCCGGATCCGACTGCTCGGCGATATATTGCGGGATTGCGCTGACGGCAACCCCATATTTCTTGCTTGCGGCCATATGTGCTCAATGTCGGAACGATCAGAACCGGCATTGCACACCAAACCGAAGGTAATGACAAGCCTGTCGAGAAAGCGAGGCTTTCCTCTAAGCGGACCCGCCTTTTCGCGCTAGAATCGAGTCCAATTTCCCAGGGGTCCCTGCCATGTATTTGATTGCTCCGAGCATCCTTTCTGCCGATTTCGCCCGGCTTGGCGAAGAGGTCGTGAACGTCATCGCTGCCGGTGCCGACTGGATTCACTTCGATGTGATGGATAACCATTACGTCCCCAATCTGACCATCGGTCCGCTGGTCTGCGAGGCCATCCGCCCACTGACGCGAGCACCGATCGACGTACACCTGATGGTCAAACCGGTCGATCGCATTGTTCCCGACTTTGCCCGGGCGGGAGCCAACATCATCACCTTTCATCCGGAAGCGTCCGAACACGTCGACCGGACGCTCGCTCTGATCCGGGAAAGCGGTTGTCAGCCGGGGCTGGTGTTCAATCCGGCAACGCCACTCGACTATCTGGATCACGTCATGGACAAGCTGGACATCATCTTGCTGATGAGCGTCAATCCGGGTTTTGGTGGGCAGAAGTTCATTCCTTCCACGCTGGCCAAGCTCGCGGCAGCACGCGCCAGAATCGACGCCTATGAGCAGGACAGCGGGCGGCGAATCCGGCTGGAGGTCGACGGCGGAGTAAAGGTCGACAACATTGCCGCCATCGCCCGCGCCGGCGCCGACACTTTTGTCGCCGGATCGGCGGTTTTCGGCGCCGGCAGCGACAGCGATCGCCACCGCTACAACAGCATACTCGCAACGCTGCGCGGGCAACTGGAAAAGCCATGATCTCTTCACCGCTTGCCGTACGCGCCGTACTGATTGATCTCGACGGCACCTTGCTGGATACCGTCCTCGATCTCCATGCCGCTGCCAATGCCATGCTGCACGACCTGGGTCGCAGCGAGATTTCGGTCGAGTCGATTCGCAGCTATGTCGGGCGCGGCATTCCCAACCTGGTCAAACGCGTTCTGGCAGGTTCGATGGCCGCCGCCGACGATGCCACGCCGCCCCCAGCGGAGGCGCTGGCCAGCTTCAAGCACCACTACCGTACCGAGAACGGTCGTCATGCCGCCTTTTTTCCTGGTGTTCGCGAAGGTCTTGAGGCATTCAAGGCGCTGGATTTGCCGCTAGGCGTCATTACCAACAAGGCCGAAGCATTCACTCTACCGTTACTGCAGCGTACCGGCCTGCTCCCCTTTTTCGAGGTAATCGTCAGTGGCGACGTCCTGCCGCGTCCGAAACCCGATCCGATGCCCCTGCTCTGGGCCTGCGGCCGCCTGGGTTTCTCGCCGGTCGACGTGCTGATGATTGGCGATTCGGTACATGACTTTCATGCCGGAAGAGCGGCCAGCTGCCCCGTTTTTCTGGTCCCTTACGGCTACAACGAAGGACGAGATGTTCGTGATCTGGCATGTGATGCTATAGTCTCGTCCCTTGCAGAAGCTGCCCCACTCCTGATCCACGCATGACTGAAGCTTATTTCAATCGCCTCGCTGGCGAAGGCTACAACCGCATCCCGGTAACCCTTGAGACCTTCGCCGATCTCGATACGCCGCTCTCCATCTACCTGAAGCTCGCCAACAGCCCCTACAGTTACCTGCTCGAATCGGTACAGGGCGGCGAGCGTTTTGGCCGTTACTCGATCATCGGTCTGGCCAGCCCGACGCGCATCGTCGTCAACGCGCATCAGGTACTGGTGCTGAACGGCAATCGCATCGCCGAACGCGAAGACGACACCAACCCGCTCGACTTCATCGGCAAGTACATGAAGCGTTTTCGTGCAGCTCCCACCACCGGTCTGCCACGCTTCTGCGGTGGTCTGGTCGGCTGCTTCGGCTATGACACCGTCCGCTATATCGAGACCCGGCTGACACGGTCACAGAAAACGGACGACCTCGGCATTCCCGATATCGTGCTGCTGCTTTCGGAAGAAATTGCAGTGGTCGACAACCTTTCCGGCAAACTGACACTGGTCGTCTATGCGGAGCCCGGCGTTCCCGGCGCCTATCCGAAAGCGCAGGCCAGGCTCAGAGAATTGCTCGCCCGCCTGCGCGAACCGGTCCGCATTCCGCCGGAAGCGCCGCAATCTTCGCAACCCGCGACCTCGATGTTTGGTGAGTCGGAGTACAGGCAAGCGGTACTGAGAGCCAAGCGTTATATCACCGAGGGCGACATCATGCAGGTGGTACTGTCACAGCGCATGAGCAAACCCCTGGCTGCCAGCCCGATGGCGCTGTACCGTTCGCTGCGTTCGCTCAACCCGTCGCCGTACATGTTCTACTTCGACTTCGAGGATTTCCATGTCGTCGGCGCTTCACCCGAAATTCTCGTCCGTCTCGAAGGCGACACGGTCACTGTCCGACCGATCGCGGGCACACGCCGACGTGGCGTGTCCTTTGAGGAAGATCAGGAACTCGCTGCCGAGTTACTCGCCGACGAAAAGGAACGTGCGGAGCACGTGCAGCTCCTCGACCTCGGTCGCAACGACATCGGCCGTGTCGCTCGCGTCGGTACGATCAAGCTCACCGAAAACATGATCGTCGAGCGCTACTCGCACGTGATGCACATCGTCTCGAACGTCGAAGCCAAACTACGGCCAGGCCTGAACGCGCTCGACGTGCTCAAGGCAACCTTCCCGGCGGGAACCGTCTCGGGCGCGGCCAAGGTCCGGGCCATGGAGATCATCGACGAGCTTGAACCGGTCAAACGCGGCATCTATGCCGGCGCGGTCGGTTATCTCGGTTTCAACGGTGACATGGACCTGGCGATCGCGATCCGCACCGCCATCGTCAAGGACGGCCAGCTGCACGTGCAAGCGGGTGCCGGCATCGTCGCCGATTCCGACCCGGCATCCGAATGGCAGGAAACGCAGAGCAAGGCCCGCGCCGTACTGCGTGCCGCCGAACTGGCTGAACACGGCCTCGATACCCGTATGTAATCTCGCGGCCTCAACATTCTGCCGGCGCGCCCAGCACGTCGAGCCATTCCCTGATCTGCCGATAGACGCGCGTGTCGTTCAGCATTTCCAGGTGACCGAGTTTGCCCAGCCTGGCGCACTGGACGTCACCCGTGATTTCATGCGCGATCGCACTACTCAGCGGCACCAGCCCATCGCCAAGGAATTCGCCGATCGGATGCTCGACGTCTTCGGTGAGACTGGCACCCAGAAAGCGGAAAGCTATCGTGTGCGGCTTGGACAGAGTCCGTGGAGCCCCTGGGCCACGGCGCAGATCCTTGATCCCCTGGCTGCGTGTAGCGGCAATGTTCCCGAGTGGGCGGGTGATTTTAGTAAGTTTCAACCCTACGGTTGCCAACTGCCCAAGTCGCTCAAGCGGTGATCCGAGGTGCGGTGATCCGAGGCAAATCAGCATCCGTGTCGACTGCGGCCATGACATCCCCAGCGCCATCGCCTGATCACAGGCGCCAAGGGCGATCAGGCCGCCCATGCTGTGACCGATGATCAGCAGTTCGTTGGCCGGTTGCGGCCAGACCGCCAGCAAATTATCGAGCAGAACCGCCAGTTGCGCGCAATTTTCGGCAATCGGCAGGCCTGAGTTGTAGCGCAGGTAGAGTGGTGTGCAGGCCCATTCAGCTTGAACCTGGCGCCCGAAATGACTGGCGTACGTAGCGGCAGCTTCGCCGGGATCACCACATTCCCAACAATGTTCGTCACATCCTAGTCCGTGGACGAAAACGCAAAGGCGCCTGCCCGCGCCGGGAAAAGCACTGCGCAGCGCATCGGTGTCCAGCGGCACGACCTTTCCGTTCACCCGTATCGCCATGTTGATCGCCAGCCGGTTGTTGCTAGCCGCCAGGTGATCTCCGAAAGCGCCGTTGAGTGCGCTGTGCAGGCCACTCGCAAAGCGCCCTGGCGATTTATCCGGGGATTGGCGCTGCCTTTCGAGGATTGCGGCGACGTCGAGCAAAGCCCCGCTGCCGTGGAAAATTGCAGTGTAGACGCCTGCTGAAATGGCTTCATGAGCAGCTTGCACGACTTGAGCCGGCCAAGAAAGCAGCGGAATTCGCCGCAGGACGTCGAAAGACTGGTCGGCAATGGCCGCATGCATCTCCTTGATGCACAGCGTGGTTTCCTGAACTGCAGCTTTAGCAACGTGACTGTAACCGGTTCTTCGCAACGGTGACCCGAAGGCTTTTCTACCATCATGCGACATGGGTTGTCCTTCAACAGTGATGGCAAGTCCCGAATCCGCAGTCGGCAAATCCGTCTTGCTTGCCCGACCGACCGTCAATGCGATACCCCTTCGCCGTGCACAACCTTGGCAAAAGTCAGCCACAGTATCCGGATATCGAGCCATAACGATTGGCGCTGCAGATACTCGCTATCGAGCTCGACCTTTTGGGCAATGGGCAGTTCATCGCGACCGTTAACCTGTGCCCAACCGGTCAATCCCGGCAGCAACGCATGCACCCCGCGTTCGCTGCGCAGAGCGATCAAATCATGCTGATTATACAGGGCTGGGCGTGGCCCTACAAAGCTCATGTCGCCCACCAGAATGCTCCACAACTGCGGCAGTTCGTCGAGGCTGAATCTGCGCAGGAACGAACCCACTGGTGTCAGGCAAGCCTGTGGATCGGTCAACAGATGGGTCGCCACGGCCGGTGTTCCAACCCGCATGCTGCGGAACTTCGGCATACTGAAAATCCGGTTGCCCCGTCCGACGCGATCGGACCAATAGAGCACGGGTCCGGGCGACGATAACTTGACCAACAGAGCGACCAGACTGGCAGGGAGCAACAGCAACACCGCCGCCAGACAGGCCAGCAACAAGTCAAAAAGACGCTTGATTGGAAAACGTTTCATGGGCATTTTCGCCCTGCTGACAACGGCGTAGCGACGGCAACGGTGCTTGCCTGCGCGCAGGAAGCCGCAATGACGCCCATCGACACGTCGAATAACGTCTATCTACCGTGGAATGGCATACGCGTATACGCAAAGCGTCTTCGCCTTCCGCTAGCCATTGCCGTTATCCAGAAAGCTGCGCAACTTGTCCGAGCGTGATGGGTGGCGAAGCTTCCGAAGGGCCTTGGCTTCGATCTGACGAATACGCTCACGAGTCACGTCAAACTGTTTACCGACTTCCTCAAGGGTGTGGTCGGTATTCATTTCGATACCAAAGCGCATGCGCAACACCTTCGCTTCGCGCGGAGTCAGGGTATCCAGCACATCCTTGGTGATGAAGCGCAGGCTCGAGTAAAGGGCAGCCTCGGTCGGTGCAAGCGTCGCATGATCTTCGATGAAATCACCAAGATGTGAGTCGTCGTCATCGCCGATCGGCGTTTCCATCGAGATCGGCTCCTTGCTGATCTTCAGGATTTTGCGGATCTTTTCTTCCGGCATCTCCATCTTCTTGGCCAGCGTTGCCGGATCGGCTTCAAGGCCGGTTTCCTGCAGAATCTGTCGGGAAATGCGATTCATCTTGTTGATCGTCTCGATCATGTGCACCGGAATGCGGATGGTCCGTGCCTGATCGGCGATCGAGCGAGTGATCGCCTGGCGGATCCACCAGGTAGCATAGGTCGAAAACTTGTAGCCACGTCGATATTCGAATTTGTCGACAGCCTTCATCAGACCAATGTTGCCTTCCTGGATGAGATCAAGAAATTGCAGGCCGCGATTGGTATACTTCTTGGCAATCGAGATCACCAGTCGCAGATTGGCTTCGGTCATTTCCCGCTTGGCACGGCGCGCCTTGGCTTCACCGGTAGACATCTGCTTGTTGATGTCCTTCAACTCGCGCAACGGAATGCCAATACGGTCCTGCAGAGAAAGCAATTTCCTCTGCTCTTCCTTGATGTTCGGCGCGTTGCGCGAGAGGATCGCACCATAGGTCTTGCCGGCCGCAGCGATCTCGGCGTCCACCCAGTCAATGTTCAGTTCATTGCCAGGGAAGACCTTGATGAAATGCGCCCGGGGCATGCGCACCGTATCGACACAGATTCGCTGGATCTTACGCTCGCAGGCTCGCGCCTCATCGACCATCGCACGCACCGAGTCGCACAGGCGCTCAATGGTCTTCGAAGTGAAGCGAATACCCATCATCTCTTCCGAGATCTGCTGCTGGAGCTTGAGGTAGGTTTTGTCCTGGGAGCCTTTTCTGGGCAAGACCCCATGCGCTTGTGCGTAGTGCGATCTGATCAGCTCAAGGCGTGCAAGCCCTTCGGTCTTGAGTTTGAGCAGCGAGGCGGCAGCCGCCGCACCCTCAACCGCCTCGCCGCCTTCCTCCTCGTCTTCCTCATCGTCCTCAGCCACTTCCTCGACCAACTCTGCCAGGGAGTTATCAACTTCAGGGTCGATCAGCCCATCGATCAATTCATCGATGCGCATTTCATCGCGCGCGATCTTGTCGGCGCAACTGAGGATCTCGGCAATCGTTGTCGGACAGGCGGAGATCGCCTGGATCATGTGCTTGAGGCCATCTTCGATACGCTTGGCGATCTCGATTTCGCCTTCACGGGTCAGCAACTCGACCGAACCCATTTCGCGCATGTACATGCGCACCGGGTCGGTCGTCCGGCCGAACTCGGAGTCCACGGTCGACAACGCCTGTTCTGCCTGCTCTTCGACATCGGCATCGTCTGCACCGGCCGCCGGAGCGGCATCCGACATCAGCAGCGTTTCGGCATCCGGTGCTTCATCGTAAACCTGGATGCCCATGTCGTTAAAAGTGCTGATGATGCTTTCTATCTGCTCCGCATCAACCACATCGTCAGGCAGGTGATCATTGATTTCGGCGTAAGTCAGAAAGCCTCGCTCCTTGCCGAGTTTGATCAGCGTCTTGAGACGCATCTTGCGCGTCTCGTCGTCAACCGGTACCGGTTGGCTCCCGACCTGCGCCAAAAGGTCTGCCGCTGCCTTGGCTTTTGCCGCCTTCGTAGTCACTGCCTTTTCCCTTACCATGCCCATTTCCCGAATAGCGTTAAACTGGAAAAATTTTTGATTGTATCATCCCTCATGCTTCGGCACCGCCCCGCCCGCTTGCCGTCAGCGCCGCCAGGTATTGACGCTTTTCTTCGCCCGAAAGTCCGCTCACACCAAGCTTCCGGGCCTTCTCCTGCAACCGCTGGAAGACTCGTTTTTTCGCGCCTTCGAGCAGCTGCTGGACCGCACCCGTAAATTCAGCGTCAATCTGGTCTTCGGCAAAAGACTCTTGCATTAGTTCAGCCGCGGCTGCACACAGAACATCCTCGTATTTGCTGCCTCTGAGTCTTTCGATCAGGGTCGGGTAGGCCAGCCGCTGGGTGCCGGCAGCCGCAATCGTTTCACATAACAGACGCACTGCCATGGCTTCAGTCGAGTTGTCGGGAAGCAGGTCGAGTGGCAGGCATGAGGCCAGTTGCGGTTTCTGGAGCAATAGCCGCAGCAATGGCCGAAACAGCGAAGGTGCTTGGCGCGGCGCGCGTGCCGGCGCTGGCTGCGTCAGCGATCGCAGCTCGCACAGCCGTTCAATCTCGGCTTGCGAAAAGCCGCTGGCCTGTGCCAGACGCTTGACCAGTTGCAGCCGCAGTAACGAGGACTGCAGACGGCCGAGCAGTGGTTTGGCATCGGCGACCAGCCTTGCATTGCCTTCGGCAGTGCCCAGCTCGCAGCGCGCCGACAATTCGCTGAGCAGGAAATCGGAGAGCGGTGTTGCCTGCAGGATCATCCGCTGAAAAGCCTCGCCGCCGTGTTTGCGAACAAAACTGTCGGGGTCCTCGCCATCAGGGAGAAAGACAAAGGCAATGCTTTTCTGTTCAGTCAAAGCCTCCAGACTGTTCTCCAGGGCTCGCCATGCGGCCTTGCGTCCGGCAGCATCGCCATCAAAGCAAAAAACGATGCGCTCAGCCTGGCGCAGCAGCTTCTGTACCTGCATGCCCGTGGTGGCTGTACCGAGCGTGGCAACCGCATTGCCCGTGCCATGCTGCGCAAGCGCCACGACATCCAGATAACCCTCGACGACAATCACCGTATCGTGCTTGCGAATCGCCGCGCGTGCTTGCGGCAGTCCGAATACCTCGCGACCTTTCTCGAACAGGGGCGTCTCGGGGGAGTTCAGATATTTCGGCTCCTCCTGCCCAAGCACGCGACCACCAAAAGCAATCACCTCGCCCTTCTGGTTAACAATCGGAAACATCACTCGCTCGCGAAAACGGTCGTAGAGACGCCCTCGTTCGTTGCTGACCACCAGACCCGCCAGTTGCAAGTCAGGGTTGCTGTAATCGTCGAAAGCGGCGGCGAGGTTCTGCCATCCGTCTGGCGCGTAACCAAGACCAAACCGGCGAGCGATTTCACCGCTGACCCCCCGTTTCTTGAGGTAGCTGATCGCCGTTTCGGATCGTTTGAGCTGCTCGTAGTAATATTTCGCGGCCCTCGCCATCCTTTCGGCAAGCGCCTGCGATTTCGGGGCCTGCGCTGGAGCGTGACCCTGTTCATCGGGAAGCGGCATGCCGGCTCGTACAGCGAGTTCCTTGATGGCATCAACAAAGCCAAGGCCAGCATGCTCCATAAGAAAGCTGATCGCGTTGCCATGCGCGCCGCAACCGAAGCAGTGGTAGAACTGCTTGCTCGGACTGACCGTAAAAGAAGGCGACTTCTCACTGTGGAACGGGCAACACGCAGCAAAGTTGGCACCCGTTTTCTTCAGCGGCAAGTAGCCGTCGATCAGGTCAACCAGGTCGATGCGATACAGCAACTCCTGAATGAAAGTGTCCGGGATCAACTTGGCTCCCTTGAACAGCCGCAGTTCCAGAAGCGACAATAGCCGCCCGTCTGCAGACGGGCGGCTATTCGGGCAACGCCAATCCGGCGTCAGTACATCTTGGGCGGCAAGGTCTGACTGCGCATCCGCTTGTGATGACGTTTAACCGCAGCGGCCAGCTTGCGCTTACGTTCGGCAGTGGGCTTCTCGTAGAACTCGCGAGCCCTCAACTCGGTCAGCAAACCGGTTTTCTCGACGGTTCTTTTGAAGCGGCGAATGGCCACTTCGAACGGCTCATTTTCCTTGACGCGAATAGCAGGCATCGATTCTTCCCAGGTTCAAGAACACCACGATAAAGTTTAGCCGGTCATTATAAACGTAGTTACCAAGGAATTCCAAGGATTTTTTGAAGAAAAGACAATGCCCATGCCCTGCTTCAGGTGAACTGCCTAAGCGCACGATTTGCAGCCTGACCAGTTCACGAAGAGACGGCTTCCCGCACAGCGGCCGCCAGCTTCTCAGCCGCTCGGCAGACCGTCGCCGAGTCCTGGCCCTCGACCATCACGCGCAGCAGCGGTTCAGTCCCCGAAGCACGCAGCAGTACCCGCCCACAGCCATCGAGTTCACTCTCCACCTCGCGCTGCGTTGATCCGATCAGCGGGTGGTCTTTCCAGGGAAAGCCCTTGCTCAACGCCACATTGATCAGTTTTTGTGGATAGAGTTTCAGATTCCCGAGGAGTCGTTGCAGATCACCGCCCTCTTCGCGCAGTACAGAAAGCACCTGCAGGGCGGAAACGATGCCATCGCCAGTGGTGTGCCGATCGAGGCAGAGAATGTGCCCCGAATTCTCCCCCCCATAAAGCCAGCCCTTCTGCCGCAGCATGTCCATCACGTATCGGTCGCCGACATTGGCACGGACAAAAGGCACCTTGAACTCGGCCAGTGCATGCTCAAGGGCAAGATTGCTCATCAGGGTACCCACGACACCCGCGACATTGCCCTGACGCAACCGGCCCCGCACCACTGCAAACAGGAGTTGATCGCCATCGTAGATATTGCCGACTGCATCAACCATCATCACCCGGTCTGCGTCTCCGTCAAGGGCAATCCCGAGGTCGGCGCCTTGCGCCACGACAGCGTCACGCAAGGCAGCAGGTGCCGTCGCGCCGACCTCCTGGTTGATGTTAAGGCCATTCGGTTCGCTGCCGATGCTGGTCACCTCGGCGCCCAACTCGTGGAAGACATGCGGTGCGATGTGATACGCCGCACCGTTTGCGCAATCGACCACGATTTTCAACCCCCGCAGGTCCATCTCAAACGGAAAAGTGCTCTTGCAGAACTCGATATAGCGGCCGTCCGCATCGTCGATTCTCCGTGCCCGGCCAAGACCGGCCGAAGGCACACAAGTCAGCGGTTCGTCGAGCGCTGCTTCAATCTCCAACTCCATGTCATCGGGCAACTTGGTGCCCCTCGCCGAGAAGAATTTTATTCCATTATCGTAATATGGGTTGTGGGAAGCGGAAATGACGATGCCCGCCTGCAGGCGCAGGGCGCGCGTGAGGTAAGCGATCGCAGGCGTGGGCATTGGCCCAACCAGGCAGACATCGACACCGGCTGCAGAAAACCCGGCTTCCAGCGCAGCTTCCAGCATGTAGCCGGAAATGCGCGTATCCTTTCCGATCAGAACCGCCGGGCGCTCTCCCGCCTTGACATGGCTGCGCGCCGTGTCGTGAGCGGCGAGCACCCGTCCTGTGGCATGCCCGAGACGCATGACGAAATCCGGCGTGATCGGAATTTCCCCGACACGACCGCGTACGCCGTCAGTCCCAAAATACTTTCTTGTCACGATTTTCTCTCCCTCTGAGCACGGATGAGTCGACGTCTGTTGAATCATCGCTATTCTACGCAAACCCTGGAGAAGCGACTGTCAAGTAAGGCACAACCGCTGCACGGATTATTGATTTTCCACCGCGAGCCAGATGGCCAGGGCATCGCGTGTCTGCGCGACGTCGTGAACGCGCAACAGGCGTGCACCGCGTTGCGCGGCCAGCAAAGCGGCGGCGACGCTGGCTGCCAGGCGGTTTTCGACCGTCCGCGCAGTGATGGCGCCGAGCATCGATTTGCGTGATATGCCCGCTAGCACAGGCAGTCCGGTCAGCGTCAACTCGGCGAAGCGACGCAGCATTTCGAGGTTGTGGTCCAGTGTCTTGCCAAAACCAAAGCCTGGATCAAGGACCAGACGATCACTCGCTATCCCGGCTGTTCTGGCCAGAGTTACACGGCTCTGGAGAAAATCCCGGACCTCGGTGACGACGTCGGTGTAGACGGGATTCTCCTGCATCGTCAAGGGCTCGCCACGCATGTGCATCAGGCAGATCGCGCAGTCGCTATCGACCACCGCAGAAAGTGCGCCGGGCATGCGCAGCGCGTAGATGTCATTGATCATCGAAGCGCCGTGCAGCAGCGCCGCGCGCATCACTTCAGGCTTGTAGGTATCGACCGAAATCGGCACCCCACAGCCAGCCAGGGCATCCAGCACCGGCAGCAGGCGACCCAGTTCATCTTCAACACTGGTCGGCACTGCGCCTGGACGCGACGATTCTGCTCCGATATCGAGCATCTCCGCCCCTTCCCCGATCTGTCGGTGCGCGTGCTCGATTGCCTTGGCAGTGTCGCTCGCCAAACCGTCACCGGAGAACGAATCCGCTGTCAGATTGACGACCCCCATCACCAGGGGGCGGGCAAGTGAGAGTCTATGATCCCCGCAGCGAAGCAGCATCAGAAAAGTGGAACCCGTGTCAGATCGACCCCCTTACCACGAACCGGCGCAAGCCCGCCATGGCTTGCTCGCTAGGCGACTCAGGCCGGCGCGGTTGCGCTGGGCGCAGCATCCGGCGCATTATGGTCCGGCTTGTTCGACGACGACGTCTGCGGCTGCTTGGGTGGGCGTGGTGGCTTGCCTTCCATGATGTCGTTGATCTGGTCGGCGTCGATCGTTTCCAGTTCGAGCAATGCCGCAGCCATCGCCTCGACCTTGTCGCGATGATTCTCGAGCAATCGACGCGCCAAGGCATACTGCTCGTCGATGATTCTGCGGATTTCAGCGTCGACCTTCTCCATCGTCGCTTCGGACATGTTCTTATGCGTGGTTACCGAGCGCCCGAGGAAAACCTCACCGTCGTTCTCCCCATAAACCATCGGACCAAGCGCATCGGACATGCCGTAACGGGTGACCATGTCACGTGCCATTTGTGTTGCCCGTTCAAAGTCGTTTGAGGCACCCGTGGTCATCTGGTTCATGAACAGCTCTTCAGCGATGCGCCCACCGAACAGAACGGCAATCCGACTCATCAGATAGACGCGGTCGTAAGCGTAACGATCCTCTTCCGGAAGTTGCATGGTCAGGCCGAGCGCACGGCCGCGCGGGATGATGGTCACCTTATGCACGGGATCGGATTTCGGCATCAGCTTGGCGACCACTGCGTGCCCAGATTCGTGATAAGCCGTATTGCGCTTCTCGTCCTCGTTCATGACCATGCTGCGGCGCTCGGCACCCATCATGATCTTGTCCTTGGCCTTTTCGAAGTCCTCCATGTCGACCAGGCGCTTGTTGCCACGCGCAGCGAACAGGGCCGCTTCGTTGACTAGGTTGGCCAGGTCAGCCCCGGAAAATCCGGGCGTCCCGCGGGCGATGATGTCCGCCTTGACGTCAGGGGACAGCGGCACCTTGCGCATATGCACCACGAGAATCTGTTCGCGCCCACGGATGTCTGGCAGCGGGACGACCACCTGACGGTCGAAACGTCCCGGACGCATCAGCGCCGGGTCGAGCACGTCGGGACGGTTGGTGGCAGCGATCACGATGACCCCGACACTGGCCTCGAAACCATCCATCTCGACCAGCATCTGGTTGAGCGTCTGCTCGCGTTCGTCATTGCCACCGCCAAGTCCGGCGCCGCGCTGACGACCCACCGCATCCAGCTCATCGATAAAGATGATGCAAGGAGCATGTTTTTTGGCGTTTTCGAACATGTCGCGAACGCGCGCCGCTCCGACACCGACGAACATCTCGACGAAGTCGGAACCAGAAATCGAGAAGAAAGGCACCTTGGCCTCGCCGGCAATCGCTTTGGCGAGCAAGGTCTTGCCGGTACCGGGGTTGCCAACCAGCAGCACGCCCTTCGGAATACGCCCACCGAGTTTCTGGAATTTTGACGGATCGCGAAGGAAGTCGACGAGTTCCGAGACCTCTTCCTTGGCCTCGTCACAACCGGCCACATCAGCAAAGGTGATGGTATTGGTCGACTCGTCGAGCAGCCGTGCCTTGCTCTTGCCGAACGAGAAGGCGCCGCCGCGTCCGCCGCCCTGCATCTGGCGCATGAAGAAAATCCACACGCCGATCAAGAGCAACATCGGGAACCAGCTGACGAAGATGCTCATCAGGAACGATTGTTCTTCCTCAGGCTTGGCCTCGATCTTGACTCCATGTTTCAGCAGGTCGGAAACCATCCACAGATCCGGTGGCGCGTAGCTGGTCAGCTTACGGCCGTCAGTCGTCGTTGCCTTGAGTACACGCCCCTCGATGACCACCTTGGCGATCGTTCCCTTGCCCACTTCCTCGATGAACTGTGAGTACTCCATCGACGACTGGGTTACCTGGCGATTGTTGAACTGGTTGAACACCGTCATCAAAACGAGACCGATCACCAGCCAGACTGCCAGATTCTTGAACATGTTATTCAATGCTTCACCTCTTCCACGTTGCCCGGTCCGGGATTGCTCGCGAAACCTTGCCATTCCACAAATTCACATTCATACATTCTAAACCGATTCGTGCCTGCTGAAGCAAAAGCGACATCGATGCATGCTCACGCTTTCAAGGTTCTGCCCAGCAGATAAACTTCCCGACTGCGATCGCGCGATGCGTCCGGCTTGCGTGCGGATACCAATTCGAAGTTCTTGCGCATCTCCAACAAGAAATCGGTAAATCCATCACCCTGAAAGAGTTTGACCAGGAAAGCGCCGCCTGGTTTCAGCCAGTTGCGAGCAAATTCCAGAGCCAGTTCGGCGAGGTATATGCCACGGGCCTGGTCGCAGGCCGGGATGCCAGATATATTAGGCGACATATCGGAAAGAACAAGCCCGACTTTCTCACCCGCCAGCAGTTTTCCAAGAACATCGAGCACTTCCTGCTCACGGAAATCGCCCCGGATAAAGGTCACGCCGCGCAAAGGCACCATCTCCAACAGATCGACGGCGATGACGCGACCTCGGCCATGCATCCTCTTCGCGGCAACCTGCGACCAACCGCCCGGGGTCGCCCCCAGATCGACGACCACGTCGCCAGAATGGATCAGATGGTCCTTGTCATCGATCTCGACCAGCTTGTAGGCGGCACGCGAGCGAAAGCCTTCGGCCCTCGCCCGCTGCACATAGGCGTCGTTGAAGTGCTCACGCAGCCAGGCATTGCTCGATCTACTGCGACTCATTCGCCAAAAGCCGTTAAAATGGGGCAGCGCGAGACCTTATCGGCCACTGCGCCCGACACTGGTCACGAGCAGCAAGCCAAGTAAGCTCTGAACGAGATAGAGGATGCTCGACACGCCATGCCAGGCGGCGAAGCGGTTCCGCAGCACGCTCTCCATCACTTCGCGCGGCAAGGCGTCGGCTTTGAGCTGCGCCAACAGCGGCTGCAATCCGAACAGGCTGACCGCGGTAAGCATCAGCATCAACAGCAGCAGCCAGAAGCGCCAGCGCCGCATGACCGCGCTGCCGCTACGCAGCAACATGAACGACAACAGGTAGGTCGCACAGACCAGGCCCACCCAGCCAATCAGTTCGAAGAGCCTGCCGGCGAGCATGCCTGCCGTTTGACGGTCGCCACTCAGCGCGACGAACAGCGTCGGTGCCACGACATAGCCGATCGTCCACAGGCCGCCCACCCAGAGGGTCAGCGCCACGTCGTACAGAGCATCCGCGAGGCGTCGCATGGTTGCCTATTCGTAGCGGACTTCGATGATTTCGTACTCGCGAACACCACCGGGAGCCTGCACCTCAGCGATGTCGCCGGCAAACTTGCCGATCAGCGCACGAGCGATCGGTGAGTTGATCGAAATCTTGCCCGCCTTGATGTCGGCCTCGTCCTCGCCAACAATCTGATAGCTGACGCCAAGGCCGGTTTCCTGATCCTCGAGATCGAGCGTTGCCCCGAAAACGCAACGCCCGTCGGCGTCGAGCAGCTTCGGGTCGATAATCTGTGCATTCGCGAGTTTGCTCTCGATTTCCTTGATGCGACCTTCGACGAATCCCTGCCGTTCCTTGGCGGCATCGTACTCGGCATTCTCCGAGAGATCGCCGTGCGAACGCGCCTCGGCAATCGCTGCGATGGCGCGTGGCCGTTCGACGGTTTTCAGATTATGCAACTCGGCGCGGAGTTTCTCGGCGCCATTGACGGTCACAGGTATTTTGCTCATCTCATTCACTGCCAAACCGCCGGCACCCACCCGATCGGCGGATTCGACGGTGCCAAGGGTTAACTAATTCAGTTGTGCGTGCAAATCCTGGATCGGATAGACGACCAGTTCGCCACGATTCCTGATCCCATCCGCGGCCGCTTCGGCACCCCAGATCGTCGTGTAGATCGTCACCCGTGCCGCCAGGCCAGAGGTGCGGATCGAGCGAGAATCGCTGATGGCCTTGCGCTTTTCGTCCACGGTATTGATGATCAGGACAATCTCGTGGTTCTTGATCATGTCGACCACATGTGGACGCCCTTCGGTCACCTTATTCACCGGCGTGACGGCAATTCCTGCAGCCGCGATTGCCGCCGCCGTACCGCGCGTGGCAATCAGCGTGAACCCCGCCGCCTGTAACTCGCGGGCAATATTCACCGCCTTCGGCTTGTCCGACTCCTTGACGCTGATGAAAACCTGTCCCGAACTCGGGAGGCGGACGCTGGCCGCCAACTGACTCTTGACAAAGGCTTCGGAAAAGCTGAGTCCGACGCCCATCACCTCACCAGTCGACTTCATTTCGGGGCCAAGAATGGTATCGACGCCGCGGAACTTGGCGAAGGGAAAAACGGCTTCCTTGACCGAGAAATAATTCGGGACGATTTCCTGGAAGAGCCCCTGGCTGGCGAGCGACTGCCCGACCATGCAACGGGCAGCGATCTTTGCGAGCTGTAGCCCAGTGGCCTTGGAAACAAAAGGGACCGTACGCGATGCGCGCGGGTTGACTTCAAGGACAAAAACCCTCCCCTTCTGGATCGCGAACTGGACGTTCATCAGACCGCAGACCTTCAGTCCCAGGGCCATCAGCCGCGTCTGCCGGCGCAGTTCGTCCTGCAACTCGGTGGACAGCGAATACGGTGGCAGCGAACACGCCGAATCACCGGAATGCACGCCGGCCTGTTCGATATGCTCCATCACCCCCCCGATGAGGACTTCCTGGCCATCGCAAAGGGCATCGACGTCCACCTCGCAGGCATCGTTCAGAAAACGGTCGAGCAATACCGGTGAATCATTGGAAACCTTGACTGCTTCACGCATGTAGCGTTCAAGGTCGCGCTCCTCATGGACGATTTCCATCGCCCGGCCTCCGAGTACGTACGACGGACGAACCACCAGGGGATAGCCAATCTCGGCTGCCAGGCGCAACGCCTCGGGCTCGGTGCGAGCAGTACGGTTGGCCGGTTGTCTGAGGCCAAGATCCTGAAGCAGCTTCTGAAATCGCTCGCGATCTTCGGCAGCGTCGATCATGTCCGGGCTGGTACCGATGATCGGTACGCCATTGGCTTCGAGGTCACGCGCCAGCTTGAGCGGCGTCTGTCCGCCATACTGGACGATGACCCCGAGCGGTTTTTCGACGGCAACGATTTCCAGGACATCCTCGAGCGTCAGAGGCTCGAAATAGAGGCGGTCGGAAGTATCATAGTCCGTGGATACCGTTTCCGGATTGCAGTTGACCATGATCGTCTCGTAACCATCGGCACGCAGCGCGAGCGCCGCATGCACGCAGCAATAGTCGAACTCGATTCCCTGACCGATGCGATTCGGACCGCCCCCGAGAACCATGATTTTTCTCCGGTCGCTCGGATTCGCCTCGCACTCATCCTCATAGGTCGAGTAAAGGTAAGCGGTATCGGTGGCAAACTCGGCCGCGCAGGTATCGACACGCTTGAAGACCGGGCGAATTTGCAGGGCATGGCGGTGCTCACGAACGGCCGTCTGCGTCGTCCGCATCAGGGTCGCCAGCCGTTTGTCCGAAAAACCGGCACGTTTGAGACACCATAATTCATCGCGTGACAGCGAAGCGAGTGTCCTGCCGCGGATATGTTCGGCCTTCTTGTAAAGGTCCTCGATCTGCGCCAGAAACCACGGATCGATTGCCGTCAGCCGATGAATCTCGTTCAGGGTCAGACCAATCCGGAAGGCGTCAGCAACATACCAGAGACGTTCCGGGCGCGCCTCGCAGAGTGCCATCTCGATTTCTTCGCGGTCGACGCTGCGTTCATCGAAGCCATCAACGCCGATCTCGAGGCCGCGCAAGGCCTTCTGCAACGATTCCTGAAAAGTTCGCCCGATGGCCATGACCTCACCCACCGACTTCATCTGCGTGGTCAGCCGCGAGTCGGCCTCGGGGAATTTCTCGAAGGCGAAACGGGGCACCTTGGTGACCACATAGTCGATTGACGGCTCGAAAGAGGCCGGGGTCTTGCCACCGGTGATGTCGTTGGCCAGTTCATCGAGCGTATGACCCACCGCCAACTTTGCCGCCACCTTGGCAATCGGGAAGCCAGTGGCCTTTGACGCCAGCGCCGAAGAACGCGAAACACGCGGGTTCATCTCGATGACGATCATCCGCCCGGTCTGAGGGCAGATCGCAAACTGGACGTTCGAGCCGCCGGTATCGACGCCGACCTCGCGCAACACCGCGACCGAGGCGTTGCGCATGATCTGGTATTCCTTGTCGGTCAGCGTCTGCGCTGGTGCCACGGTAATCGAGTCGCCGGTGTGCACCCCCATCGGATCAAGGTTCTCGATCGCACAGACGATGATGCAGTTGTCCTTGCGATCGCGCACCACTTCCATCTCGAACTCTTTCCAGCCGATCAGAGACTCCTCGATCAGCAACTCGCTGGTCGGGCTGGCTTCGAGTCCGCGTTTGCAGATTTCGACGAATTCTTCCTGGTTGTAGGCAATGCCGCCACCCGAACCGCCCATGGTGAACGAGGGCCGGATGATTGCCGGATAGCCAATCATCGCCTGCACCTGCAGCGCTTCCTCCAGCGAGTGTGCCATCGCCGAACGAGCCGAGCCGAGACCGATGCGGGTCATCGCCGCCTTGAACTTCTCGCGGTCCTCGGCCTTGTCGATGGCTTCCCTGGTAGCTCCGATCATCTCGACGCCAAAGCGTTCGAGAACACCATGCCTGGCCAGATCAAGGGCACAATTCAGCGCCGTCTGCCCACCCATGGTCGGCAGCAGTGCATCAGGACGCTCCTTGATGATGATCTTTTCGACGACTCTCCAGTTAATCGGCTCGATATAAGTGACATCCGCCATTTCCGGGTCGGTCATGATCGTGGCCGGATTGGAGTTCACCAGGATCACCCGGTAGCCTTCCTCGCGCAGTGCCTTGCAGGCTTGCGCTCCGGAGTAATCAAACTCGCAGGCCTGTCCAATGACGATCGGCCCGGCGCCGATGATCAGAATGGTCTTGAGGTCAGTGCGTTTGGGCATGTTTCGCCTTTTCGTCTTGCATCATCTTGACAAAGCGGTCGAACAGATAGGCGATGTCGTGCGGCCCCGGACTGGCTTCCGGGTGGCCCTGAAAGGAAAAGGCCGGCAGGTCGCTACGCGCCAGACCCTGCAGTGATCCGTCGAACAGCGACACGTGCGTTGCCAGCAGGTTCGCCGGCAGGGTATCGGCGTCCACCGCAAAACCGTGGTTCTGACTGGTAATCAGGACCTGCCCAGTCTGGAGGTCCTTGACCGGGTGATTGGCGCCGTGATGGCCGAACTTCATTTTCATCGTCCTGGCGCCCGAAGCGAGCGCCAATAACTGGTGACCCAGGCAGATCCCGAAAATCGGTACGCGCCTGGCAAGGATTTCGCGGATCGCCGTGATCGCATAATCACAAGGCTCGGGGTCGCCGGGCCCGTTTGAAAGGAACACGCCGCTCGGCTGCAGCTTGAGAACTTCTGCCGCCGTGGTCTGCGCCGGCACCACCGTCACCCGGCAGCCACGCGCGGCCAGCAAACGCAGAATGTTGTGCTTGACCCCAAAATCGTAGGCGACGACATGCCACAGCGGCGCCGGCGCAGCACCATAGCCGCCCAGGCGCCATGGCCCGCCAGCCCAATCGTAGGACGACTGAACGCTGACCACCCTGGCAAGGTCCATCCCGGCGAGACCGGGGAAGGCTGCCGCTTCGGCAAGCGCGCGCTGGTCATCGACCTCGACGGCCATGATGCAGCCCGCCTGCGCGCCCTTTTCCCGCAGCAAGCGTGTCAGCTTGCGCGTGTCGATCCCGGCAATCGCAACCATGCCGTGTTTCTGCAGATACGCGGACAGTGTCTCCTGCAGACGCCAATTCGCTGCCCGAACCGGCAGGTCACGAATCACCAGCCCTGCGGCATGGTTGCCAGGCGATTCGAAGTCCTCGGCATTACAGCCAACGTTGCCGATATGCGGATAGGTCAGGGTGACGATCTGGCGACAGTACGAGGGATCGGTCAGTATTTCCTGATAGCCAGTCATCGCCGTGTTGAACACGACTTCACCGCTGGTACAGCCTCCGGCGCCGATCGCCAGACCGCGGAAAATCGTGCCGTCAGCCAGTGCGAGAATCGCGGGCGGAAGAGTGGGTAACAAGGACACGAACAAGACTCCTGTGGTGGCTGCGGTTAGGTTTGCTGCCAGTCCAAGCCGTAGATACGCAAAAGCGGGACGGGCACACAGCCCTCCCGCTCGGTTCTTTGCAAGCTCGAGGATTGTACCGGAAAGAGCCCCCTTTTTGGGCAATTCGAAGCCGGCTACCCAGGGTAAATTTGTTCCCTTCGACAAATCTTGTCAGAAGTGCGGCACAGTGTTTTAATCTTCGCATGACCATTGATCAGAAGGAATCCGAAAATGCCAGATACTCGCTTCAAACCTTTGCCCTGGACCCGGCTCAAGAGAGGCGTCCCCTGCTACCTCCCGAAAATGGCAACAACGATCACTGCGGTTGATGCCAATTCTCCGGCGCTGCGAGTAATGACCGATTTTCAGCGCATGACGCCGATCACGATTGCGCGCGATGCCTCGCTTGACGATGCCAACAGAATCATGGCGCTGTGCCATGTACACTATCTGCTGGTGGCCGACGAGCAGAGGCAGTTGCAGGGGATCGTCACCGAAGCCGGGACCAAGGGCCACCGGCCGCTGGCCGTGGCCCATACGCTGGGCGTCCGTCCCGGCGAACTGGTGGTCGGCGATGTGATGATCAAACAACACGATGAGGTCGAAGTGATGCATCTCAGAGATGTGCACACGGCCAGAGTCGGCAACGTCGTGGCGACCCTGAAGGCATTGGGAACGCCTTATTGTCTGGTCGTAGACCACGATGAAGAAGACAATCACATCCTCTGTGGCATCTTTTCCCTGTCCAAGATCGAACGTGAGATGGGGCTTGCACAGTCGACAGAAATCGCGCAGACCTTCTCGCAGGTCGTCAGTTCGCTCGGCCATTGAACCGGGCACCAGCCGCTCGGGACCCGCTGCCGAGCGGTTTTTCAGAAAGCAACCATCATGGGCAGCCGTAACGACTCACCTGAACTCTCATTCGACGACCCAGGGCGGCACGGTATGGTACAGCGTGTCACCTGGGTCAGTGTGGTGGCGAATATTTTCCTGACCAGCGCGCAGGTGGTCGCCGGCATCGTTGCCCATTCCCAAGGTTTGATCGCCGACGGCCTGCATTCGCTATCCGATCTGGTCTGTGATTTCCTGGTACTCTTCGCCGCTCACCACAGCAAGGATCCTGCCGACGAACGCCATCCCTATGGCCATGCCCGCATTGAAACGGCGGCATCGTTTGCGCTTGGCGCGATTCTGGCAGTCACTGGCGCCGGCATCATCTGGGGCGCCGGGGTAAAACTGCAAAACCTCGACAACCTGCCGCCGGTCCAGCAGCTGGCGCTATGGACGGCGATTCTTGCACTAGCGGCGAAGGAGGGTCTGTTCCGCTACATGCTGCATGTGGGTGAGCGCCTGCGCTCGCCGATGCTGATCGCCAACGCTTGGCACGCCCGCTCCGACGCCGCTTCGTCACTGGTGGTGGCCTTGGGAATCGTCGGCAATCTGATGGGCTACAACTTTGCCGACTCGGTGGCCGCAGTGATCGTCGGCTTCATGATCGTCCGGATGGGCGTGGTGTTCGCCTGGGATGCCGTCCTGGAACTGATCGATACCGGCTTGTCGGTCGAGGAAGTTGACAGCATCCGCCAAGTGATCATTGACACCCCCGGTGTCAGGAATCTCCACGAACTGCGCACCCGTCGCATGGCGCATCGCTCACTGGTCGATGCACATGTCTGTGTCGACGCACGAATCAGTGTTTCGGAAGGTCACCGTATTGCCGAGATGACCCGCAAACGCGTTCTCGACAGCCACGCTTCAGTTTCAGACGTGCTCGTCCATGTCGACGTCGAGGACGATCTGGATCATGACAGCCAACTCCAGAGCATGCCCGACCGCAGCGAACTGATGACGGAGCTGGCCCCCCTCCTCACCGATCTTCCAGAACCCCGGCGAGTCATCCTGCACTATCTCAATGGCCGCATCGAAGCCGAGTTGCTCCTGCCTCGCCAGTTCCTCGGCGACCTTACCGCGGTCAGCAAGGCTGAGCGAGAAATCGCCAGGCAGCTGGCGGAGTACCCGCTGATCAGTTCTCTTTCGATCAACTACGGTCGGCAGATTTTTCCCGTTAAAGGTCACTGAATACCGTTTATTCTGCAAGCGTCGGATTCCCGTGTCTCCGCCTGCATGCGCTATCTGCCCTGAGCCTGGACTTGCGAGAGCTTCTGTTCGATCCTGGCCGGCGGCACGGCTCCGGGAATCCGCTCCCCGTCCGCGAAGAAAATCGTCGGCGTACCGTTGATCGCCAGCTTGCGGCCGGTCTCGATGGTTTTCCTGACCGCGGTGGTGTCGCAATCACCTTTGCCTGTGGGAGCCTTGCCATCGATCATCCAGTCATTCCAGGCCTTAGCCTTGTCAGCGGCACACCAGATCTGGTTCGATTTCTCCAGTGAATCCTGCGAGAGGATCGGATAAAGGAAGGTGTAAATCGTCACGTTGTCGAGCTTGGCGATGTCCCTGGCCAATTTCTTGCAGTAGCCGCAGTTCGGGTCCTCGAAGGTGGCGAAAACACGTGTGCCATCACCACGCACCTGCTTCACCGCCAGTGTCAACGGCAAGTCAGAAAACCTGATTGCGGTCAGCTTCTGCATCCGCTCGTCGGTCACGTTCTTCATCGTCTTAGCATCAATCAGGCGGGCCCCCAGGAGCAGTGCTGAAACCTTCTCGTCGGTGTAGACGATCTGGCCATCGACGTAGACTTCGTAGAGACCCAGGTACGGGGTCTTGGTCACACTGCTAACCGCACGTTCGAGCTTGCCTTCCACCGCTTTCTTGATGCTGGCTTCGTCCGCGAGGGCGGACAGACTGAGAACTGAGGCGAGCGCAAACGGCACGAATCGTTTATACATCGGTAATTTCTCCGGGTAAGGGGGGAGGCATCAGAAAGCGCCAATGGCGTAGCGTACAAGTAAATTCTTTAAGACCGGTAAAGTATTGGTCAGATTCATTCCGAAATTGCGCAAAGGCCTGAGTCCGGGAAAGGTTTTCCGGAAGAGCTGGTGTAGGGCATGCGTAACGGTTTGCATGAGCAGCGTTTCCTCGCGCCTTTGTCTTTGGTAGCGGGCCAGCAGGCGCTCGCTACCGATGTCCTGCCAGTCCGGCGTAGCCACCAGCAGACCGGCCAGCGCCTTCGCATCCTGGTAGCCGAGGTTGATACCGTGCCCGGAAAGCGGGTGAATGCCATGTGCTGCGTCGCCAAGCAGCGCCAGCCGCGGGGCAACGATCTGTGGCACCTGCATCAGGCGTAACGGAAAGGCTGCCGCGGGGGTCAGCAACTGGAAAGCGCCCAGTTCATCATTGCCGGCGGCGGCAACCCGGCTGCATAGTTCCTCGGCTGGCAGTGCCAGCATGGCCAGCGCGTTTTCGTCAGGCGTGGACCAGACGATGGAGAGACGATGGCCCGCCATCGGCAGCCAGGCCAGCACCCCGTCGTGGCGAAACCATTGGCGTGCAATACCGTGATGCGGATGCTGACACTCGAAATTGGCGACCAGTCCCATCTCGCCGTAGAGCGTATTGATCGTCCGCAAACCCATCATTTCACGTACCCAGGAATCTCGTCCATCAGCGCCGACGAGCAGCCTGGCAGACAGCGATCGACCGTCGCCAAGGGTCAGCTGAGCGGCCCCTGAACTCATTTCCAGGACTTTCGGTACGGCCGGGCAAAGCAGGGTAAGGTTGCCCTGACGTTTGATGCTTTCCCAGAGTTCACAAGCCATCAGCGATGATTCGAGAATCCAGCCGAGTTCTGGAATACCGGTCTCGTAAGCCGAAAAATCCAGTTCTGCATTACTGTCGCCAAAGATTTTCATTGCTGAAATGGGCGCCATGCGCTCTGTCGGCAGGTGCTTCCAGATACCCATTGCTCGCAGGAAATCAGCATTGGCCGGGGAAATCGCGTAGACACGCGCATCCCAGCCCGGTACAGGCAGCGGCGGGCGCTGTTCAACCAGGGCAACCCTGAGGCGCGTGTCGCGCAGTGCACAGGCCAGAGAAAGACCGGCGAGGCCGCCACCAACAATAAGGACATCGAAATCCGTGACTTGCATGCGGTGAAACCCAGGTAATTGAAAAATGGTTCTGTGCACGATCAGGAATTTACAAGCGTGGCCAAGGATGCTAGAAGTTCACCCTCATGAACTCATCCACCAATCCACCTGGCCACGGTTATTTTCCAGCGATCGTTTGTGTCGAGTGTGATTCACCCATAGATGCCTTGGTCGCTTTATGCATACCACGCCACGAGGCGACGGATCTGGTTGCCGCTTCCTGGGTGGAAAGTGATTCGCCTTGCCTGGTCGCCACTCCTGACGGCGGTCGCCCGGTCGCCGTGTTGCGCACGCCGGAAGGTCGCTGGGCAGCCTGCCATGCGTTCTTGAACGATCTCTACGCCACGCATGAGGAGGCCGACCGGCGCCTGGCCAAACTGCTCAAGCGCCACCACAATGGTTACGTGGCTTGCCTTCGGCTAAGGAGTTCGGCCGCAGATCACTGGCCGGGCCTGGCTCACCTGGGCTGTCTGCGTGACGAGTCAACCTGACGAAGTACTGCCAGGAGCAAAGGCAAGCGCAGCCAGGGCGATTACGGCTTTCATCGAGAGTTTCTCCTTGGGGGCGAGAAAGTCTGGTGATTAAGCCATTGCTACAAGTCGTCGTCAAGGAGCGCCTGCTGCTGGCGGTTAATGAAATCTCCCATGCTGTCGATGCCGCGAAGCTGAAGAATGCTATTGCGTACCGCCGCCTCGAGGAGAACCGCGATGTTTCTTCCGGCAGCGACGGGAATGACCACTTTGCGTATGGACACGCCAAGAATTTCCTGGTTTTGCGCGTCCAGAGGCAGACGTGGACCATCCGAACCACTGATCTGCTTTTGCAAATGGGCGATCAGCTTCAGTTTCATCTTCCGGCGTGAAGCAGTTTCCCCGAAGATGGTGCGGATGTTGAGGAGGCCGAGTCCACGTACTTCAAGATAGTCCCGCAGCATGCTCGGACAACGTCCTTCAATCGTGGTCGGTGCGATACAGGCCAGTTCCACGACATCATCCGCAACCAGACCGTGGCCGCGCGAGATCAGTTCCAGAGCGAGTTCGCTTTTGCCGACTCCGGAATCGCCGGTAATCAGAACACCCATGCCGAAAACATCCATCAGCACGCCGTGCACTGATGTCGAACCAGCCAGCCGACGGGAAAGATAGATGCGCAACAGTTCGATTACTGCCGAGCAGGGTTTCGGGCTGACAAACAGGGGCGTCTGCGTAGACTCACAGGCCTCATGAATTGCCGGCAGGATTTCAAGGTCGTCAGCGATGATCAGCGCCGGGGGCTTGGCAGCCATCAGTTCCTTCACCTGCAAGCGCAGGCGCTCCGGAGTCACGCGGTAGCCCCAGGCTTGTTCGGCACGACCGATCACTTGTAGCCGCTCCGGATGAATCAGATTGAGGTGGCCAACCACGTCAGCGCCAAAATAGCCCTGTTCCTTGAGTTCGATCGCTCGGTCAACGCCGACGGCAATGACCCAGGAAAGCTTTAGTTTGTCGCGGTGATCCTCATAAAGCTGGGCTACACTGGATTGACGCCGGGCGTTCATGCTCAATCGGCAAAGAGCTGAAGAATGCTACTCGGGTTGGCCGCCTTGGAAAGTGCTTCGCGACAATTACGATCGGAAAAGTGCTGTGCCAGTTCGGAGAGGATTTGCAGGTGTTGCTCGGTCGCCACTTCCGGGACAAGGAGGACGAACAGCAGCGAGACCGGCTTGCCGTCGGGAGAATCAAATGGTACCGGCGAAGCAAGTCGCAGAAAAGCGCCCGTGGCATCTTTCAATCCCTTGATCCTGCCATGTGGAATCGCCACCCCCTGACCGAGACCAGTCGAGCCGAGCTTCTCACGTGCAAACAGACTGTCGAACACCGTGCTGCGGGCGATGCCGAGATAATTTTCGAAAAGAAGCCCCACGTGTTCAAAGACGCGTTTCTTGCTGCTCGCGTCGAGATCAAGAATGATGTTTTCGAGGGGTAGTAGTTGGGTGATCTGGCTCATGCGACAAAAACCCGAAAAAGCGGACGTGGATTAATCAAGAAAGGAAGCGCACGGACGAGCGGGCTTGCCGCCCAGTCCGTGCGCAGACTACACTCACATCACTCGGCGACGATGTGATCGGTAATCTTGTTTCCGCGATGGTGGTCCTGCAACTTCTGCTTGTACTTTTGGACCTGACGCTCCAGCTTGTCGACCAGACCATCCACTGCCGCATAGAGGTCTTCGTCCACGGACTCCACGTAGACATCCTTGCCAGCGAGATGAACTGTCACTTCGGCCTTCTGGTTCAGTTTGTCCACCGACAGAATCACGTTTACGTCTATCAGGTTATCGAAATGACGAATGATTCGTTCGAGCTTGCCGGTGACGTAATCGCGTAGGGCCGGGGTGATCTCGAGACGGTGTCCACTGACTTGCAGATTCATGATGTGACTCCTTCTTCTAAATGGACTTGCGTAAATTGACCGGCGGGATACTGAGCGCTTCACGGTATTTTGCAATTGTTCGCCGTGCCACGACAATGCCCTGCTGACCAAGAACCTCGGATATCTGGCTATCCGAGAGAGGCTTGTTAGGCTCTTCAGCGCCAATCATTTGCTTGATCAATGCGCGAATGGCCGTTGCCGAACAGGCCCCGCCAGCTTCCGTGCTGACGTGGCTGCCAAAAAAATATTTCAGTTCAAAAATCCCGCGCGGGGTCGCCATGTACTTCTGGGTGGTGACCCGCGAGATGGTCGATTCATGCAGCCCCAGGACTTCGGCAATCTCGCGCAGGACCAGTGGCCGCATCGCGACTTCTCCGTGATCGAGAAATTGGCGCTGACGCTCCACAATAGCCTGCGCCACCCGCAGGATCGTGTCAAACCGTTGTTGTACATTCCTGATCAGCCAGCGAGCTTCCTGGAGTTGCCCGGCGAGACCCGATCCACGCTGTCTGGATAGAATCTGGGCATAGAGACTGTTGATCCGCAGTCGCGGCAAGGCGTCGGCATTGACATTGACCGACCACTGTCCGCGGACTTTTCGGACTACCACATCAGGGGTGATGTAACGGGTTTCAGGGCAAGCGTATGCGGCTCCGGGCCGTGGATTCAGGCGGCAGATCAGTAAATGTGCAGCGCGCAGGGCGTCGTCCTCACAACCCGTCAGCTTTTTGAGCTTGGGAAAATCATGGCTGGCCAGCAGTTCCAGATGTTCGCGCACAATCTCCTGTGCCAGCGTACAGGTGTCATCAACCGGCAGCGCCTGAAGTTGCAGCAGCAGGCACTCCTGCGCGCTGCGCGCGCCAACGCCGGTCGGATCAAAGCACTGCAGATGATTGAGCGCAATCCGCAGTTCTTCCGGTGCAATCTCCAGTTCGACGGGCATGACTTCAACCAGTTCATCGAGCGACTGAGTCAGGTAGCCGTCATCGTCCAGTGCTTCCACCAGGCAGCGCACCAGCACGCTGTCACGGTCGGAGAGCGTCATCAGGCCAAGCTGCCACAACAAGTGCTCGCGCAGCGAGACCGTGGTTGCCTGAATGTCCTGATAATCGCCCTCGCCATCCTCGTCATCGAAGGAACCGGAAGAACCAAAGGAGGCAGGATGATCGTCCAGCCAGCCTTCGTCTTCAGCAGAGGGGCGTTCCTCTGGCGTGTCGCCCCCCTCCGCCGCTGGAAAAACGCCCTCACCACTTTCGCCATGCACCACCGCAAGGGTAGGGTATTCCTCTGCCCGTTCGAGTAGCGGATTATCAAGCAGGTACTTTTCCAGTTCGTGTTCGAGTTCGATCGTCGACAACTGCAGCAACCGGATCGATTGCTGCAGTTGCGGGGTCAACGCGAGATGCTGAGAAAGCCTGAGCTGGAGGGATGGTTTCATATACGGAACCGGGTAAGCCACCGCATTGGCAAGGGAGTTGCCCGTCTGGTTCTCGAATTATGGCGGAAGGGTCGTTGGGTTCAGAGGCGAAAATTCTCACCCAGATACACCTTTCGAACATTTTCATTATAAATGATTTCTTCCGGCCGGCCAGCGGCAAGGACACTCCCTTCGTTGATGATGTACGCGTGGTCACAGATCCCCAATGTTTCGCGAACGTTGTGGTCAGTAATCAGCACCCCGATCCCCCGTTCCTTGAGAAAGCGGATGATCTTCTGGATGTCGAGCACAGCGATCGGGTCGACACCGGCGAAAGGTTCGTCGAGCAGAATGAAACGTGGACTACTGGCCAGGGCACGTGCGATTTCAACTCGCCTCCGTTCCCCTCCGGACAGGGAAGTCGCAGGGCTGGCGTGCAGGTGGCTGATGTGCAACTCTTCGAGCAGATCATCTGTACGGCTTGCGATTTCATCTGCCGACAACTTTTGTAATTCGAGCACAGCGCAGATGTTCTCGCTGACCGTCAGCTTGCGAAAAACGGAAGCTTCCTGCGGAAGGTAAGAAACCCCCAGGCGGGCGCGCTTGTGTATCGGCAAGTGAGTCAGCTTTTCGCCATCGAGATGAACGTCGCCGCCATCACACGCGACAAGGCCGACCACCATGTAGAAACACGTCGTCTTGCCCGCACCGTTCGGACCGAGCAACCCGACCACCTCTCCGCTGACCACCTCGAAGGAAACATCATGGACCACTGTACGCGACTTGTAGCGCTTGTGGAGTTGATGGGTTGACAGTGTGCTCTGCTGGTCTGACATGGCTCAATCGTCTTCAAGAGTGGCGCCGCTCAGCAAGCGCCGAATGGTCTCACCCGAAAATCCCCGCCCGGCCAGGAAGCGCATTTGCCGGGCTTGCTCGGCAGCGTCACCCACATCAGCCAGGCTGCCAAAGCGCCGCTGCCAGACTCGGCGCGCGCGCGTCAATTCGTCTTCTCCAGCGGCCAGTGTCGCGCTCACCAGTTCGGCAGCCACTCCTTTGGAACGGAGCTCATACGCCAGACGCGCGTCACCCAGGCGCGGCGCTCGCGAATTGCGCCGCGTTTCCGCGTAACGTTGATCGGAAAGCAGATGCCTGCTCGTCAGATCGTCGAGCAGAGCCTCCAGCTGCTCCGCCGATTCAGCAAAGAGCGCAACCTTTTGTGACAGTTCCTGGCGCGTGTATTCACGGCGGGCGAGCAAGCGCAGAGCACGTTCGCGCAAAGCGTCCTGCATCGTCTCGGACCCTTATGGAGCGATGATCGCTGCAGGGGATGGGACTTTCACCGCCGCACGGATTCTGGCCTCGATTTCCTCCGCGATTTGCGGCTTGCTCTTGAGATATTCGCGGGCATTGTCCTTGCCCTGGCCAATTTTTTCGCCATTGTAGGCGTACCAGGATCCCGACTTGTCGACCAGTTTGTGCAGCACCCCGAGTTCGATGATCTCGCCTTCGCGCGAGGTTCCTTCACCGTAAAGGATATCGAATATGGCTTCGCGGAAAGGTGGAGCGACCTTGTTCTTGACGACCTTGACCCGAGTTTCGTTGCCAATGACTTCATCACCCTTCTTGATGCTGCCAATGCGGCGGATGTCGAGGCGCACCGAAGCGTAGAACTTGAGGGCGTTGCCGCCGGTGGTGGTTTCCGGACTGCCGAACATGACGCCGATTTTCATGCGGATCTGGTTGATGAAGATCACCAGAGTGTTGGTACGGTTGATATTGGCCGTCAACTTGCGCAGTGCCTGGCTCATCAGACGGGCTTGCAGACCGGGCAGGGAGTCGCCCATTTCGCCTTCGATCTCCGCCTTCGGGACGAGTGCCGCTACTGAGTCGATGACCACCACATCGACGCTGGCCGAGCGCACCAGCATGTCGGCGATTTCCAGAGCCTGTTCGCCGTTGTCCGGCTGCGAGATGAGCAGTTCATCGAGATTCACGCCCAGTTTCTGGGCATAGCCGGGATCGAGCGCATGTTCGGCATCGATGAAGGCGGCCGTCCCTCCGAGTTTCTGCATTTCAGCAAGCACCTGCAAGGCCAGGGTTGTCTTGCCCGAGGATTCCGGGCCATAAATCTCGACCACGCGACCTCGCGGCAAACCGCCGATGCCAAGTGCGATATCGAGTCCCAGCGAGCCGGTGGAAACGACCGAGATGTCGGGCACGACGCTCCCCTCACCCATCTTCATGATCGAGCCCTTGCCAAACTGTTTTTCGATCTGTGCCAACGCAGCAGCCAGCGCCTTCGACTTGTTGTCGTTCATTGTTGCCTGTCCTTATTCTTGAATGAGAGGAATTATCCCACGTTCGACCGCGCAGATCATGTCCACATCCGCATCGCCAAACTAATGTAATTATATACAGTCATGTGAAAATGACCAGCTTACGCAGCGATTCCGCCTGCGGGCATCAGGTCTGACGCGCGAGGCGGTTTTCAAGAAGGTCGATCAGAAACAGCAATTCACGCGCAGTACCCAGAGGAAAGCCTCTGCGCTCGCCATCGCGGTTGTCGCGCAAGAGTCTGTGCAGGTAAGCCAGACACTCGGGAGAACCCCAGGTACGTATCACCGTGACCTTGATATGCGGCAATTGCCCCACCCTGGGGAGGCGCGCCAGCAGTGGTTCAATCGACCCGGCCTGTTCATCGCTGGCAGCAAAGACCGGTTCAACGAGTTCCCCGGCGCTTTCCCAATCCCCTGCAGCGACATTGAAGTGGCGTTTGAGCCGCAATCCGAGTGCTTCGAAGGCCTCACGCTGCTCGTTCTGCCGGTAAACCTCGAGCAGTTTCAACCAGGGAGTCACTGCGAGCGTCGGTTTTTGTTCGAGGAACTCTTCCAATACCTGTGCAGCTCCCGTGACACGTCCGAAAGAGATCATGATCTCGGCAAGTTGCAGTACCGCAGTCACCTCATCGTCATCGCGTGCCGCCACTCCGCTCGTAACACCGCCCGGAATCAGCGGAGCATCCATCTTCGGCTCACCCTCGGCAACGATCGCCGGATGATCTGCAAGCCGAATCGGCTGGCGATTTTTGTCGACAGCTTCGCTGAAGTCGGCCGGCGGGAGCGTCGGCCCGGCAATTTCCGATAGGCGGGAGGCGTTGCCGGAGCGGCGGCGAAGCAGCCAGGTCAAGCCGGCAATTAGCCCGAGCAGCAGCCCTGCCTCAAGCCACCAATCCGTTTTGTCGGTCACTTGCGCGACCGGCGGTGCCGCCATCCGGGCTGGTGCGGTGGCCGGCTGCACGGGCGAGCTGGCCGGTATCGCCGTGGCGATGAGCGTCTGCTGCCTCCCCTGACCCAGGTTCCTCCTCCGCTGCAGATCGTTGAGCGTCGCATCCAGCCGCCGTACCTGTTCCGCAACGGCCAGCTGCTGCTCGGCCTGCGTGTGCAATGCCGACAAGAGCTGGTACTCGATACGCAACATCGAGCGCTGACTCTCAGTCATCTGGTTCAGTAGCTGCATCGATGGTCTGGTACTCAAACGCAAGGGCAGGTCGTCGGCGATCCCGGACAGATGGCGGTCGGTGCCGCCAGAAAGGAGCAGGCGGTCGATTGCGCCAGAACCAGGGGATGATTTCCGGGGCAGTGGCCGTTCCGGTCGAAAGCCGGATGGCGTATCCCCTGCAGCGCCTGCTCCGGGGTTCGCGACAGGCCGCACTGCCGGCAGAACTTGCTGGCTGTCGCCAGACTGCAAGCCTGTTGCCGACCGCGAGTGGAAAGCCGGCTCCGGATCAGGGACCGCTGCCGCACGAATGGCAGGCAGGTCCACCGCAGGTTTCCTGGCCAGGGGAGGATCGATCAGCAGCAGATACTTGCGTACCACCTCGGCGCCACAACCGACATGCACCTTGACCTCCAGTACCGGTTCGTTGATGATCTGATCGGAAACAATAGACAAACGCAGCCCACCGCCGCGCTGCTCAATGGTAACGCGAGCGCGCATCAGCAGCGGCACCCCCACATTCTCGTCGCTCTGGCTCCGCTGGCCAAGGCGGAAACATTCGGCCAGCGGTTGCTTTGCGGCAGAGACATCAAGAAGGGGCGCCTCGGCTTCGAAGCGCGACCCAAGGCTTGACAGCACGGTCATCTTGCCAAGGGTCACTGCCTCGGCTATCCCGGCAGAACATAGCAGGATCGGCAGTAACCGAGGTAGTCGCCATAACCGGAAAAAAGATGGGTTCATGATGCCTGAGCACATTGGAGTGAATCATCTCATTATATGGCGGAGTTGATTGGCCGAAATGACGGGTGAAATTGCTCGTCCGGGCGAACCGTCAGACCAGACGGCTCCCGGCCCGTTCGAGGAGCCCGCTCAGGGCATGCGCAACCGACTGCGCCCGCACCGACTCGCGGCCACCCTGAAAATGACGAGTACATGAGACGGCACCTCCATCCGGTCCGGCCCAGGCAAAGCAGACAGTACCGACCGGACGGCCCGGTGCCCCCCCGCCCGGACCTGCAATGCCCGTGATGGCCAGCGCCCAGTCGGCACGACTGTGCTGCAGGGTACCCAGGGCCATCGCCATGGCAGTTGCTTCGCTGACCGCACCGTGCGCAGCGAGGGTATCGGCGGTGACGCCGAGAAGCTCGATCTTGGCGTCATTGGAATAGGTAATGAAACCACGTTCGAACCAGGCAGAACTCCCGGCGACCGCGGTCAGACACTGTCCAAGCCAACCGCCGGTACAGGATTCGGCCGTTGCCAGGCGCTCGCCATTCGCCAGCAGCAACTGACCCACTGCGGCGGCCAGTGCTTCCAGGGAGGCTTGATCGTGCCGGCTCATGTCAATACGAAGCGCAGGATGGCCAGAACCAGCAGCGTATGTCCCGCCGCCATCAGGTCGTCACACATGACACCGAAGCCGTTCTTGACCTTCTCGTCGAAGTAGCGTGCCGGTGGTGGCTTGACGATGTCAAAAATCCGGAACAGGCAGAAGGCGCCTGCCTGCCAAAGCCAGTGCGCCGGGCAGAACAGGAGCACCAGCCAGAAGGGAACAATTTCGTCCCAGACGATACTGCCGTGATCGATGACCCCGAGATCGACACCGGTCTTGTGGACCGCCAGCACGCCGCCGATGAAACAGAGCAGAAGAAATCCGAGCAGTTCGAAATCGCTCATCAACGAACGTAGCCAGGGGAATGCAACCCAGGCGAAAAGGGTGCCCACGGTTCCCGGCGCACGTGGAGACAGGCCACTGCCAAAACCACAGGCAACCAAATGCGCGGGATGCGCCAGCAGGAATTGAAGTGAAGGCGGACTAGCCAAAGTGATCGTATCCCTTGTCGTTGATCGGCACCATCTGTCCCTGGTCGTCGAGCAGTGTCAGCTGACCCGGGGCGGCGTCGACGACCAGGCCACAACGCCAGAGCGGCAAAGCCAGCTGGTCGGCGAGCGCGCTGATCTCGGCGCGCTTTGCGGATGCTGCGGAGAACACCAGTTCGTAATCGTCACCACCGGCGAGCTGGCATTGGCGGGCCAGCACGGGGTCTGCTGTCGCCGGCAACGGCGGTAGTTGTGCCACAAAAAGCTCGGCGGCAACCGCCGACTCTTCGAGGATGTGACCAAGATCAGCGAGCAGACCATCGGAGACATCGATGGCGGCATGCGCCAGGCCACGCCGGCGTAGCTCAAGCCCCAGTTCGACGCGCGCCAGCGGTCGCTGCAGGGCAGCCAGACAAGGTTTGACCAGTGGCTCGGCAAGCACGGTTCGCCCCTGCAGGTGTGCCAGACCCAGCGCCGCGAGGCCGGGTTGCCCGGAAACCCAGAGGTCGTCGTCGAGCAATGCCTGGTCACGGCGCAGGGCCGTGCCGGTGGGGACCTCCCCGATGGCCGTAAGGCAGAAAGCGAGCGGGCCACGTGTCGTGTCACCACCAATGACATCGACGCCGTAGTGACTGGCGCAGGCAAAGAGTCCGTCGGCAAAGGCAGCGATCCATGGTTCGCTCACTTCCGGCAGGCTACCGGCAAGCAAGGCCCAGCGCGGCCTGGCCCCCATGGCGGCGAGATCGGAGAGATTGACTGCCAGAGTTTTCCAGCCAAGCTGGCAGGGATCCGTATCCGGCAGAAAATGTGTGCCGGTGATCAACATGTCAGTGGTAATCGCCAACTGCATTCCCAGCGCAGGGGCGATCAGCGCACAGTCGTCACCGGGACCGAGGATCGTTTGCGGCGTCGGCCGCACGAAATGATTCCGGATCAGTTCAAATTCGCTGGGCATCGCCGTTTCCGGGCCGGGTATTCAGCACCTCGACGCGCCACTTAACGGCCCTTGACACGCGCCGCCCGCTTGGCTTCGACCTCGGCCGGACGCAAGCCGGCAGCGAGTCTGTCGAGGACGCCGTTCACGTACTTGTGGCCGTCGGTTCCACCGTAACCCTTGGCCAACTCGATCGACTCGTTGATAATCACCCGATACGGCGTTTGCGGGTAGTTGCTCAACTCGAAAGCCCCCGCCAGCAAAACACAGGCTTCGATCGGTGAAAGATCATTGAAGGGACGATCGAGATAAGCTTGCAGTTTTGCCTCAAGAATCTGACGCTGCGCGAGCACGCCACGCAGCAGTCCGACGAAGAATTCACGGTCGGCCTTGTCGAAATCGTCAATATCACGCAAATGCGCTTCAATCGCAGCTTCGTCGTTACCGCTCACCCGCCACTGATAGAGTCCCTGCAGAACGAACTCACGAGCCCGGCGGCGCGGCGACCTGAGCACAGCCGGTTTGCCGGCTGGCGTTGTTGGCGACTGCTCGGCCATCATGAGGGTTCCCTGAGTGCGCGCAGCAGATTGGCCATCTCGACGGCGGCCTGTGCGCAGTCAACCCCCTTCTGCTGCATGCGGGCGAGCGCCTGATCGTCGTCTTCACAGGTCAGAATACCATTGGCGATCGGGATGCCGCTCTCCAGCTGTACTTCCATCAACGCCCGGCAGGAATCATTGGAGACGATCTCAAAATGGTAGGTTTCGCCGCGAATCACCGCACCCAGCGCGATCAGGGCCTGAAAACGACCGCTGCCTGCCATGCCCTGCAAGGCCAGAGGAAGTTCCAGAGCGCCCGGGACAGTAGCGATGCGGATGCTGCCCTCCGCGACCCCAAGGCGCCTCAGTTCGCTCGTACAGGCGCTGAGCAGGCCTTCGCCGATGTCCTGGTTGAAGCGGCTCATGACCACGCCAATCGCCAGCCCGTCACCCTTGAGCGAAGCATCGTACTCGTAAATTCGTTCGTAACGTGCCATGGAAGAAGTGTCTGCAAGTTTTTTCGGGGTGCCCATCAGAGTCTTTCAAGGTCAGCCGGCGTGGCGATGTGGCCTGTCACTTCGAGGTCAAAACCGGTCATGCTTGGCATCCGGCGCGGGCTCGATAAAAGTTTCATCTTGCCGACGCCGAGGTCGCGCAGGATCTGCGCGCCAATACCGTAGGTGCGGGGGTCCCAGCGTGTTGCCGGAGGTTTGCCGGAGATCGGTTCACCGAGTAGCGCGAGCAGGTCCTGGCCGCTTTCGGGGCGGTGCAGCAGCACGATCACGCCGGCGTCCACCCGAGCCAGCGCAGCTTGCGCAACATACAGTGAAAAAGTATGCCGACCGCCACCTGGATCGAGGAAATCGACCACCGACAACGGTTCGTGGACGCGCACCAGCGTCTCCTTGTCGGGACGGATTTCGCCCTTGGTCAGCGCCAGGTGCACTTCGTTCGAGGTGCAGTCGGTATAGGCGTGCAGGGTGAACTCGCCATGCACAGACTGCACCTGTTTGGAGAGGGTGCGCTTGATCAGTGTCTCGTGCCGGCTCCGGTAATGGATCAGATCGGCAATGGTGCCGATCTTTAGACCGTGCGCACGTGCAAACTCGACAAGGTCGTCGAGGCGAGCCATGCTGCCATCTTCCTTGAGGATTTCGCAGATCACCGCCGCTGGTTCGAGTCCGGCCAGCAGCGCCAGATCGCAGCCGGCTTCGGTGTGGCCGGCGCGCACCAGGACGCCGCCAGGGCGAGCCATGATCGGAAAGACATGGCCTGGCTGCACGATTTCGTCGGGTCGCGCGTTGCGGGACACCGCGGTGGCAATGGTCAGCGCGCGGTCGTGTGCCGAGATGCCGGTGGTCACGCCTTCGGCCGCTTCAATCGAAACCGTGAATGCCGTACTGTAAGGACTCCTGTTGTCGCGCGCCATCAGCGCCAGGCCCAGTTGCCGGCAGCGCGCCTCGGTCAGCGTCAGGCAGATCAGGCCACGACCAAAGCGGGCCATGAAGTTGATCGCCTCGGGCGTGACATGCTCGGCGGCCAGCACGAGGTCGCCCTCGTTTTCCCGATCCTCCTCGTCCACCAGAACCACCATACGCCCGGCGCGCATGTCGATGATGATCTCGTCGATTGGTGAAACGTCCGCAGAAGTGCTTTGTGGTGCCATGGATACCTCCCCCTGCCCGCACTCGTCTCTCGATCCGGCAAACAGTGTGTGGTCCAGGATTTTCTACTCATCCTGAGGTGTGCACTGAGGTCGATTCGTGCCGATCCGATTGCTTCCGATGGGCTGATATTGTCCGCAAAGGCCGATTCTCTCAGTTTCCGGGCCTCACCGCCATGTGCAGATATGGCTGTATTATTCATCGGTGCCTGCCGATTCATCGCCGATCGATCTCCCAACTGCCTGGTTATTCGTTTTATCATGTTGATATGGATGGAGTTGCCGCATCGGCCAATGCCTGGAATAGCGGCCGAATGTGCATCGGCAGGTGCCGATGTTTGTGGATGCCCATGATGAAGGGACCAGTTCAATGACCATGATTCAGACCTTGATGTTGATCGCCGTTGCTGTGTTGGTGGGTATTCTTCTGATCCGTTTTTTCGTTGCTCGCCGCTCGGCGTCCGAGCGAGCTGAGCGGGAAGCGCGTGCACAAGCCGCCCGCGAAGCCGAACGTCAAGCCGCCGACGATGCCGCGCGCCAGGCTGCTGCAGCCGCTGCACGTCGCCTGGCCGAGCGCCAGGCCAGTGAAAAAGCCGAGCGCGAAGCTGCCGAAGCCGCCGCCCGCCGCGAGGCCGAACGCCAGGCTGCCGAAGCCGCTGCCC
>DIME01000192.1 GCA_002425405.1 Candidatus Accumulibacter vicinus
GCGATAGACGAGCATCGGGCGCGAGTGGGAACGGACAAAACGTGCGATTATAACCAGTTTCGTGAGGCACCAGCCGGCGCCTCCCCTTTTTCCCTTCGCCTTTTCCTTTTCCTCGTCTGTGGCAGCGATGAATGTCGGCAATTGTTACCATTGTGGCCAACCCGTACCCACTGCGGTCGATCTTGCGGTAAGCATCGACGGGCAGCCGCGCGCCATGTGCTGTGGTGGATGTCAGGCGGTGGCGCAGGCGATTGTCGACAACGGGCTGGCCGACTACTACCGTCATCGCGATGCCTTGCCGAATGCGCCACACGAGGCTCTGCCGGCGATCGTCGAGGGCCTGCAGCTCTATGATCACGCCGATTTCCAGAAGGGCTTCGTGCGGATCCTCGGCGACGCTCCTGACGGTAGCGAGCGCGAAGCCTCGCTGATTCTCGAGGGGATTAGCTGTTCGGCTTGCATCTGGCTGAACGAGCAGCATCTTTCCCGCCTTGCCGGGGTGACCGCGGTCGAAATCAATTACGCGACGCGGCGTGCGCGGGTGCGCTGGGACGAGCGGCGGATCAAGTTGTCGGCCATTCTGGCTGCGATCGCTGCGATCGGCTATCGTGCCTATCCCTACGACACGGCGAAAAGCGAGGAACTGGCGCGTCAGGAACGGCGCAGCGCGCTGTGGCGGGTGTTCGTCGCCGGTTTCGGCATGATGCAGGTGATGATGTATGCCGTGCCGGTTTATTTCGCAGGTACCGACGAGATGACCCCAGCGGTCGAACAATTGTTGCGCTGGGCCAGTCTGGTCCTGACGGTGCCGGTGGTCTGCTATTCGGCCGCGCCCTTCTTTCGCAATGCCTGGCGCGACCTCCGACTCCGGCGTGCGGGCATGGATGTGCCGGTGGCACTGGGGATTGGCGCTGCCTTTGCAGCCAGCGTCTGGGCGACGCTGACTGCCAGTGGCGAGGTCTATTTCGATTCGGTGACGATGTTCGTCTTCTTTCTGTTGAGCGGTCGATTTTTGGAAATGACCGCCCGCCAGCGCGCGGTCAGCGTCACCGAGGCACTGGCCCGGCTGATGCCGGCGGTCGCGGCGCGAGTATCGGCGTACCCGGCGAGTCGTGACTGCGAACAGGTGATGGCCGCCGATCTGCGGCGTGGCGATGTCGTTCTGGTCAGACCTGGCGAGACGATTCCGGCGGACGGGCAGGTCATTGAAGGCGAGAGTAGTACCAACGAGGCGCTGCTGACTGGGGAGAGCGCGCCGGTACGGAAGCGCCCGGGGGGGCCGGTCACGGCTGGGGCGGTCAATATCGAGAGCCCGCTGCTGGTCGAGGTGACGCAGGTCGGCGATGCGACCCGACTGTCGGCGATTGTCCGTCTGATGGAGCGTGCAGCAACCGAGAAACCGCGTATCGTTGAACTGGCGGACCGCATTGCCAGCCACTTCATCGTCACGCTGCTGTTTCTCGCTGCGGCGGTGGCTCTCGCCTGGTGGTTCATCGACCCTCGGCAGATGCTGTGGATCACAGTTTCGGTGCTGGTCGTCACCTGTCCCTGTGCCTTATCGCTGGCCACCCCGGTAGCACTGACGGTGGCCAGTGGAGCAATGGCCAGGATCGGTCTGCTGGTGACGCACAGTCACGCCGTCGAATCCCTTGCGCAGGCCAGCCATTTCGTCTTCGACAAGACCGGGACCTTGACCACCGGCGAGATGCAGGTGCTTGAAATACTGCCCCTTGGCAGACTCGATCAGCAAGACAGTCTGGCGCTGGCGGCAGCTCTCGAGCAGGCGTCGGAGCATCCGATTGCCGCTGCCTTGCGGCAGGCCACCGGGGGCAAGTTGCTGCCGGCGGTCGACGAGCCGAGCAACGAGCCAGGGTCCGGCATGAACGCCCGGCATGCCGGACGGTCGGTGCGTCTCGGTCGCCCGGACTATGTCCAGGCGCTGCACGGCAAGCCCCTGCCGGAAACCGCGCAGTCCCTGCCTGCGAGCGGCGATACGGTGATCGCGCTCGGCGACGAGTCGGACTGGATTGCGCTGTTTCGCCTCGGCGACAAAACACGGCCGGAAGCGGCCGCGATGATCGCGGCACTGCGTACCGGCGGGCGGCAGGTGGCGCTGCTGACTGGGGACGCTGCGCCGGCTGCCCACCGCGTTGCGCAGGCACTGGGTATCGACGAGGTACTGGCGAACGCATCACCGCAGGCCAAGCACGACTATGTGCGCCGCCTGCAGGCCAACGGGGCAGTGGTGGCGATGGTTGGCGACGGCGTCAATGATGCCCCGGTGTTGGCGCAGGCGCAGGTTTCGGTGGCCATGGGGGGCGGTTCGCAATTGGCGCGCACGCAGGCCGATCTGGTGCTGCTCTCCGAAAACCTGGATCATCTCTGGCGCGGCGTGGTCGTTGCGCGACGAACCTTGCAGGTGATTCGGCAGAACCTCTTATGGTCCTTTGCCTATAACCTGGTTGCCCTGCCGCTGGCGATGAGCGGCTTCGTTACGCCGTGGATGGCCGGCATCGGCATGTCCGGGAGTTCATTGCTGGTGGTCGCCAATTCGTTGCGGCTGCAGAAAGGCTGCAAGGGCTGATCGATGATCGAGACGCTATACCTGCTGATTCCGATTTCCGTGGTGCTGGTCTTCCTGATCGCCATCGCCTTTTGGTGGTCGCTGCGCAGCGGTCAGTTCGACGACCTTGAAGGGCCGGCCTACCGCATTCTGATGGATGACGATCACTCGTCAGCGTCATCCTCGCAAGTGTCGGGAAAGGTTGCCGAGGGTGACCCAGACGCGCGCCCGCGGGAAAGCCCGGCGGCCAATCTGCGCGACTCTTGACGCAAGTCAAGAGGATTCCCCTGCGGCTTGGGATAATCTGCCCGTCGATGGCGGGGTGGCTGATGCATTCAGCACGTGGGAGGCTAGGGATGTTTCTTTGTTGGGGTTGGGGTGCGTTGCAACGCACCCTTTTTTTGTGCGGCATGATTCGCTGGCGAAGGCCGTGGCGCTTGATCTGTGTCAAATTGGAGCCCGAAAGGTTAGAATAGCATCCATATAGTCAATGCTCGGCATAAGGGCATTCAGGGCGGTGAAAACCGGTTTCTAGTCAAAAACGAGGTGAGTCCATGTCGGAAACTCAGTCAACATACAACTACAAGGTGGTGCGGCAGTTTGCCGTGATGACCGTCATCTGGGGGATTGTCGGAATGCTGGTGGGGGTGATCATTGCCGCCCAACTGGTCTGGCCTGATCTCAACTTCGGGCAGTATCTGCATTTCGGTCGCCTGCGGCCATTGCATACCAATGCGGTCATTTTCGCCTTTGGGGGCAGCGCCTTGTTCGCGACCTCCTACTACGTTGTCCAACGTACCTGCCATACGAGGATCTTCTCGGATGGTCTGGCGGCCTTCACCTTCTGGGGCTGGCAACTGGTCATCGTCCTGGCCGCGATCACCCTGCCGCTGGGTTTCACCTCGGGCAAGGAATACGCCGAACTCGAATGGCCGATCGACATTCTGATCACCGTGGTCTGGGTCGCTTATGCGATCGTGTTCTTCGGTACCATTGCCAAGCGCAAGGTCACCCATATCTATGTGGCGAACTGGTTCTACGGCGGCTTCATTCTCGCCGTCGCGCTGCTGCACGTGGTCAACAGCGCCGCCATTCCGGTCTCGCTGACCAAATCCTATTCGGCCTACGCGGGTGTGCAGGACGCGATGGTGCAGTGGTGGTACGGCCATAACGCGGTCGGCTTCTTTCTGACGGCCGGCTTCCTGGGAATGATGTACTACTTCGTCCCGAAGCAGGCCGGTCGCCCGGTCTATTCGTATCGCCTGTCGGTGGTGCATTTCTGGGCGCTGATCTTCACCTACATGTGGGCCGGTCCGCACCATCTGCATTACACGGCACTGCCGGACTGGGCCCAATCGGTGGGCATGCTTTTCTCGCTGATTCTGCTGGCACCTTCGTGGGGTGGCATGATCAACGGGGTGATGACCCTCTCGGGCGCCTGGCACAAACTGCGTGACGACCCGATTCTCAAGTTTCTGATCACCTCGCTGTCGTTCTACGGCATGTCCACCTTTGAAGGCCCGATGATGGCCATCAAGACGGTCAATGCGCTGTCGCACTACACCGACTGGACGATTGGTCACGTGCACTCGGGTGCGCTGGGCTGGGTGGCGATGATCTCGATCGGTTCGATCTACTATTTGTTGCCGCGTCTATACGGCAAGTCCGAAATGTTCAGCATCAAGCTGATCACCGTACACTTCTGGGTATCGACGATCGGCGTCGTTCTCTATATCGCCTCGATGTGGATTGCCGGGGTGATGCAGGGGCTGATGTGGCGGGCGGTCAATCTTGACGGTACGCTGACCTACAGCTTCGTTGAATCGGTCAAGGCTTCGTATCCGTTCTGGGCGATCCGTTTTCTCGGCGGCTTTCTCTTCCTGTTCGGCATGCTGATCATGGCATACAACATGGTCAAGACGATCACCAGTGGCCGCTCGGTCGATGATGCACGCGTCGTCCTGGTGCCAGCCGCTCATCACGCCTGACCGGAGAATAAAATGAAATTTACGCATGATGCAATCGAACGCAATGTGACGTTGATGGTGGTGCTCACCCTGCTGGTGGTGAGCATCGGTGGCCTGGCTGAAATCGTGCCGCTTTACTTCCAGAAATCCACCACCGAGCCGGTGACCGGGCTCAAGCCTTACGACCCGGTGCGTCTGACCGGTCGCGATGTTTACATTCGCGAAGGTTGTTTCGTTTGTCATTCGCAGATGATTCGTCCGTTCCGCGCGGAAACCGAGCGTTATGGGCATTATTCGGTCGCCGGTGAGTTCGTTTACGATCATCCGTTCCAGTGGGGTTCGAAGCGTACCGGCCCGGATCTGCATCGGGTCGGAGGTCGCTATTCGGATGAATGGCACCGTGCGCACCTGATCAATCCGCGTGATCTGGTTCCCGAGTCCAACATGCCTGCCTTCGCTTTTCTCGAGAAGGCACCCGCTGATGCGAACAGCATCGAAGCCAAGATGCACGCCCTGCGAAAGATTGGGGTTCCCTATACCGATGACGAGATCGCCGGAGCCAGAAAGCAGCTGGAAGGCAAGAGCGAAATGGACGTACTCATCGCTTATCTGCAGGGGATGGGCATCGAAATGAAGAACGTCAAGTAATCAGCGCATGGACATCAACAATTTGCGAGCCATCGTGACCGTCGTTTCCCTGCTGGCCTTCCTCGGGATAGTCTGGTGGGCCTACGGCGTGAAGGGCAACAAGAAGCGCTTTGAAGAAGCGGCAATGCTGCCGTTCGCCGATGAAGAGGCGGATCTGGCCGAATTGGGCCTGGACCGAAAAGGACAAAGGAAAGCATCATGAACGATTTTGTGAATCAGTTTTGGAACTGGTACGTTATTCTCTTCGTGCTCGTCAGTATCATTGCCTGCGGCGTGCTGCTATGGATGCAAAGTGTGCCTACCGGTGGCAAGGGCGATACCACGGGGCATGTCTGGGACGAGACTCTTGAGGAATACAACAACCCACTGCCCAAGTGGTGGATGTGGCTGTTCTACATTACCGTCATCTTCTCACTCGTCTACTGCGCACTCTATCCGACGCTTGGCAGTTACCAGGGCATGCTGGGCTGGTCGTCGATTGGACAACTGGCAAAGGAAGTGGCCAAGGCCGACGAGCAGACCAAACCGCTCTACGACAAGTACATGAAGATGGACCTGCCGACACTGGCGGCCGATAAGGAAGGCAATGAGACCGGCAAGCGTCTGTATCTGACCTACTGCATGCAGTGCCATGGCGCCGACGCACGCGGCTCGAAGGGCTTCCCGAATCTGGCTGACCAGGATTGGCAATGGGGCGGCGAACCGGAGGCGATCGTCCAAACGATCAGCGCCGGCCGGATCGGGATGATGCCGCCACATGCCCAGATCGGAGCCGAAACGATCAAGGATCTTGCCAATTACGTGCGATCCCTGTCGGGTTTGCCGGCAGATTCGCTACGCGTCGCCAAGGGGCAGGAGGCTTTCAACAGCGTCGGATGTTCGGGCTGTCATGGTCCGGATGCGAAGGGCATGCAGGCCCTGGGTGCTCCGAACCTGAGCGACAAGATCTGGCTCTACGGTAGCACCGAAGCGTCGATTATCGAGACCATTACCAAGGGTCGCACCAACCAGATGCCGGCCTGGAAGGATTTCCTCGGCGAAGAAAAGGTGCACGTCCTTGCCGCCTACGTGTTGAGTCTGAGCGCCGGCAACAAATAGTCGAGGTTGGATCAACGGAGCGGCTCGGGCTGCTCCGCTCCTTTTTCTTGTTTGCGCTGTGCCGTGCTTTGCTGCAGAACCTGCAATGCGCTCCCCCTGATTCAAGTCAAACCCATGCTCTCGCCAAAGAGGTAATATCAGAGTTTGATGTAATTCTGAAATAGATCGGAGCTGAGATCATGAACCAGATGGCCAGCGGCAAGGCCAAGGCAATTCCCATCCAAGTCGATGGTTTGTATGAGAAACACCATACCGTTTATGCACGAAGCGTCACAGGGTTTTTCAACAGCTGGCGTTGGGTGATGGTCTGCGTGACACAGGCCTTGTTCTATGGGCTATGCTGGATCGAATGGGGTGATCGGCAGGCGGTGCTCTTCCACATCACCGAACGCAAGTTTTACATTTTTGGCATGGTTTTCTGGCCGCAGGATGTGATCTACCTGGCCATACTGCTGGTGATTTCTGCGTACGGGTTGTTCCTGGTGACTGCCGTGGGGGGGCGTCTGTTCTGTGGTTATGCCTGTCCGCAGACGGTCTACACCGAAATCCTGATGTGGATCGAACGCAAGATCGAGGGCGAACGCCCGGCACGGATGAAGCTCGACGCACAGCCGATGTCTGCGCGCAAGTTTCGTCTCAAGTTCATCAAACATTCGCTGTGGCTGCTGGTCGCCCTATGGACAGGAATCACCTTCGTCGGCTATTTCACGCCGATCAAGGAATTGCTCAACGAAATCGCAACGTTCGAACTGGGGCCATGGGAGGCTTTCTGGATATTTTTCTACATGGCCTTCCTCTATCTGATGGCCGGTTTCCTGCGCGAGCAGGTCTGCAAATACATGTGTCCGTATGCGCGCTTCCAGGGGGTGATGTTCGACCCGGATACCCTGATCATCAGCTATGACCCCGAACGAGGCGAGCCACGGGGAGGGCGTCGGAAAGGTGCCGCAGCCTCCACAGCGAAGCCGCTCGGCGACTGCGTAGACTGCAGCATCTGTGTGCAGGTTTGTCCAACCGGTATTGATATCCGCCAAGGTCTGCAGCTCGAATGTATTGCCTGTGCGGCCTGCATCGATGCTTGCGATCAGGTGATGGACAAGGTGGGTTCCCCGCGCGGCCTGATCCGCTACTCGACCGAGAATGCCTTGGCCAAGCACTATACAGTCGGCGAGATGTTTTCCCACCTGCTGCGGCCGCGAACGCTGCTGTACTCGAGCATCCTGCTGGCGATCATTCTGGCAGCAGCGTGGAGTCTTGCCCACCGGGTGCCCTTGAAAGTGGATGTCCTGCGCGACCGTTCGACGTTGTCACGCGAGGCGGACGATGGACGCATCGAGAACGTGTTCAGGTTACACATTTCGAATACCGACGAAGCGCCACATCGCTATTCGATCAGCGTCAGCGGTATTGATGGTATCGATATTGTTGGCGAACGCAGCGTCGAACTCCCGTCAGCTTCATCGAAGACGGTGGCACTGTCTGCACGTGTTGGGCCGGAGGCGGGCAAGAAGGGTTCAAACCCGATCTTCTTTGAAGTCCGGGCCGACCAGCACGAAAAAATCGCCGTGCGCGAGAAGACGAGTTTCTTCCTGCCATGAACAACCCCATATGGTATCGCGAGCCGTGGCCGTGGCTGTTGATGCTGGGTCCTCTGATCGTCATCGTCGCAGGTATTTTCACCGCCTATCTGGCCGTCGTCAGCAGTGATGGTCTGGTGGAAGACGACTACTATAAGCAGGGCCTGACGGTCAATCAGCGCTCTGCACGCGACCATCGGGCTGTCGAGCTGGGAATCGAGGCCGAGCTGCTCATGGGGACCGAGGGGGATCGGGTGCGTGCGCTGCTACGCGGCAAGGACGGGGTCCGCCTGCCGGAAACGCTGAAGCTGTACATCGCTCACCCGACGCGCCAGGGTTTTGATCAGCAGGTGGTCCTGCGTTCTGCCGGGGGTGGGGCGGTCTATACCGGAACCGTCAAGCCATTTGCCGGTCGCTGGCACATTACGCTCGAGGACGATGGGCAGCAGTGGCGGTTGGTGGGCGAATGGATGGCCGGGAAAGAATCGGTTCTGCGGTTGCCCGTGGCTGCCGTCGGAACGGGAACGGCAGCGACCAGGTAGAGTGGGAGGGTCAGAGCAGGTCGATGCTCGAATCGGCCCATTCTCGCTTGTGGTCTGCCTTGGTGGCGTCCGCTTTAGCACATGTGGGCCTGTTGACCATGGTCGTCGAAGTTTTGCCGGTGCGCTTTGCCGTGCCTACGAAGCCGATCCTGGCGGTGCTCAAGATGCCGAATCAGGCGCTGCCAGCGGATGTTGCCGTACCGTTGCCTGCCTCCGGCCATTCGTCAGCGCGCCTGAGAACGGCGTCGCAGTCGAGGCCTGTGCAAACGGGGGGGCGCCCGGCCGACTCGACAGCGCGGGCGTTCCCGGCGCATGGCAAAGCTGAGCACTCGTCGCCGTCAGTGTCAGAGGAGGGAGCATCGCCCGCTGGTCCCGCCAATGTACCGAGTGAAGGAGTCAGTGCCGACGACCTGCGCCAGTATCGTGTCGCGCTGGCGATCGCTGCACGCCGGTTCAAGCGATACCCGCCGATGGCACGGGAGCGTGGCTGGGCAGGTCGGGTCGAGGTCGCGGTGAACCTGAGCGCCTGGCAGCCAGGCCCGCGACTCTCTCTGGTTCAGTCAAGTGGGCACGCCGCACTCGATGAGCAGGCGCTGTCGATGATCGAACAGGCCTCGGCCACCACGACCTTGCCAGAAAGTCTCAGGGGCAAGGATTTCCGCGTATTGCTACCGATTGAATTCACCCTTGCGGATGATCGCTAACCCTGTGCAATGCCTGGCGGGGCTGCAGTGTTTCTTCATGGAACACGAACCGACCTGCGCTGCGATCGGAAAAGTAGGCTTTCAGGCATAGGGTAACGCTCTGGAAGGCAAGATCCTGCCAGGGAATGGCCACTTCCGAGAAGAGTGTTGTTTCGAGGGTTTCCAGCCCGGCGGAGAAACCGGTATCGAGCAGTCGGGCACGGTAGAACAGGTGTACCTGGTTGATATGCGGCACATTGACCAGCGAAAAGAGTTGTCTGATATCGACCCGGGCACAGGCTTCCTCCAGCGTTTCACGGATGGCTGCCTGGGTCGTCGTCTCTCCGTTTTCCATGAACCCGGCAGGCAGGGTCCATAAGCCATAGCGCGGGGCAATCGAACGTCGGCAGAGCAGGATTTGGTCGTGCCATTCGGCAATACAGCCGACGACAAGCTTGGGGTTGAGGTAGTGAATCGTCCCGCAGTGCTGGCAGACGTGGCGTGGCAGGTTATCGCCCTCGGGAATGATCAGGCTGACCGCTTGGCCGCACTGACTGCAGAATTTCATTGGTGGGACCCCTCGGCGAAGGTTTGATCATTCGGCAAGTTTATATGATTTGTACCGGGAAGGAATGCGTGCGCGTGGGAGACGAACTGCCAGCCACGCGCCGAAGATGAGGCAGCGGCGCCCTGGAAAATGGCTGCTGTCCGTAGTTCGCAATCTGGCTAGAATGCGGGACAATGACGGGCCTGGAGCAGCGACGTTCGCAGAACGTGCAATAACGAGAAGGACGATAAGGGAGGGCGGATGTTTCTGATTGTTGGGTATGTGATCATTCTGGCGGCAGCACTGGGAACCTATTCGGTTCACGGCAGCCTGGCTGCCCTGTGGGTACCGCTTGAATATGTCGCGATCGTTGGTTTGACGATCGGTGGCTTTGTCGCATCCAATGATATCAAGATCATCAAGACGACGATGGGTGCATTGCCGGGGATCTTCAAGGGCTCGAAGTTTACCAAGGTGCTCTACGTTGACCTGCTGGCGATGCTCTTCGAGGTGCTGGCCAAGGTGCGCAAAGAAGGCCTGATGTCGATCGAAAGCGATGTCGAGAATCCGCAAAACAGCCCGATATTCAGCAAGTATCCGTCGCTTGCCAGTGACCATCATGTGATGGAATTCATCACCGATTACTTGCGGATGATGGTTGGCGGCAACCTCAATGCCATCGAGATCGAAAATCTGATGGATATTGAAATCGAGACGCACCACCACGAGGCCGAGACACCGGGGCATGTGGTCTCCAAGGTCGCTGACGCGGTGCCGGCTTTTGGTATCGTCGTGGCGGTGATGGGCGTGGTCAACGTCATGGGGTCGGTGGGTGAGCCACCGGCCGTGCTCGGCAAGATGATCGGCGGAGCGCTGGTTGGCACCTTCCTCGGCATTCTCATTGCCTACGGTTTCGTTTCGCCGGTGGCCAGCCTGCTTGAGCAGAAGGCGCAGGACGGTGCGAAGATTTATCAGGTGATCAAGGTCGTCCTACTGGCATCGATGTCCGGTTATGCGCCGCAAGTGGCCGTCGAGTTCGGGCGCAAGACGCTGGTGGCCGGGGTTCGTCCGACTTTCAGCGAACTCGAGGAAGAGCTCAAGAGCCGCAAGGGCAAGTAAGCCATGTTGTTGCAGTCGTCCGGAGGAACTGAGTGAACGACGATGTACGACCGATAGTCATCAAGCGCGTCAAGAAATTCGCGGCGGGTCACCACGGTGGTGCGTGGAAGATCGCCTATGCCGATTTCGTGACGGCGATGATGGCCTTTTTCCTGTTGATGTGGCTGTTGGGGTCGACTTCCAGTGGTGATTTGAAAGGGATCGCCGATTATTTTCAGAACCCGCTGAAGATCGCTTCGACAGGTGGTTCGGGGACGGGTGACAGTTCGAGTGTGCTCAAGGGCGGCGGCAAGGATTTGTCGCGCACCGCCGGGCAGGTCAAGGGGGGCGACGTGGAGGCCAAGAGCAAAGCGGTGAACCTCAAGGAAACCAATGCTGAACTGGCGCGCAAGGAGTTCGAAGAGCGCGAAAAGGTGATGCTCAGCGAACTCAAACAGAGTATCGAGAAACTGATCGAGAGCAATCCGGCACTCCAACAGTTCAAGAGTCAGCTGCTGATCGACATTACCAGTGAAGGTTTGCGAATTCAGATTGTCGATGAGCAGAATCGCCCGATGTTCGATACCAGCAGTGCCGAGCTGAAACCCTATACGCGGGTGATTCTGCGCGAGATCGGCAAGGCGCTGAATGCCGTACCAAACAAGCTGAGTCTGTCGGGTCACACCGACGCAGCGCAGTTTGGCGGTGGTGAAAAGGGTTTCTCGAACTGGGAGCTTTCGGCGAATCGTGCGAACGCGTCCCGACGCGAGATGATTCTCGGCGGCATGGATGAACACAAGGTGTTGCGCGTTGTTGGACTCGCGTCCACCGTATTGTTCGACAAGAACGACCCGCTCAGTTCGATCAATCGCCGGATCAGCATCGTCGTCCTGAACAAAAGATCGGAAGAGTCGCTGTTGCAGGAGGACGGCAAGGGTGACGCGGTCGAAGTCGGTGCGCAGGGAGTCGACACCAAACAGATGACGCCACCAGCCACCCCTGGCGGCAAACCCGGCTGATGAGCAGCCGATCAGATTTGCGGGACGGTGTCCAGGAAAGCACGCCGCCGCATCAACTTCTCGTAAAGACGAGCGAGGTTGGGATGCTTTTCCTGCCAGTCGATGTCGGGAAAGCGGAATGCCAGGTAGCCGAGCGCGCATCCGACAGCCACGTCAGCAAGCGAAAAATGGGTTCCCATGCACCAGGTATTGTCGGCCAGTTCGCCTGACATGAACTCCAGGCTGCGGATGATCTTGTCTTCCTGGCGGGCCATCCATTCGCCGCTCTGCTGCGCGCCAGGCCGCTTCTTTTCGAGAAAAACCAGTGCGGCCGCATCGCACACGCCGTCCGCCAAGGCTTCCCAGCGTTTGACTTCAGTCCGTTCGCGATTCTGCCCCGGCATCAACTTGTTGTTTGGCGCAACATTGTCCAGGTATTCGACGATCACTCGTGAATCGAACAGAACGGTATTGTCGTCGAGGATGAGGATCGGGATCTTGCCGAGCGGATTGACGTGGGCGACCTGATTTTCCGGTGTCCAAGGAGAGTCGAGTTCGAAATCATAGTCGATCTTCTTCTCGGCCAGCACGACGCGCGTTTTACGGACGTAGGGACTGGTCAGTGATCCGATAAGCTTCATTGGCTTCCCGATGGTGATTGTCTGCACAAGATTATAGCATCGTGCCTGCATCCCGTTTACGGGCATATCTCACCGACAGGTAGAATAGCAGTCCATCCGTGTACGCCTTGAGGAGAATCTGCATGCCTGTATTTTCCCTGACTTCTCTTTCCCCGCTGGACGGTCGCTATGCGGGCAGGCTTGATGCACTGCGACCGCAGTTTTCCGAATACGGACTGATTCGGCGCCGCTTGCAGGTTGAACTGGAATGGCTCAAGGCGTTGGCCGCCGAGCCGCATTTTGCCGAGATTCCTGCTTTCTCCGAAGGAACGCTCGTCGAGTTGGATTCGTTGCTGGCCGATTTCGGTCCGCAGCAGGCTGGCGAGGTGAAAGAGATCGAGGCGGTGACCAATCACGATGTCAAGGCACTCGAGTACTGGATCCGGAAACGTCTGGCGAACAACACTGAAGTCATGCGCGTTGCAGAGTTCATTCACTTTGCGTGTACCTCCGAGGATATCAACAATCTTGCGCACGCCCTGATGCTGCGGTCGGCGCGCGACGAAACCCTCCTGCCAGTGCTTGACAGGGCGATCACCCGTCTCAGGGAACTCGCCCATGAGTTGGCCGACTTGCCGATGATGTCGCGTACGCATGGCCAGCCGGCAACGCCGACGACGCTCGGCAAGGAAATGGCAAATGCGGCCTATCGCCTTGGCCGTGCCCGCTCGGCGATCGCCAGGGTGCAATTGCTCGGCAAGATCAATGGGGCGGTCGGCAACTACAATGCACATCTTGCGGCTTACCCGGACTTTGACTGGGAGAACTTTGCGAGAACCTTCGTTGAATCACTGGGGCTGGAATTCAACCCTTACACGATTCAGATCGAGCCACACGACGCGCTGGCGGAGTTGTTCGATGCCTTTGCGCGTGCTAACCTGATCCTCATCGACCTGAACCGGGATGTCTGGGGCTACATCTCGCTGGGCTTCTTCAAGCAGAAACTCAAGGATGGCGAGATCGGTTCTTCGACCATGCCGCACAAGGTGAATCCAATCGACTTTGAAAACTCCGAGGGCAATCTTGGTCTGGCGAACGCCGTCTTGCGCCATCTTGCCGAGAAATTGCCGGTCTCACGCTGGCAACGCGACCTGACCGATTCGACGGTGCTGCGCAATATGGGGGTCGCGCTTGGCTATACGCTGCTCGCCTACGACTCGCTGTTACGCGGCTTGAACAAGCTCGAAGCCGATCCGGCTTGTCTGCATGCCGACCTCGATGCCAACTGGGAACTGTTGGCCGAGCCAGTGCAGACAGTGATGCGCCGTTATGGTATTGCCAATCCCTACGAGAAGCTGAAGGAGCTGACCCGCGGCAAGCGGGTTTCGCGCGAGGACATGCGGCGCTTCGTCGAGTCCCTGGAAATACCGGCGAAGGCGAGGGCCGACCTGCTCGAACTGACGCCATCCAATTACACCGGCATGGCGGCCGGACTGGCACGGAGGATCTGATGGCGCCCGCAGAAAACCCCAGGAGCCTGGCAGAGCAAGCGCCGGCCGAAGTCGGCGAGGAAAGGATTCTCTGCCCCAGTTGCGAACGCCTGGTGCCTGCCGGTTTGTCCTATTGCCCGTATTGCTGTGGCGAAGATGGTCGGCGTGGCGCAATCAAGCGAGGGGTATTCATCGGCGGCGTTTTCGGCTTGCTGGCAGGTGGCCTGGCTGCCGCCGTCTGGTCTTCGATCGTCGGCCCCGAACAGGCCACCGGCGAGTTGGTCCTGGCGATCACCCTGGCCTGCGCCGCGATCTGCAGCGTGCTTGGCGCGATACACCACCGCAAGGGGTAAGTACCGTAGCTATTGTCATCAATGATCCCAGGAGGCAGCATGAGCATGCCGACGACCGCCGAGCGACCGTTCACCGTTGACCGGTCGCTGCTGATCCGGCGCCTGCGCGAGGTACTGCCGGCGCAGGCGCTGCTGTTCGAAGAAGAAGACCTGCGGCCGTATGACTGTGATGGCCTCACCGCCTTTCGGCAGTTGCCGTTGCTGGTTGCTTTGCCGGAGGACGAAGTGCAGGTGCAGGCGATTCTCCGGATCTGTCATGAGCTGCGCGCGCCGGTGGTGGCGCGTGGCGCCGCCACCGGTCTGTCGGGCGGCGCCACGCCGCATCCGGACGGCGTGCTGGTCGCGCTCGCCAAGCTCAAGAAGATCATCCGCGTCGACCCCGTGTCGCGGACTGCAGTGGTCCAGCCCGGGGTGCGCAATCTGGCGGTGTCCGAGGCAGCGGCGCCCTACGGTCTCTATTATGCCCCCGACCCCTCGTCGCAGATTGCCTGCACGATCGGTGGCAATGTCGCCGAGAACTCGGGTGGCGTGCATTGTCTGAAATATGGACTGACCGTCCATAATGTGCTGCGCGTGCGCGGCCTGAGCATTGAAGGCGAAATCGTCGAGTTCGGCAACGCCGCCCTCGACGCACCCGGTTACGACCTGCTGGCGCTGATCAACGGTTCGGAAGGTCTGCTGGCGCTGATCACCGAGGTCACCGTCAAGCTGACCCCCAAGCCTGAACTGGCACAGGTGGTGGTCGCCTCGTTCGCCGATGTGCGGCGGGCCGGCGACGCAGTCGCCAGCATCATTGCCGCCGGCATCATTCCGGCCGGCCTCGAAATGATGGACAGAAGAGCCATTCTTGCTGTCGAACCTTACGCCAATGCTGGTTATGACATGGATGCCGAAGCGCTTCTGCTCTGCGAGTCGGACGGCACGCCCGAAGAAGTCGCCGAGGAAATCGGGCGGATGACGACGGTGCTCGAAAAGAGCGGTGCTGCCGGGATTCGCGTCTCGCAGAATGAAGCCGAGCGGCTCCGGTTCTGGGCCGGTCGCAAGGCGGCGTTTCCGGCGGTCGGTCGCCTGACTCCCGACTATCTGTGCATGGATGGCACGATTCCGAGGAAGCATCTGGCCGATATGCTCGAAGCGATCGCCACTCTTTCCGGGAAGTACGCCCTGCGTTGTGCCAACGTCTTTCACGCCGGCGACGGCAATCTGCACCCGCTGATCATGTACGACGCCAACCAGCCGGGAGAACTCGAGCGGGCGACAGCCTTTGGTGCCGAGATCCTCGAACTGTCGATACATTTCGGTGGCACCATCACCGGTGAACATGGGGTGGGCATCGAGAAAATCGATCTCATGGCCGAGCAGTTCACACTCGCCGAGATCGGCGCTTTCCATCGCCTCAAGGCGGCTTTCGACGAGCATGGCCTGCTCAATCCCGGCAAGGGCGTGCCGACGCTGGCGCGCTGCCGTGAATACACGCTGGCGCGCGTCGGCGGCGAGCAGAATCCGACGAACCCGATGAACGCTCCGAGGCGGTGATGGATTCCCTGATCGACAACTGGACGGCGCGCATCAACGATGCTGCCGGCCGTGGCGGCAAGCTGGCGATTCGCGGTGGCGGCAGCAAGACTTTTTACGGTGGACGGGAACAAGGCGAGCGGCTCGACGTCGGGGCCTATCGAGGGATCGTCGCTTACGAACCGACCGAACTGGTGATCAGCGCGCGTGCCGGCACGCCGCTCGTCGAATTGAACGCGACGCTGGCTGAAAAGGGACAATGGCTGGCTTTCGAACCACCGCATTTCGCGCCGACGGCGACCGTCGGCGGCATGCTCGCCAGCGGCCTGTCGGGTCCGCGCCGGCAGGCGGTCGGTGCCGTCCGCGATTTCGTTCTCGGCGCCAAACTGTTGAATGGCCTGGGCGAGGTGCTCTCCTTCGGCGGCCAGGTGATGAAGAACGTCGCCGGTTACGATGTCTCGCGGCTGCTGGCCGGCAGTCTGGGAACGCTCGGCGTGCTGCTCGAGGTGTCGTTGAAGGTGCTGCCGCTGCCGCTGGCCGAGAAGAGCCTGCGATTTGCGATCGACGAGGGGACTGCGCTGCAGAAACTCAATCAGTGGGGTGGGCGACCCTTGCCGATTTCGGCGTCGGCCTGGCACGACGGGATACTGATGCTGCGCCTGTCGGGTGCCGCCGCGGCGGTCGCTGCCGCAGAGCGTCTGCTCGCCGGCGAGGGGGTGGATGCCGCCGAGGCAGAAGCCTATTGGCGATCGCTGCGCGAGCAGACACACGCCTTTTTCGCCGGCGACGCGCCGCTGTGGCGTCTCTCGCTCCCGTCGGTGGCGCCGCCGCAGGGGTTCGGAGCGACGCTGATCGAATGGGGCGGCGCGCAACGCTGGCTGCGCGCCGGCGACGCGCGTGCGCTACGTTCGGCCGCGGCAAAAGCCGGTGGGCACGCAACCCTGTTCCGGGGTGATGACGCCTTGAAGGCCGCAGTGGGTGTTTTCCAGCCCTTGCCCGCGCCGCTGGCACAAATTCACCGCAATCTCAAGCACGCCTTTGACCCGCAAGGGGTCTTCAACCCCGGTCGAATGTACCCGGATTTCTGAAAGTTCGCCCAGCATGCAAACCCATCTGGCCGATTTCATCAAGGACACGCCGGCCGGGCGTGAGGCGGACGCGATTCTGCGTAGCTGCGTACACTGCGGCTTCTGCAACGCCACCTGTCCCACTTTCCAGTTGCTCGGAGACGAGCTCGACGGGCCACGCGGCCGCATCTATCTGATCAAGGAGATGCTCGAAGGGCAGCCGGTGACCGCAAGGACGCAGCTCCACCTCGATCGCTGTCTGACCTGCCGGGCCTGCGAGAGCACCTGCCCATCGGGGGTCAACTACCACCGCCTGTACGAGATCGGACGCGCCGTCATGGAGCAGCGCGTGCCACGTTCGCTGGCTGCACGAGCGACGCGTTTGCTACTGCGCGAAGCGCTGCCGCGCCGCTGGATGTTCAAGCCGGCGGTTCGCCTCGGCCAACTGCTGCGGCCGCTGCTGCCAGGCGTGCTCGCCGACAAGGTGCCGAGGCCTGCGGGCGCCCGCATCGGCGGAGGGCCGCAGCCGGCTGCACACCCGCGCCGGATGGTTGCGCTGGCCGGTTGCGTGCAGCCGACACTGGCGCCCAATACCAATGCGGCGACCGCACGCGTTCTCGACCGGCTCGGCATCGAATTGGTCGAGGTGGCCGGTGCCGCCTGTTGCGGTGCCTTGCGCTACCACCTCGATGCCCGGGAACAAGCCCTCGACGACATGCGGCGTGTCATCGATGCCTGGTGGCCAGAACTCGAGAGTGGGCGCGTCGAGGGTTTCGTGATGACCGCCTCGGGTTGTGGCGGGCATGTGCGCGAATACGCTGCACTGCTCAAACACGACCCGGCCTACGCCGACAAGGCGGCGAGGATTGCGGCGATGACGCGTGATGCCTCCGAGGTGCTGGCTGCCGAGCAGCCTCGCCTGCTCGAGTTGCTGCGCGCAGCCAGGGCCGGTGTCGGCGAGCGGGTGGCCTTTCACTCGCCCTGCACCCTGCAGCATGCGCAGAAGATTCGCGGGGTCGTCGAAGCGCTGTTGACTGCCGCCGGCTACCCGCTTTCACCAGTCGCCGATGCGCACCTGTGCTGCGGTTCGGCGGGCACCTATTCGCTTACCCAGCCGGTTCTCGCCAGGCAGTTGCGAGACCACAAGCTGGCGGCCCTCCATGCCGGTTCGCCGGATCTGCTGGCGACGGCCAATGTCGGCTGCCAGATGCATCTGCAAAGCGGCAGCACGTTGCCGGTGCGGCACTGGATCGAACTGATCGACGAGCGTTTGCGCGCCGCTTCCTGAAGCGTACAGACCGGACCCGGACAGGAGAGCGATGTTCATCGACAGTCAGGCCAGCAGTTACGATGCCTTGTGCAGGAGTTTTCGCTGGCAGCTTCCCGAGCGCTTCAACATCGGCGTCGACGTCTGCGGCCGCTGGGCCGAGGACCGCAGCCGCTTCGCGCTGTACTACGAGGACGAAAGCGGTTTCTCTTCGGCGCATACCTTCTGGGACATTCAGCGCCAGGCCAACCGCCTTTCCAACGTGCTGGCGGCTCTCGGCACGCTGCCTGGCGACCGGGTGGCGCTGATCCTGCCGCAGTGTCCGGAGGCGGCGATTGCGCATGTCGCGATCTATCAGATGGGCGCGCTGGCCGTCCCCCTGTCGCCGCTCTGCACGCCAGATGCGCTTGCATACCGGCTCGGCGATGCGGGCGCGCACCTGGCCATCGTCGATGCGACGATCTTGCCGACGCTGCGGCAACTGCGCGACAAGCTGCCGCAACTGCAGCATCTGCTCGGCGTCGGCGCGGCGGCCGGCAAGGATCTCAGGCGCTGGGAGGAAGTGCTCGAACATGCTTCGCCACGCTACACGCCGGCAGCGACCGCCGCCAATGATCCGGCGATGATCCTCTACGGCAGCGGCAGCACGACCAGACCGAAGGGGGTGCTGCTGGCGCATCGCACGCTGCTCGGCAGGCTCAGCGGCCATGTCTGCTCGCATGACTTCTTTCCGCAGCCGCGTGACCTGTTCTGGTCGCCTGCCGACTGGGCGAGCACTGCGGGCCTGTGCGATGGTTTGTTGCCGACCTGGCACTTCGGGAGGCCGCTGCTTGCTTACCGGGGACGTTTCGACGCCGCCAGGGCGTTTGCCCTGATCGAGAAGTACGGCGTGCGCAACAGCCTGCACTCTCCCGGCACCCTGCAGAGGATGATGGAAGCGGTCCCCGACCCGAGGGCGATCTACGATCTCGACCTGCGCACGCTGGTCAGCGCTGGCGGACCGGTTGCGGCCGCGGTTTCTCACTGGGCCAGGGAGAAGCTCGGGGTGACGATCAACGAAACCTTCCGGCAGACCGAGATCGGCCACGTGCTGGGCAATTGCGTTTCGCGCTGGCCAGCGAAACCGGGTGCGATGGGCCGCCCCTACCCTGGGCATCGGCTGGCGGTCATCGATCGCCAGGGCCAGGTCCTGCCACCGGGCGAAGTGGGCGAGCTCGCCGTGCATCGGCAGTGCAACGCGGAAGACGATCCGGCGATCATGCTCGGGTACTGGCAAAGCCCCGAAGCGACGACCAGGAAGTTCATCGCTGATGGCTGGGTCCTGACCGGCGATCTCGCGAAGATCGATGCAGAAGGCGATTTCTGGTACCAGGGGCGCGCTGATGGCCAACCCATGAAACACTGAAAGCGATAGAATTTGCCGCTGTTCTGCCAGCTCCAGTGGCCAGGAGCGGCCGCAAGGCCAGAAGATGCTTTCATGAGGAGAAGGACCGAAGGCCATGCAGCGATCACCGGGAGGTTTACGCGATGCCGCTTACGATTGACGCCTGCGTTGCCCAGCATCAGGGAGATCGCCGCGAACAGCAGGACCGCGCGGCGATCCTGCCGCATCCCAGAGGCGGGGGCGTGACGCTGGCGGTGGTGGCGGACGGCATGGGCGGCCATGCCGGGGGGGTGATCGCTGCCCGGCAGGTGATCCATACCGCTCGCAACAATCTGGAAGGCTTTTCCGCACGCAGCGAATCGGCACGCGGGCTGCTGGAATCAAGCATCAATGAAGCGCATATGCTGATCAAGACTTCGCGTTTCATCAACGAGAAGGATCCGCACAGCACCGTCGTGATGCTGCTTTTGCAGCCGGGCAGGGCGAGTTGGGCGCATTGCGGTGACAGCCGCATTTACCATTTTCGGGGCGAAAGTCTGGTCTTTCGCAGTACCGATCATTCCTATGTCGGGCAACTGGTGGTGCAGGGCAGAATCACGCCCGAGCAAGCCCTCGTGCATCCCAACCGGAACATTCTGTTGACCTCGCTGGGGGGAGCCGAAGCCCCCCAGATCGCTTTTGGCGAAGCTGATGGCCTGCAGGCAGGGGACACCTTTCTGCTCTGCTCGGATGGTCTATGGGCCTATTTCAGCGATCAGGAACTGGGGTGGGTAATCAATGGCTCGACCTCGGCGCGCGAAGCCTCCGAGTTGCTGATCGGCCGGGCACGGGCGCTTGGCAGCGGGGACGGCGACAACATCTCGATCGCGATCCTGAAACTGCTTGAGGCACCGCTTGCCTAACGGCCATGACCGTTACCCCCCTCTGCCGCGAGTGGAGATTCGCGAGTTGCTAACGGTCATGACTTTGCAA
>DIME01000111.1:0-2582 GCA_002425405.1 Candidatus Accumulibacter vicinus
CATCAGCAATCCCCCTACGGCTCGCAGAATCGCGCCACAGCGAACGATCTGCCGCGCGGCAATACCATCCCCACTGCGCCACCGAAACGCCCCTAGAGCGCCGCCGTGACTGCTTGCTGTCGGCATTGCGCGGTGCAGCGTCTGCACTTTCCGAGCCAGCAGTGACTGGTGCCCGACGAACGCCTTGAAATGCATGGACTGGTGCATTCCGTGCTTGTGGTTGCCTTCGGCATTGTGCAGCGCGATTTCTCTGGCGCTCGACTCGCCGCCGTCGTCACTTCCCCGGCAAGGTCCTTCGCCGCAGCAACCGCCGCCTCGAACTTCTCGTCATCGATGGCCGCGAGCTTCTGCCAGCGGGAGGAATCGTTTTTCGTGATGCCGAGGTCGGAGAGGGTTGGGGCGTCGTTCGCCGGCGGTACCACGATGGGACCGCCGGCGTTTCCGCCATTGACGCGCGCCCCGCCCGCCTTCGGCATCTCCGCCAGCATCTTCCCAGCCCGACGTTCGCGCGCGCGCGCACACAAAAAAAGCTTGAAAAAGTGGGTTAGCGTTTTCGCGAAGCTGCACCCTCGGTGGCCGGGGTCAAGCCGTTTGAGATTTCAACCCCCCCGGCCAGATGCCACGCCAGGCTTGCAGCGTTGCGCCAGGGCGTAGCATGGCAAGTTGCTCGCGGCAAGCCTGATGTCATGTCGTGTTGCCAGCTTCCGGCAAGAAAAAACCGGCCTTTCAGCCGGTTCGTTGTGCCCTCGTGAGGCTTACGGCACCTTCTTCTGCCAGAAGAGGCGGCCAGGCTGCAAGACAACGCCATCCGCTCGCATGTGCGCCACCAGCAAGTGACTGCCGCTGGTCGGCTTGGCATGGCGCACGACCTCAAGCCGCAGTTCATCGCGAACGGCGACTGCGAAGCCGCGATCGAATTCGCCGAACAACGCCTGATCCGCACTCATCGTACTGGTGAACAGCTCCAGCATTCCCGACAGCGCAGGAGGTTTGCCCAGCCATGAGCCTGCCGTCGATGCCAGTTGCGATGCTCTGGCGATGAAGTTCGCCAGCGTGCCGATGAACGCGGTCGGCAGGTTTTGGTTGAGGGCCAGGGCAGCTCCGACCGCCTCAAGCACCTTGGCCCAAAGGGCCGGATCGTGTGCCACCGCCGATTTCGGAACATTCGTATCGCCCAAAATCGCAGCAATACAAAGCGCGTCCAACTTGGCGGAGAACGCTCCGGCCAGGGTGGTTTGCAACACTTGATCGAGGTTGGGGCTATCGCTCACCAGCTCGACGGTCAGCGGTATCAGAACCGCCAACACCTTCGGGTTCAGACTAACGGCGGTAGCCAGGATGTCGGACTCAACGATGTCGACGGCGCCTTCGGTGTGCTGATACACAACCGGATCTTGGGTCAACCGGGCCAGATTCGTCGGGCCGTCAATGATGATCGTTCGGGCACCGGCTTGAACAACACTTGTCAGAGCACGAACACGGTCAATGACCGTCGAACTAAGGGCGGTCGGCACCAATGCCGGGCCTGACGCGGCTTTCGCTTCCCGCGCTCCAAGAATGGCGTTTCGACAGTATTCGCCCAGGCTGAAGTCGTCCGCGTGCCGCTCGACGCCGCCGAACACGCCGCGGAATTCGGCAAACTTTTGTTCGCGCTCCAAGACAGGCAATTCCATGCCTGATCGGGTTTTCAGCAGCTTGACGGTTCCGGTAGCGCCGGCAGAGGTCTCGCTGGAAAATGCTCCCGGTCTGGCAAGCTTGGTTTCCAGGCGGTCGATTCGCTTGCTGTAGTCAGCGACGGCGTCGCTGATCTTGTCCAAAACTGTGGCGACTTGGGATTGTTCGTCCATTATGTGGGGGTGTCCTTTGCAAAACAGTGGGGTGGCACTGTGGGTGCGCTTTCCCGCATGCAAGCCATCGCGGCCGACCGAAAAAAGCAACACGCCAGTGGTCCACGACCGTCAAAGGTTTCTGTTGGCCGGCATCGCGCCGGCCAGCAAGCCGCTTCTCCCATCGTGCTGGAGGATTTCCTCCTAACGCTTGGCCAGCATCGCGCCAGCCTTGCATTTGAAGCAAATTTTATATCGCGGGATTGCATTTCGCAATGCAGACGGCTCGGCAACCTCGATGCTCAAACACGCCATTCCGGTACTTGGCGCGAAAGTCGCCCGAATGCCGACCATCCCTCCAGCCTTCAAGATCTCAGTTAGGCCGTCGACGGCGGCTCGATCAGCGGCTACTGCTTCGCGAATAGCCGACTCCAGCAAGGCAGCAGCGGAATGCGCGGGAAACAAAGCGGCGCATGATTCGTTCCACCAGTCGCCAGCGCACTCGGGCCAGATCCCGGTTGGGGAAGATCACGCGCCATCGTTGCCAGGCGGCGTCGGCGTCGGGACAGGCGTCTCTCATTCGCCGTCCGCCATTCGACGGTACTCGTCGGCGTCGCCATCGTCAGCGGCGTCGCCCATCCATTCTTTATACATCTCACTGACGGGGGGAAAATCCCCTTTCCTAGAGACTGCTTTTGACTTTGTTGTATTGATCTTGACTTGACTAAGGACCCGCGAGTCACCCGTCGAGTCACC
>DIME01000111.1:2897-3732 GCA_002425405.1 Candidatus Accumulibacter vicinus
GAGTCACCCGTCGAGTCACCCGCGGCCGGTCGTTGCCGTTTCTGGTTGGTCAGATCGGCGCCATCCTTGCCCCCGCGAGACTGCGCCTCACGGATTCGCGCAAGGTACACCCGATAGTCATCAAGCTCCGGGCAAACGATCACCCTGTCACGGCGGGCGAAGAACGCCATGACATTCGGGATGGCGGCTTCGATCTCTGCACGCGCAAAGCCGAGAACCTTTGCGAGTGCGCCCGGATCAGCCGGCAGGTCGTGGTTGCACCAGCATTCGAGCCTCATCGAATACAGCAGTCCGCGCTCCGCGAGTGTCAGCAGGCGATATTCCCGTTTCGCTATCATGCTTGCTGCATACTCCATAAACGCGGGCGGCTCGCGGTTCTGAGTGCTTGCCGGCTTGGATACCTTCGTCATGGCTCGCTCCTTTGCCCGGCGCCCGGAGAGTATTTATGTGCTGGCCCCGAAATACTTTTCCTCAGCCTCAATCGCGCATTCCATGCCGAGTGAAACTCCTGCATGCTCGCGACTTCCGCTTGCTCGACATCCTTGGATCGCTCCCAGGCAGGCAAATCGAGATAAGTCTCGATTTGCTCTGCGACGCGCTCCCGTAGGCCATTCGGGTTCATCGCGTCAAGCTCGTAACAGCGATTCCCGTATTGCTCGGCGCCCATGGCCTCACGCTCCGCCTTCTCGACGATCATGGAATTGGCCAGCATCGTGGCCGCACCTCCTTTCTGACACGCGATCTGCACGTCAGACAGTCGAAAGCGTTTTATTGTGCTGGCACAATAAGCCGCTGCCCCGCTCCTGGCCCCCCCCCCCCGCCCCGGCCGGCCCCC
>DIME01000024.1:0-7580 GCA_002425405.1 Candidatus Accumulibacter vicinus
GGGATTTCCCATTTTTGGTTAATCAATCAACGACTTACCTCAATGGCTCCGGGAAGGTCCGCCCGATTGCGCGCTTGTCCGCCGAGTCTTACAAGGAGCGCAAGGCGAACAATGGGCAGACACTGACCCGTCTCGGCAAATGGTGGGGGCACAAGCCATTGATCCTCGTCCGCCGGGAGCCGGTGGCGGTGGGGGTGGACAGCCCGCCGCCAGAAAGCCGTCTCGACGTCCTGCGCCCGCTCGAACGGCGGGCGGTGCGCCGCACGCCGCGGGAAGGACGCTTCGATCCCCTGAGCGCCGGCTCCCATTCCCTCGCCCGATGCACGGCGATCCCTGTCGTCTCTCACCGCCAGAGCGTCTGCTCCTGCACCCGCAGGAGAGTGCCCCATGCATGAAAACCCCCGATGACTGGAGGGCCGGGCCGTTTGCAGAGCACACCGTGAAGCCCAACTCGGGCAGGCGATCTCCTACGAACGTATGGCCCAACGGTTTGTATTTCAGACGTTTTACCCATTTGGCAAAGCAGAATTAGACGTCGTGTTCATTACAGCCATCGGCGAACACGGCCTTTATAGTTCAAGTATTCCTGTCCGAAGGTACTGGCAAGCTTCGCTTCCTCATAGGGGCAGAAACCCCAGTTGATGACTGCGAAGTAAGCAATGGCCGCAAAGTAGAAAGGCAAAGTGCCCATGTAGAGCGCAAGACCGAGCAACATCAGAGTCAGCCCAAGGTACATTGGGTTACGCGAGACTTGATAGATAGAGTGCGTAATGAGACTTGCGGTTACAGAGCTTGGGCAGATGGCGACATCATGTTTCTTGAATAGCCGCCAGCCCCACATCATGACCGCGAAGCCGATGATGCCAAGCGAAATGCCAAACCAAGGATGTGTATGGAACCTGCCCCACTCCGGAACCACCCAGTGGAAACCTATGGCGACCAGCACAAACGCCATTGCGATTCGAGGCGGACGGAACTCGGTGATGCTCATGAGCAACCTCCAATAACGACAACTAAAGTTGTCATCATGGGCGTAAGTGGGGATAATGTCAACCATGGTTGTCATCTTGACGCGGGGGGAACTATGAGCAAATTGGTGCGAAGTGAAGGCGATGAAACGGTTCGTCTTCTAGAAGACCTGATTCTGGAAGTGTTGGCAGCGTTCTTTGATCTCCGGGCCGTTGGGCAGCGGTATGGGCTGGTGACTGAACAGGGCGCAGGGAGTTGGGGGTTGTTGCGGATGCTGAAGACTGAAGGCCCGCAGACGGTACCAGACGTAGCCCGTGCGCGATCTGTTTCACGCCAATACATCCAAAAGCTTGCTAACGAGTTGATCGCCGAGGGCTGGGTAGCCATGGACGACAACCCGTTGCACAAAAAATCAAGATTGATGGTTCTCACCGACCAAGGGGAAGCGAAGTTCAAAGAAATGACTCAACGATTCCGAGAACTCACCGCAAAAATTGCTTCTGCCTTTGCATCGTGCGACCTAGAGGTATCAACCAGAACTGTTGGTGAGCTTCGCAAACAATTGGGCAGATTGGTCAGCACGGAAAATGCCTAAGGAATAAGGTTGGACCGTGCTCGCGCCCTTGCGCAGGCTGGCTGTGCCGTGAATTGGACGCCCACTGCTCGGGCAACCTTCATGGCCGTTTCAAATCGCGGCGTTGCGCCGGGAGCGAGTGCTTTGTAAAGGCTTTCGCGACCTGGCCCGGCATCCTTTGCCACCTGGGTCATGCCTTTGGCGCGCGCTATATCACTAACGCGAGAAGCCATGGATCCGGTTCGTTGGTCTCGAGCACTGCTGTCATGTATTCCGCGATAGCTTTATCGTCGAAATCTTGGGAGTGGTATCGTCTGGAATAGCTATGACCGTTAGCTGCGATAGTCCGCATTGATCTTCACGTAATCGTAGGTGAGATCACAGGTATAGACGGTGGCACTGGCGGTGCCGCGGCCCAGTGCGACGCGGATGCCAATCTCGGCCTGTTGCATGATGGCGGCGCCGTCCGCTTCGCGGTAGGAAGTCGCTCGTCCGCCCCTTTCGGCAACCAGAATCTCCGTTTGGCCGCTGCTCAACCAGACGCTGACTGGTTCCACGTCGAGATCATCAAGCTCGGCATAGCCGATCGCAGCCAGGATGCGGCCGAGGTTGGGATCCGAAGCGAAGAAAGCGGTCTTGACCAGCGGTGAGTGCGCGATCGCATAGCCAACGCGCTTGCATTCTGCTCGGTCGCGGCCCCCTTCGACGGCGATGCTGATGAACTTGCTGGCACCTTCGCCGTCGCGAATGATTGCCTGCGCCAGTTCAATGGCGACGGCGATCACTGCCTCGCGCAGCGCCGCGTAGCCGGGTGCCGCCGCGTCGGCAAACTCGACGCCGGCCTGGCCCGTCGCGATCAGGAGGAAGGAATCATTGGTCGAGGTGTCTCCATCGACGGTGATGCAGTTGAATGAGGCATCGGCGGCTGCACACAAGAGTTGCTGCAACAGAGGGGTGGCGATGCCGGCGTCGGTGGCGATGAAACCGAGCATGGTTGCCATGTTTGGCCGGATCATTCCGGCACCCTTGCTGATGCCGGTGATCGTCACGGTCCGGCCGGAGACATCGAGGCGCCGTGAGGCGGCTTTGGCGACGGTGTCGGTGGTCATGATGGCGTGCGCTGCGGCGTGCCAGTGGTGCTCCTGGAGATCGGCGATGCAGAGCGGCAGGCCGGCTACCAGACGATCGACCGGCAAGGGTTCAAGAATGACGCCGGTCGAGAAGGGCAGTACCTGCCGGTCGTCGATGCCCAGTAAATGAGCGGTGGCGGCACAGGTGTGCTCCGCCGCCTGCCAGCCCTGCTCACCGGTACCGGCATTGGCGACGCCGGTATTGATCACCAGCGCGCGGATGTCGCTGCCGAGCTCGAGATGACGACGGCAGACCTGTACCGGTGCGGCACAGAAGCGGTTGGCGGTAAATACGCCCGCGACTCGAGAACCCTCTGCCAGCGACAGCACGGTCAGGTCGCGCCGGTCAGGCTTGCGGATGCCCGCTTCGGCGACACCGAGGCGAACGCCAGCGACCGGAAACAGTTGCGTGGGGGAAGGGGTGCGATAATTGACGGGCATTGCAACCTCGCGGGCGGAGACGGTCAGCACGGCCAGGGGAGCTGCCAGGGCACCATTCTCGCACCCTGGCACTTCGGTTCACAATTCACTCCGGACAACTACGAGCTACGACAACTTGCCATGACAGTATTTGTACTTCTTTCCCGAGCCGCAGGGGCAAGGTTCATTGCGGCCTACCTTGGCACCCGTATGCATCGGCATCGGTTTCTGCACGCGCGTTGCCGCCATGTCGCTGCCTTCCTCCTGCCTCAAGGCTTCGTCATAGTCCGCATGGTGGTAGCGGACATTCTGCACTTCGGCATGCGGGATGGTTTCCTCGACATCCTGAGCGCGCACCTGTACGGTGACCAGGAGACGCGTCACGTCGACGCGAATGTTGTCGAGCATGCGCTCGAACAGCTCGAAAGCTTCGCGCTTGTACTCCTGCTTCGGGTTTTTCTGTGCATAGCCACGCAGATGGATGCCCTGGCGCAGGTGATCAAGCGCCGCCAGATGTTCTCGCCAGTGCGTATCCAGGCTCTGCAGCATGACGTTGCGCTCGAACGGATGGAAGGCCTCCGCACCCACAAGTTCGATCTTGGCCGCATAGGAAGCGGCAGCCATATCGATCAGCCGCTGCAGCATGTCATCGCTGCGCAGATTCGGCTCGTTCCTTGACCACTCGACAATCGGCACCTGCAACTGGAGTTCGGCGGCCAGTGCTCTTTCGAGCCCGTGCAGATCCCATTGTTCCTCGACACTTTCAGCAGGGACGTAAAGCCGGAAGGTATCATGCAACACGCCTTCGCGCATCGCCGTCACGGTTTCGGAGATATCGTCAGTCTCCAGCAACTCGTTCCTTTGCGCATAGATGACCTTGCGCTGATCATTGGCCACATCGTCGTATTCGAGAAGTTGCTTGCGGATATCAAAGTTGCGCGCCTCGACCTTGCGCTGCGCCGATTCCAGCGAGCGCGAGACAAGCGGATGCTCGATCGCCTCCCCCTCGGGCATTTTCAGTCGCTCCATGATCGCCTTGAGGCGATCGCCGGCAAAAATGCGCAGCAGGGAGTCATCAAGGGCGAGATAGAAGCGCGAGGAACCGGGATCGCCCTGACGACCCGAGCGACCGCGCAACTGATTGTCGATCCGCCGCGACTCATGACGTTCCGATCCGATGATGTGCAGGCCGCCGGCGGTGACGACCTGATCGTGCAGCTTTTGCCAATCGGAGCGGATCACCCCGATGCGCGCCTCGCGCCCCGCTCTGGTCAGCGTCTCGTCGTCGCGGAGCTGGGCGACCAGCGTCTCGATACTGCCGCCGAGAACGATGTCGGTTCCACGACCGGCCATGTTGGTGGCAATGGTGATCATCCCCGGCCGTCCGGCCTCGCGGACGATTTCGGCTTCGCGCGCATGCTGCTTGGCGTTGAGAACCTGATGCGGCAGCTTTTCGTGGTCCAGCAGGGCTGAAAGCAACTCGGAATTCTCGATCGAGGTGGTGCCGACCAATACCGGCTGGCCGCGTTCGCGGCAGCCACGAATGTCGGCGACGATCGCCGCATGTTTCTCCTTGGCGGTGCGGAACACCTGATCGTTGTGGTCGGTCCGGCACATCGGCTGGTTGGTCGGGATGACCACCGTTTCCAGACCATAGATTTGCTGAAACTCGTAAGCTTCGGTATCCGCGGTGCCGGTCATCCCGGACAGCTTGCCGTACATGCGGAAGTAGTTCTGGAAGGTGATCGATGCCAGGGTCTGATTTTCGTTCTGAATCCGGACACCCTCCTTGGCCTCGACCGCCTGGTGCAGACCATCGGACCAGCGACGACCGGACATCAGACGACCGGTGAACTCGTCTACGATGATCACCTCACCATTCTGCACCACGTACTGCTGATCCCGGAGGAACAGGTTGTGGGCGCGCAGGGCAGCGTACAGATGGTGAATCATCAGGATGTTCGAGGCGTCGTAGAGACTGCCGCCGTCAGGAAGCAGGCCAGCTTGTGCCAGAATCTCTTCGGCATGCTCGTGACCTTCCTCGGTCATCAGGATCTGATGGCCTTTCTCGTCTACCCAGTAATCCCCCGGACCATCCTCGACCTCGCAGCGCTTGAGCAGCGGAGCGACCTTGTTCATGCGCACGTACAGTTCGGTATGGTCTTCGGCCTGGCCCGAAATGATCAGGGGGGTGCGCGCTTCGTCGATGAGGATCGAATCGACCTCGTCGACGATCGCAAAGTTGAGCTTGCGTTGCACTCGCTCGGCACCGGAGTAGACCATGTTGTCGCGCAGGTAATCGAAGCCGAACTCGTTGTTGGTCCCGTAGGTGATGTCGGCAGCGTAGGCCGCCTGTTTGTCCGCGTGGGCCATTTGCGACAGGTTCACGCCGACGCTGAGGCCGAGAAAACGATGCAGACGCCCCATCCACTCGGCGTCGCGGTTGGCCAGGTAATCGTTGACCGTCACCACATGCACACCGTTGCCGGAGAGCGCATTGAGGTAGGAGGCCAGCGTTGCTACCAGTGTTTTTCCCTCGCCGGTACGCATTTCTGCGATCTTGCCGTCGTGCAGGACCATGCCACCGATCAGCTGAACGTCGAAGTGGCGCATGCCCAGCGTACGCTTGCCGGCTTCGCGAACCACGGCGAAAGCCTCTGGCAGCAAGGCGTCGAGCGTCTCGCCATGGGCGACGCGCGCCTTGAAATCGGCGGTCTTGCCGCGCAGGGCGTCGTCAGAAAGCGTGCTGGTCCCTGCTTCCAGCGCATTGATCTTGCGGACAACCTGCATGTACTGCTTGATCAGCCGATCATTGCGGCTGCCGAAAATCTTCTTGAGTAGGCCGGAAATCATTCTGGAAGCGATAAAGAAATGCAAAGTTGAGATGAGGACCGGGGTCAACAGGCAAAGCCGGTTCCACTGCGAACAACTGGATCATGGTTCGGGTTGGGCCGCCGGACCGGTAGGATGACAGGATCTACATCAGCATGCGGTACGCGGCATGGATACTACCTTCAAGACTCGATTGACGCAATTCTGGCGTTGTCTGTGGCGTTGTCTGCAGGTGTAAATTCTCGTGATCTGCAACAGATCGGCAGAACTTCCGGAACATCCAGACGAGCGGGTGAGATCAGGGCCTTTCGACTCGGATGTCATGGCGGCGTGCGCCCCAGAAGGCTTCATCAAACCGCCGGATACGTGGCCCGTTCGTCCGGTGGTGTAGGAGAGGGGAGGCTGCGAGGCTTTCTCCTCTCCCGATCCGAACGCTAGGTGTCCAGTATCGCCAAGACGCCCAACCCTGAGGGTTCCTTTCTTTCTGCTGCTGACGCTTGGGGGAGTTGGCCAACTCAGGCTGCGCCCGGTTTCATCCGGAAGCGGCGCGCTGGCCCACCGGTAGGCGTCATGCGCCTGGGTCAGTCTGGCCAACCCACGCGCACTGCCTACGCCTTCCAGTGGTCATGGTCGTAGCCCGGCAACATTCATGACTCCAGAATGATACCGGCCCCACCGTGCCGTGGCCAAAACGCGCGACATACTTTCACAGCCTCTCAGGCCAGGTCGAACCGGTCGGCGTTCATCACCTTCGTCCAGGCAGCGACAAAGTCCTGCACGAACTTCGCCTGGTTGTCGTCCTGCGCATAGACCTCGGCGTAGGCGCGCAGCACCGAATTCGAGCCGAAGACCAGATCGACGCGGGTCGCCGTCCACTGGGTGTCGCCGGTCGCGCGGTCGACGATCGCATAGCGGTTGCGGCCGGTCGGCTTCCACGTGTAGGCCATGTCGGTGAGATTGACGAAGAAGTCGTTGGAGAGCGCGCCGACGCGGTCGGTGAACACGCCGTGCTGGCTGCCGCCGTGGTTGGCGCCGAGCACGCGCAGGCCGCCGACCAGCACCGTCATCTCACAGGCGGTCAGCCGCATCAGCTGCGCGCGGTCGAGCAGCAGTTCCTCCGGTGTCACCACGTAGTCCTGCTTCAGCCAGTTACGGAAGCCGTCAGCCAGCGGTTCGAGTACCGCGAAGGAGGCGACGTCGGTCTGCGCCTGTGCGGCATCGCCGCGGCCCGGCACAAACGGAACCGTCACCTCGAAACCGACCGCCTTTGCCGCCTGCTCGATGCCAAGATTGCCGGCAAGCACGATCACGTCGGCGACGCTCGCGCCGGTCTCGGCGGCGATTCTTTCGTAGACTGCCAGCACCTTGGCAAGGCGCGCCGGTTCGTTGCCTTCCCAGTCCTTCTGCGGCGTCAGCCGGATACGCGCACCGTTGGCGCCGCCGCGCTTGTCGGAGCCGCGGAAGGTGCGGGCGCTGTCCCAGGCGGTGGTCACTCTCTCGGCGACGGAGAGGCCGGCGGCGGCGATCTTCGCCTTCACGGCGGCGACGTTGTAGTCGGTACGGCCGGCGGGCACCGGGTCCTGCCAGATGAGGTCTTCCTGCGGCACGTCCGGCCCGAAGTAGCGGGCCTTCGGCCCCATGTCGCGGTGCGTCAG
>DIME01000024.1:7841-10747 GCA_002425405.1 Candidatus Accumulibacter vicinus
CCCATGTCGCGGTGCGTCAGCTTGAACCAGGCGCGGGCGAACACTTCGCAGAAATAAGCCGGGTCCGCACGGAAGCGCTCGGCGATCTGGCGGTACTCGGGATCAAATCGGAGTGCCATGTCGGCGTCGGTCATGATCGGCTTGCGGCGGATCGTCGGATCTTCTACGTCGACCGGCATGTCGTCTTCCTCGATGTGCACCGGCTCCCACTGGTGGGCCCCGGCCGGCGACTTCTGCAGCCACCAGTCGTACCTGAGGAGCAGGTCGAAGTAGCCACCCTTGCCGACATTCCATTTCGTCGGATGGGTCGTCCACGCGCCCTCGATGCCGCTGGTCAAGGTGTCGCGCCCGATGCCGCGGGTTGTGTGGTTGTTCCAGCCCAGGCCCTGCTCCTCGATGCCGGCGCCCTCGGGGGCAGGGCCGAGATTGGTCGCGCTGCCGTTGCCGTGCGCCTTGCCGACGGTATGGCCACCAGCGGTCAGCGCCACGGTTTCCTCATCGTTCATCGCCATGCGGGCGAAGGTGACGCGCATGTCCTTGGCTGTCTTGATCGGATCGGGCTGGCCGTCGACGCCTTCCGGGTTGACGTAGATCAGCCCCATCATCACCGCGGCCAGCGGGTTCTCCAGTTTGCGTTCGCCGGACCAGCGGCTGCCCTCGCTGCCGGTCGGGGCAAGCCATTCCTTCTCGGAGCCCCAGTAGATGTCCTTTTCCGGATGCCAGATATCCTCGCGGCCGAAGGCGAAGCCGAAGGTCTTCAGGCCCATCGACTCGTAGGCCATGTTGCCGGCGAGGATCATCAGGTCGGCCCAGCTCACCTTGTTGCCGTACTTCTTCTTGATCGGCCAGAGGAGTCTCCGCGCCTTGTCGAGATTGGCGTTGTCCGGCCACGAGTTGAGCGGTGCGAAGCGCTGGTTGCCGGCGCCGCCGCCGCCGCGGCCGTCGGCGATGCGGTAGGTGCCCGCTGAATGCCAGGCCATGCGGATCATCAGGCCGCCGTAGTGGCCCCAATCGGCCGGCCACCAGGCCTGACTGTTGGTCATCAATGCCTTCAGATCCTGCTTCAGCGCCTGGACATCGAGCTTTTTCAGTTCCTCGCGATAGTTGAAGTCCGCGCCCATCGGGTTGGTCTTCGTATCGTGCTGATGCAGGATATCGAGGTTCAGTGCTTTTGGCCACCAGTGCCTCGCCATGTCGGTCGAGGTCGCTCCGCCGTGCATCACCGGGCAGCGCCCGCTGTTCATCGTTCCGTTTCCATCCGTTGTCATTTTCCATCTCCTGAGTGACATCGTTGATAAATCCTGCGTGGGCGCACTTGCTGGATCGCTGCTGCCCGGCCAACCATTGTTCGACGGTCAATGCCTGGTCAATGAGTCTCGGCGATCAGTGCGGGCGGTTCCACCCACATTCCGCGAGCTGCCTGCCTGCATGGCGACCTCTCTTGCTCCCGTCCGTTTTCTGTCGGGGCATGAAAATAGTCTAGGTGGCCCCTTCCGATTTTCAAAGTCAATTTTCTAGATCGTTGGAATAGCTAGAAACTATTGCCAAGACGGAGACGGTGTTGCATCCGTACGACATTCGGGACCTCCGGTATGTCGTGTTTTGATTCACATCAAACGATAACCATTCTCAATTTGTAGAATGCAAGGGATCGGACAAGCCAGCCGCCGCCAGCCAGCTCCAACGTACTTCCGGAGACCTGTATGCATTTCCGATGGTGACGACATGCGCCGGAATGGCGCCAACAACCTTGGCGAAGCGCTGCGCGGCAAGGCCGACTTTGCCGTCGCGAGCGACGGCGCTCAGGGCCAGAACCCGGTCATTCGCGGCCTGAAGAAGGAAAGCCTGGCGCTGAAGCGGTATCTGGGAGTGAGTTATCCCACCGCCTGGCTGATCCACCACAAGCTGATGTGGGCGATGGAACAGCGGGAAGAACGCTATGTCCTCGATGGCCAGGTGCAGGTCGATGACGCTTACCTGGGCGGCGAACGAACGGGCGGCAAACGCCCCCTGATGAAGGCTCATATACTCCATATACTCTCGATGGTGCCGTTGGATTTCCTATCCTTGGGCAAAGTCTCAGCAAGGGCCGTCACCGGCTCGCCATCAGTTGCCAGGGGCCCCAACTGCGCGGCAATCGCAAGGAGCTGCACAGCGCCTTCGGCAATCTCGTCTCCAATCGATGATGGTGAGGCTTTTCCACATGGCGACTCTCTCAGGCTGCTGCCGCCAGGCCGCAAGTCCACCTCGGCGCAGAGGGTTTTCCACGGCGCCGGAGTGAACCACTGCACGATCAGCGCCGGATCGGTCCAGGCGCGAAAGAGTTTTTCGCGCGGGGCGTCGATGAGACGGGTCAGTAATAGTTTGAGACTGACGGGAGAATTCACTTCGTGCGTCATCGCGCGCCCCCTTTCCGTCGCAGTCTGACAAAGGTCTCGAAACCGCCGAAGATCATGCGCTTGCCATCGAATGGCATGGCCTTCGGACGCATCATCTCGCGCAGGCGCGGGTCGGCGATCACCTTGGCATTCACCGCGTCGCGCTGCTTGCGCGACTTGTAAACGATCCAGGAAAAGAGGACCACCTCGCCTTCCTTTAGGTGATTTCCTCATTTGTTTATACCATTGTGTGCGATATTAGGGTGATTTTTGCCAAAGGCTATACCATCAAGGAGGCCGGTTGAATCAGGATGTCCCACTTGGGCAAGAGCGGGTTCCGCACCAGTCGGGCTTCGATGTCTTGCATGGCCTCTTTGGATAAGGAAACGCCCTTCTGGTAGACCTTGCGGCTGAGTTCTACCACGGGGTGTAGGCCTTTCCATGTCATGCTCTTGGCCCACCCCAGCATGGTCTGTGCATCTACCAGTTTTGCGCCGTTCCAGTGCTTTTCCAGGATCCCCCAGCACC
>DIME01000024.1:11047-12534 GCA_002425405.1 Candidatus Accumulibacter vicinus
CACCGCTCCACCGGGTTGTACTTGCTATGGTACGGCGGGTAATAGAGCAGTTGGATGGGCTTTCCGATATGGTCGGCAAACTCCACCATGCGATTGAGGAACTGGGTTCGCCGGCCATTGCTTTCCGAACCGTTGTCAGCCTTGATCTGGAGCCGGGAAAAGGTATGGCGTTCGTCCATGGGGAGGCGCTCCCACCAGTCGTACAGGGAGTCCACGATGAAGTCGCTGGTCTTCGCAGAACTGCCGAAGGCGAGATCCAGTTGCCCGCCGTCCTCGTCGACCAAACCGAATGGCGTGTGCTTTTCCTCACAGCCCATATCGTGGTCGGCGGCCTTGTTATCACCCCGAGTTTTCCCGCCGCGGGAATAATCCCCGATGTTCACGGTGGCCTTGCAGTCCATGCTCAATCGCTTGGTTTGGCCTCCCTCCCTGGCTTTTCTGTCCTTTTCATGGAGATTGGCGAAGAGGGCATCGGTCTCTGGAATTTTTTTTGGGGTTTGGCTTTGAGCACCGGGCGCAGCCGGTAGCCGTTGCGATTGAGCACCTCCGCCATCGTGCTCGGCGATGGCAGAACTTCTTCCGCGAAGCCCAGCCCTTGCAACTGTTTCAGCGCTTCCGCCGCCGTCAGTCGAGTATACGAAAGCGTGGTGCGGAAGGTCGGATCCTGTTGGGAGTGCGACGCCGCCAAGGCCCACAGGGCATCCGCTACCTCAGGATGCTTCTCCTCCCACAACTTGTTTCCGCAGAAGGCTTCTTGCGCACCCAGGCAGATCACTCCGCTGCGCCGCTCATGAAGCCCTAGTTCGATCGTCTGGCGACTCCAACCAAACATCACCTCTGCTTGCCGAGCACTGCCCCGGCAATATTTGACGGCCATCGCCGCTTCGAACGACCGCCGCTGCGCACCCAGCATCTTCGCCGCTGCCTGCCTCAGGTCATCAATATGGGATGCGTCCAGGGACGGGTTGTCTGCAGAAGAGAAGGCCGTGTCCATACGCGAGGGTCTCATCGTCGTGATGGGTCCGTATTCTGCCATTAACGGGCGCTGCATTTTCGGAAATCACCTAAAGAGAAGTTTTTCACGCGCCAACGTCAACGTTAGACTACGGAAACATTCACCAAAGACGGGTCGGTAATCCCCGTCAGGGTGATCGTGATCACGTCCCCGTTGGCATCGGCCCCAAAGTCAATGAGCGTATCGCCGGTGATGAGGTTGGACTGCACAGTGATGCCGTCCATACCGTTCAGTGCGGCTAGCTTGATGTTGCCCGCAGCGCTCACCGTGTCAATGGTCAGCTGGTCATTCGCCGTGGAAAAGCCGTTGATCTGGATTTGCGTATTCGGTGCACTGGCTTTGGCACCAGCCACATTGAAGGTAAAGGCTTCGCTTGCAGCACTGGCGGTGACCGGTGCGGTGCTTCCCACCACCAGTGGGACATTGGTGAAGCGACTCCCAATCGTCACTGCGCCACCCGAAGCAATGGTCG
>DIME01000166.1 GCA_002425405.1 Candidatus Accumulibacter vicinus
TCGCGCCAGGCATTGCGAAAGAAGGGCGCGGCCGAATAGCAGACCACCGGCACCGTCAGGACCAGACTGGCCCAGCGCAACAATTGTTCGACCGCCGGCGTCATCTCGCCGGTACTCGCGAAATAGACCGGCACGGCATACATCATCACCTGCATCATGCCGAAACCGGCGACGAACACCCGCCACAGCGCGCTGCGCCGTTCCTGGCGCGCCAGTTCCTCGCTTCTCGCGGTATCGTAGGGATAAGCGCGATAGCCGATCGCCGAGATCGCCGCGAGAATGTCCGACAGCTTGATCCGCCGCCCGTCCCAGCGCACCCGTGCACGCCGTGTCGCGTAATTGATATCGACTGCAGTCACCCCGGCGAGGCGGCAAAGCTGCTGCTCGTTGAGCCAGATGCACGCCGAACAGGTGATCCCCTCGAGAATCAGCGAGGCTTCGCGCTCGTTACCGTCAGGACCGTCGCCGAGAACCCGCACGAAGCTTTTCTGGAAATCGGCGTGATCGTAGAATCGCAGGCCCTCGATGATCGCCGGCAGAGCTTCGTGTGGCGGATTCGGCAAGGCATCGCGATGACGGTAGTAGTCGGCTAGCCCGTTGTCGACAATGGCCTGTGTCACCGCCTGGCATCCACCGCAGCACATGGCGCGCGGCTGCCCGTCGATGCTGACCGCAAGATCGACCGAAGTGGGTATGGGCTGACCGCAATGGTAGCAATTGCTGACCTTCATCGCCGACCTTAAACAAGGAAAAGAAGACGAAACTGGTTATAATCGCATGTTTTGTCCGTCCTCACTCGCTCCCGATGCTCGTCTATCGCGGTTTTTCACAGACAGCGCCGAGTGCCACCGTTCTGACCGTTGGCAACTTCGACGGCGTGCACCTTGGCCATCGCGCCCTGCTTGCTCGTCTGACGACGGCTGCTAGCAGCATCGGCCTACCGACGGCAGTGCTCACCTTCGAACCGCATCCGCGCGAATTCTTTGCACCTGAATCGGCGCCATCAAGGTTGTCCACACTGCGGGAAAAACTTGAATTGCTCGCCGATGACGGCGTCAACCTGGCCTACGTCTGCCACTTCAATGCCCGTTTCGCCGCCTTAAGCGCCAAAGAATTCATTGAACGGGTGCTGGTTGAGGCGCTGCGCGTCCGGCATCTGATCGTCGGCGACGATTTTCGCTTCGGCGCTGGGCGCGCCGGCGATTTTGCAACGCTGCGCGACGCCGGCGCCAGGCTCGGTTTTCAGGTCGAGGCCATGGAAAGCATCACGCTCGATGGCGAGCGCGCTTCGAGTTCGGCCGTTCGCGATGCCCTGCAGTCCGGGCGACTCGAACACGCAGCGCGTCTGCTCGGCCGTCCCTATTCGATCGACGGACGCGTCATGCGCGGCGATCAGATCGGACGACAACTCGGTTTTCACACTGCGAACATTCGCATCAAACACGAACGACCACCGCTGCAAGGGGTCTTTGCGGTCGAAGTCAAAGGCCTGCCAGGTGGCCCACACCGAGGCGCCGCCAACCTCGGCTACCGGCCGAGTGCCCAGCCAGTGGTACGGCCGCTGCTTGAAGTGCATCTGCTTGATTTCTGCGCCGACATCTATGGCGCCCATCTGAACGTTCGCTTCCTGCACAAGTTGCGGGATGAAATGAAATTTCCTGACTATGGCGCTCTCAAGGCGCAGATCGCCAGCGATGTTGCCGCCGTGAAACAGTACTTCCAGTTGTGAGAACCACCATGGCCGACTACAAGAAAACCCTCAATCTCACCGATACGCCCTTCCCGATGCGGGGCGACCTTGCCCGCCGCGAACCGCAGTGGGTTGCCGCCTGGCAACAGACCCGGCTCTACGAGCGCATCCGCGAGGCCTCGCAGGGGCGCCCGCGCTTCATCCTGCACGACGGCCCCCCCTACGCCAACGGCGACATTCACATTGGCCATGCGGTCAACAAGATCCTCAAGGACATTATCGTCCGTGCCAGGACGCTGGCCGGTTTCGACGCGCCCTATGTCCCGGGCTGGGACTGCCACGGCCTGCCAATCGAACACCAGATCGAAAAACTGCACGGCAAGCATGTCCCAGCCGACCGCGTACGCGAGCTGTGCAGGGCCTTCGCCAATGAACAGATCGAGCGCCAGAAGAAGGATTTCATCCGCCTGGGCATTCTCGGAGAATGGGACAAGCCCTATCTGACGATGAACTTCAAGACCGAGGCCGACGAAATTCGCGCGCTCGGCCGGATTCTCGAAAAGGGCTATCTTTACCAGGGTCTCAAGCCGGTCAACTGGTGTCTCGATTGCGGTTCCGCACTGGCCGAAGCCGAGGTCGAATACGAAGACAAGACTTCGGCAGCGATCGACGTCGCCTTCGAAGTCCATCCGAATCATTCTGACAAGGTGGCCAGGGCTTTCGGCCTGACGCACCTGCGCGGGCCGGCGTTTGCGATGATCTGGACAACGACGCCATGGACGCTGCCGGCCAACGAGGCTGTCTGCGCGCACCCGGAATTCGACTACCAGTTGATCGATACCCAAAAAGGTGCGCTGATCCTCGTGCGCGAACTCGCCGAGGCCTGCCTGCAGCGTTATGCGCTGACCGGCACGGTGATCGGCGCGGCGAAGGGCGTTGCGCTCGAGCAGGTGCTGCTCAAACACCCATTCCAGCCGCGCGACGTGGCCATCATCTGCGGCCTGCATGTCACCGTCGAGGCCGGCACCGGCCTGGTACACACCGCACCGGCGCACGGCACCGACGACTACCTGATCGGCAAGGTCTACGGTCTGCCGGTCAACAATCCGGTCGGCGATGATGGACGCTTCGTTGCCGGCACGCCAGCGCTGACCGTCGGCGAACTGGCCGGCAAGACGGTCTGGGAGGCCAACCCGCTGGTCCTGCAGGAACTCGCCAGCAACGGTCGCCTGCTCAAGTCCGAAAAAATCCAGCACAGCTACCCACATTGCTGGCGCCACAAGACTCCGATCATCTTCCGTGCCACAACCCAGTGGTTCATCGGCATGGAGCACCGCCCCAAATCGCCCGGCGCGACATCGACACCGCCTGGCGACGAGCAGCCGACACTACGCTGGTGCGCCGAGCGCGCGGTCGACGAAACGCGGTTCTTCCCGGCCTGGGGTCGTGCGCGCCTCGAAGCCATGATGCGCACGCGCCCCGACTGGTGCGTTTCACGGCAGCGCAACTGGGGGGTTCCCCTGCCCTTCTTCCTGCATCGCGAGACGGCGGCGCTGCATCCACGCACCGGCGAGCTCATCGAAGCCGTCGCGCAACGCGTCGAAAAAGCCGGTATCGAAGCCTGGTTCGCGCTCGACGCCAGCGAACTGCTCGGCGCCGAAGCCAGCGAGTATCGCAAGATGAGCGACACCCTCGACGTCTGGTTTGACTCCGGGTCGACGCACTCGAGCGTCCTGCGCGGCTCGCATCGCAGCCAACTGTCCTATCCGGCCGACCTCTATCTGGAAGGCTCGGATCAGCATCGCGGCTGGTTTCAGAGCTCGCTGCTGATCGGCTGCGCGATGGATGGCCGCGCACCATACAAGGCCTTGCTGACGCACGGCTTCGTTGTGGACGGCAAGGGCCTGAAGATGTCGAAATCAAAAGGCAATGTAATCGCACCACAGAAGATTGCCGATACCCTCGGCGCCGAGATCCTTCGCCTGTGGGTTGCGGCCACCGACTACTCGGGCGAACTGTCGATCTCCGACGAGATTCTCAAGCGCGTCGTCGAAGCCTACCGCCGCATTCGCAATACACTGCGCTTTCTGCTCGCCAATACCTCGGACTTCGACGCCAGCCGCGACGGACTACCGATTGAGGAATGGCTGGAGATCGACCGCTACGCGCTGGCCATGACCAGGCAAATGCAGGCGCAATGCGAGGCCGACTACGAACGCTTCGAGTTCCACCGTGTCGTGCAGTCGCTACAGACCTTCTGTTCCGAAGATCTCGGCGGCTTCTACCTCGACATCCTCAAGGACCGCCTATACACCACGGCCGCCGCTTCCCCGGCGCGCCGCTCGGCGCAGAGCGCACTGTGGCAGATCCTGCACAGCCTGACCAAGGCGATGGCACCGATTCTCTGCTTCACTGCCGAAGAGATCTGGCAACTGCAGACCGGCGACCGCGAACAGTCGGTGATGCTGCACACCTGGCAGGCGCTGCCGGCCCCGGCGTCTGAAGGCGAACTGCTCGAAAAATGGTACAAAATCCGCAGTTATCGCGCCGAAGTCATGCGCGCCCTCGAGGAACTGCGCATCGCGGGCAGCATCGGCTCACCGTTGCAGGCCGAGGTGAGCCTCTACTGCGATGGCGAGAAGTACGAGATTCTCTCTTCGCTGGGGGACGATCTGCGCTTTGTCCTGATCTGCTCGCAGACCCAAGTGATTCGCGACGCCAACGACCGGCTGCTCTGTGCGCCACTGACCCATGCCAAATGCGAGCGCTGCTGGCACCTGCGCCCGGATGTCGGGGTGCACCCCGATCACCCTGGCCTCTGCGGTCGCTGCATCGAAAACCTGTACGGCGAGGGTGAGACCCGTGCCTTCGCGTAATGTCGACCGCTGGCTGTGGCTGGCCGGCATCATCGTCGGTGCCGACCAGATCAGCAAGTGGCTGGTTCTCGCCTGGCTGCAACCTGGCGACTCGATCTACGTCGCACCTTTCTTCAACTGGGTACTGACCTTCAACCCCGGCGCCGCCTTCAGTTTCCTGTCCGACGCCAGCGGTTGGCAGCGCTGGTTTTTCACGGTCCTGGCGCTGTGCATCTCGGTCTGGATCGTCAGCATCCTGCCGCGCCACAGCGGTGAGTTCAGACTCTCGCTGGCCCTCACCCTGATCCTCGGCGGTGCGCTGGGCAACGTCATCGACCGCCTGCGCTTCGGCGCCGTGATCGACTTCATTCAATGGCACGCTGCGGGTTTCTACTGGCCAGCCTTCAACATCGCCGACTCGGCCATCTGTATCGGCGCGCTGCTGATGGCCTGGGACCAGTTTGCCCGCAAACCGGACACGCCCGACCCCATGCAGACCAGCCACCGGGAGCCGTCTTGATTGACACGCCGAATGCCAGCCTACCGCCTGCTGCCGTCGCCACGGTGAGGTCCGACAGCTTCCTGACGCTGCACTACCGCCTCTCTGCCGATGACGGCAGCGATTACGTCAGCACTTTCGACCTCTCGCCGGCCACCCTCCAGATGGGCAGTGGCCAGCTTGCCGACTCGCTCGAAAACTGCCTGCTCGGCCTCGCCGCCGGCAAGCGTCACGTTTTCCATCTTGCCGGTCTGGACGCCTTTGGACCCCACAACCCGCGCCTCGTCGAACGCATCGCCCGCAGTGCGCTGCCGCCGGGAATCGAACTGCGGGTCAACTCACTGATCGAGTTCAGCTCTCCGGACGGTGCGGCCAGCTTTGCCGGTTTTCTGCGCGAGCTGACCGACAGCAGCGCGCTCTTCGATTTCAACCATCCACTCGCCGGCAAACCGATCCGTTTCGAAGTCGAAGTCATCGCCATCATGTGAGGCCCCGCATGCAGGTCATTCTTGCCAATCCACGTGGTTTCTGCGCTGGTGTCGAGCGCGCCATCGCCATCGTCGAACGTGCCATCGAAACCCTCGGCGCACCGATCTACGTCCGCCATGAAGTGGTGCATAACCAGTTCGTCTGTGACGATCTGCGTGCCAAGGGCGCCATCTTCATCGACGAACTGGCTCAGGCACCAGCCGGCAGTACGGTCATATTCAGTGCCCACGGGGTCTCGAAGGCAGTCCGTGAAGAGGCCGCAGCGCTCGGCCTCAAGGTCTTCGATGCCACCTGTCCACTGGTCACCAAGGTGCATGTCGAAGTCGCCAAGATGCGCAAGGAGGGTCGCGAGATCGTGATGATCGGCCACAAGGGGCATCCTGAAGTCGAGGGAACCATGGGACAAAGCCCTGATGGCATGTATCTCGTCGAGACTGTCGCCGACGCACACCAGTTGCAGGTCAGCGCGCCGGCCCGCCTGGCGTACGTCACGCAGACCACCTTGTCGGTCGACGACGCCGCCCAGGTAGTGGCGGCCTTGAAGGCACGCTTTCCCGAGATCATCGGCCCGAAGAAGGACGACATCTGCTACGCCACGCAGAATCGGCAGGATTCGGTCAAGCAGCTAGCCAGGACCACCGAAGTCATACTCGTCGTGGGCAGTCAGTCGAGTTCCAATTCCAACCGCCTGCGTGAAGTCGCCGAACTGATTGGCAGCCGCGCTTATCTCATCGATCAGGCCGAGCAGATCGACCCGACCTGGCTCGCTGGCGCCAGCCGGGTGGGCGTCACCGCCGGCGCTTCTGCCCCGGAAGTGCTGGTCCAGGAGGTCGTCGATCGCCTGTCGGGTGGCGACCCGGCCAGGATAGGCCAACTCGACGGCGCTGAAGAAAACGTCACCTTCGCCCTGCCGCGCGAACTTCAGTAGTCGTCACCCCGGGCGAACCACCACCCGGTGGTTTGCCCATTCGCATGGTGGCTGCCGATTCGCTGGCCGTCGAACACGATCTCGGAAAGTGCCTGGCTTGACCATTGCCAGCCCTTCGATCTCACCCGAACGGATACACCCCGCACCACTCGTCTCCCGCAAGCTGCCGTATATCGTGCCGGGCTTGCTCGCAACCGCCTCTCGACTATCATGAGCTGTGTTCTGTGCCTTGCCCGACCCGCTTGAGGCCATGATGCCCAACACTTCACCTCCCAGGCGAAATGATGATGAATCATCAAAGAGAACCACAGAGTTCCGGCTTTACGCTGATTGAATTAATGATGGTTGTGGCGATCATCAGCATTTTGCTGGCGATTGCCGTGCCGGCTTACAATGAGTATGTCAATCGAGCCCACCGTGCCGCCGCCCAGCAATTCTTGATGGATGTTGCGCAGCGTCAGGAGCAATATCTGCTTGACAATCGGCAGTATGCAACAGCGCTGGGTGTCGGAGCTGGGGGACTGGGCATGAGCACTCCGGCAGACGTCGCCGCAGACTACGCTGACCCGGATTTTACGGGCGTGAATAACGCGGCCACGCCTCCTGCCTTCCTGCTGTTCATGGCCCCGAAGGTTGGCGCCAGAATGGTGGGTGACGGGAATCTGGTGATCAACAACAGAACCCTGAAGTGGCGAGACACCGATGGAGATAATGTCTACACGGCAGGCACGGACAAACCATGGTAATGGCCAGCAGACCAAATCACGGCTTCAGCCTGATTGAACTGATCGTCGTCATTGTCATCCTCGGTATTCTGATGAGCATGGCCACACTCCCCTTTCAGGAAATGATCGCCAATCAACGCCTCAGGACAGTGACCTCGGACCTCACGGCTGACCTGGCTCTGGCGCGCATCGAAGCGATCAAGCGCGGCACCCGCGTCGGCATCACGCGTACCACGACCCAGTGGATTGGTGGCTGGCAGGTCTTTGACGATGCCGACCGCGACGGGGTGTGGGATGCCGGTGAAAGTGTCCTCGTCTCCCGACCGGCCCTCGACAATACCGTCAGAATCTGCAGCGTTGGTACGAATGTCGACAATTCGATCGACGTTCTGAGCTTTGGGGGAGACGGCCGGGTGCGCACCTATAACGCCGGCGCCGAAAGAACGGGGATTCGGGGGATTACGGTCAGTTCCACGCTCACTTCCCCGAGCGTACCGGCACGCCTGCTGGAGTTCAGCCCGACAGGTCGCATCACGACCGTCAGCGGCGTTGCCGGTTGCCCTTGAGGAGACGCCATGAAATTCTTGCAGCAGGCCATGCGCGGATTCACCCTTCTCGAGGTGCTGATTTCCCTGCTGATCCTCATGATTGCATTGCTCGGCATTGCGGCCCTCATGCTCAAGGGGCAGCGCGCCGGATTCGAGGCCTACCAACGCCAGCAGGCGCTGGCCATGGCTCAGGAAATGGCCGAAAAAATCCGCGCCAATCAGGGCGGGGCGCCATTCTACGTGACCGGGGTCACCGAAGGGACTGGCATGCCTGGACGGGGAGGCTTGTTCGCCACTTACAAGGCGCTTGCCAGCGACGCCAAGTGCTTGAGCGGTCCCAATTGCACCAGTGAGCAGATTGCGCAGAATCATCTCGCCACCTGGGACGGCGTGCTCGCCGGCGGATCGGAAATCAAGGATGCTGCGACCAATCGTGTCGGCGGCATCATCGGCGCCCGGGGATGTATCGAAAGACCCGCCGCCACCGAACCGGTATTCCTGGTCAGCGTGGCGTGGCAGGGCGAGAGCGATACCTTCGCCCCGGACGCCACAACGGCCTCGGCATGCGGTGCAGGGCTTTACGGAAGTCCTGCGCGCCGCCGCCTGGTCACCCTCGCGGTTGTCACCTGCCAGTTGAATGCCGCCGCACCCTGGGGATGTTCATGATGATCATGCGCGCGCACACTCGGTCAGCAGCACACGCGCGGCAACGCGGCATGACCTTGGTGGAAGTCATGGTCGCCATGACGATCGGCATCATCCTGCTGCTCGCCCTGGGCGGTCTGTTCGCCAATTCCACCCGCGTGTTCAAGGTCAATGACGAATTCTCCCGCATGCAGGAGAACGGCGCCTATGCACTCAATACCATTGGCGCCGACCTGCGTATGGCGGGCTTCTATGGCCAGATGGCCACGAACGACCTTGCCATTCCGGTGGCCATCGCCATTACCAACGATTGTGGCACCAACTGGGCCATCAATTTCGCGCAAACGCTGGGTACGGCCACTCTTGCGAGCATGTCCTGCATCGATGCCGCCAACTTCCTCGGTGGCAGCTTCATGCTCGTGGTGCGCGGAGCGACTGGAATCGCGGTGCCGCCTGCCGCTCTGAACGCCGGGACACTGTATGTCCAGTCGGACCCGAGCGGCGGGATCCTGTTCCGGGGCGACCAATATGCCGGTTTTGGGACACCGCCCAGACGACTTTTTCTGGGTGGAGCCGAAGCGCCAATATATCCCTATCAGGCCAGGGCATACTATCTTCGCCCCTGCAGTCGCCCTACCGGAACGGGCGGTGTCTGTCTTGCCACCGATGACCACAACCAGCCGATTCCCACATTGGTACGGCAGGAACTTGTCGGCACGACCATGACCGAGGTCGCTATCGCGGAAGGCATCGAGGCGGTACGGATTCTCTACGGTCTGGGCACCGGCGGCACGGGTGCGCCGGTGACCTACACCGAGACACCAACGGCCGTACAGTTTGCGGAGCGGGTGGTAACGGCGAGAATCTCCCTGCTGGTTCGCTCGCCCAAGCCGAGCAACGACTATGACGATCGCAGCCGATCCTACGATCTGGATGGTGACGGGACCGCCGAATTGAACTGCCAGGAGGACGGTCTGCCCTGCAACTATCATCGACATGTATTCACGCAATCCTTTCAGGTTCGCAACCTCGCCCAACGGCTTGAATCTTTACCCTCATCATGAAAACAACCGCTCAATCGCAAGCCGGCGTGGTGCTGATGTTCAGCCTGATCATGATGGTGATCATGACGCTGCTGGTCATCTCCATGCTGCGCACCGGCGTCATCGAACTGAGAATCGGGGGCGCCAGCCAGATTTCTGCCCAGAATCTGGCCAATGCGGAGGCCGCCATCTGGGATTTCATGAACAAGAACCGGGAAAATTTCTCACATCGCGCCATACCGTTGAAATTGCTGGACTTCAATCTGAGCGATGACTACGATTTCACTTCCCGACCATTCAGCCACCTGACGAATGTCACCTTGACTGCCAACGAAGTGGCGTGCACCGACTTTGCCGGGGTGGGCAGCGGCAACATGCTGGGTCCAAAAGCCATGCAAGCCGCCTATTTCCAAGTTCAGGCAGATGCCAGAGACCCGGTTTTTGCCGGCAGAACCATTGTCAATCAGGGGATTCGCCGCGTCTTGCCGGCTGGTGGTTGCTCCTGATCATGAAACAGATGACGATAAGCGAGGCCCGATCATGTTAACCCCCAAGCCGACCCAGAATTCCCTCAAGCCCTGGCAACGACGCGTCGCGTGGACCCTGATTGCAGCACTGGCCAACCCGTTGAGCGTACTGCCGCTATCCTTGTACTCCGGCGCTGCCTCGGCACGAGATACGGACATCTATCTGTCGACGACTTACGCCGGCAGCACCGCGGAACCCGCGGTGCTGCTGATTCTCGACACCTCGGACTCGATGAACACCCCGGAAGGATGGCGCGAATATCCCGGCGCCTACGATTCGCATGTGGAGTATCTGTGGAACGACTCCAACATGATTGATCACCAAATATCCGATACCGTACTGGATCCCGGCAACGCGAACGCCAAATACGGATACTGGGCAGGAGGGGATACGGCTGAGCGTCATAAACAGAAGGATGCCGCTTCGGCTTACTCCAAAGCCACCGAAACAGGCGATCCCGGAGCACGCAATGTCTATCGCAACTACAAAAACGCCGGATGGATCTACTGGCTGCCAGCCGATACCCCGGAGACGGACGGGCGGCTGTGGTCGAATTCCTTCAATCGTTGGCTGGGCGGTGTGGCGCAGAGCGGTTTTCCTGCAAACGTGCGTGCGGGGATCGACTATGGGCCGCTCGCCGATTCACGTAACTACAACCAATGTAACGACTCGCTGGAGAAGCTTCTCCCCTCCACGGTCTTTGCGCCGACCCCCTATCCGCGCAATACGGGGAAATACGCAAAGCAGCCATGGCAACGCTGGGAACCCTATCTGGACCTGATCAACGGGCGTGTGATGAATGGCGACAGCACCTACCCCAACACCCTCGGTGGCACCCGGACGGCTACCGTGGAGATCGTGCCCGGCAGCGTGGTGGGCACGGTCGGCAGCAGAATCCGCGCATACACTGAGTTTCTGGGCACCGCGGGTGGTGGACCCACCTACCCGGTACGCGACAGTTACCCGCGGGCGGCTCCGTTTGGCGGTGTCCCCGATATCGGCGAGCAGGGGCAACCCATTCGTACCCAAGGCACCTCCTCGCGTTCGGGCTGGACCGATCTCAAGGCCGACATGGGGGGGTTCAATTTCCAGAATTTTGCAGGAGAGTCGCCCACGAATTCGGTCGTGGTCGAATTGCTGAAACTTTATGATATCAGCGCCGATACGACGACGGCCCTGCACAAGGCCTGGAAAGGCAATCGCGATGCCTCGACGCCACCGGCCTTCGGCCAGATGACAGGCACCCCTGCCTATTACGATCAGCCGGGGACCCTGCTCAGGCTAAGTGCGACTGGCGCAATGACCACCACGCTGTGCACGCGCACCTGTGTGCTCGATGCCGATCCAGGAACGGACGGTAACCAGGGCGCTTACTCGGCGCATGATTCGGGCACCCCCCCGCAGGATGGCACCGGCACCATCAAGTATTGGGTCAAGAATGGCGCCACCTGCCAAAGCACCGGCACCAGCGGTAGCGACTGCAGCACGGAGCCTGCCGCTTGCGGCACCCCACAGAACCTGAACAATTCCTACACGTCCGCCAACCCCTATGGCTGCAGTTGGTCTGGCCGAAGCTCGATCCTGGTTGAGGGCACCGGCACCTATTATTATGGCGGCACCTGCAGCGGTTCTTGCAATGGTCAGGGCAACGTCCTGGGCGCCAGCGCCTGTGCATCTGGCGGAAGCAGCCCCAACTACTGCGACATGACTTTGGGTAATATCACCATCGGTTCCACGGTCTATCCCAATGCCGCACTCAACAGCGGGAATGGCACCAGCGTCGGGTGCACCAGCAAATCCGATACCACCACCACCTGCGAAGTCCGTGAAGGCTCTCTCGCATGTCGCTACCTCTCCAACCCCACCGGTGCCTGCACCAATCAGACCATATCTTCCACCACTCCAGGCGATTCAGCCGATTACATCGTCTATCCGTTTGCTGCCGGGACAAACCATCTTGTTCACGACTGCAAGGCCGATAACGGCACGACGGGCAATCCCGGCAACGGTTTCATGACTGCGGCCATCGACCGCACTTTTGGCCAGGACTGGAACGTCACCAACTCCGCGACAGGAACCACGGCGGCCTATACGCCAACCGACCCGTCGGCGAGCTACCCCAATGCGGTCGACATGTACTCGGTCAATTACCTCAACTGGAAATACGGAGCGAAAGGGGCAACAGGTGCCCCGATCGGGCGCAAGACACGCTTGCAGATCGCCAAGGATGCCTTGACTGACCTGGTCAACAAAACGAACGGCATCCGCTTCGGCCTGATGGTTTACAACAAACTGCCCAACGACATCACCATTCGTAACACTCAAGGCAGCCAGGGAGGCAATATCGTCTATCCGATCCGTCGCATGGGGTCCAGCGAAACGGACTCCGATTACGTCAATCGCGCGAGCATCTTGCGTGCAATCAACAGTGTGGTGGCCACCGGCACGACCCCGCTGACGGAAGTGATGTACGAAGCCTACCTGTACTTTCGCGGAGAACCCCCCCTGTTCGGAACCGATGCCACCCCCGCCGTCGGCGGCGGCACGGTATCGGCCGGCAGTGACCCCTCAGCCATTGTCGCAGGAAGATACGATTCGCCCATGATGAGCAACCCGAATCGCACGACCCCTGCGGTTTGCCAGAAAAACTATGTGGTTCTGATTTCGGATGGCGGCCCCGAGAACGACAATCAGGCGGATGCCCTCGTTCAAGCACTCACCCAGGGCCCTCCTTTCCGGGCGGACACCATCAAGACGCTGCAAGGCACCCCCTCAACACAGTTCGAAAATGCCGGCCTACCGTATGGCCCAACGGACATCGCTTACCCCAGCAATTATGTCTGGCTGGACGAACTGACCCATTTCATGGCCAAAGGCGACATGTCTCCCGGTGGTGGCACAGCCACTGACTCGCTTACAGGCGTTCAGTCAGTCTCCACCTACACGGTGGGTTTTGCCGGTGGCTCCTCGCCGGTCCTTGAAAAAGCCGCCACGAACGGTGGCGGCGCGTTCTACGAGGCCAAAGACAGTGGCGAACTGTCGACGGCACTGGCCAAAGCGATCGATACGATCCGCGACTGGAATCCGACGCTTGCTGCGCCGACGGTGCCCATCTCGGCCACCAACCGCTCTGAGAGTTCGGACGACATTTTTCTTGCCTTCTTCCGTCCCAGCCTGCAACAGTCCTGGGAGGGTACGGTCAAGAAGTTCAAGCTCAGCAGCAATGCCGCGGCCTGCGGGCTTGACGTCGACAACGTGCAAATCCCGCTGTGCCTGACCGGCCAGACGACCTTCACGGCAGGCGGCCTGAAAAACATCGAGGAATTCGACAGAATCTTGAAAATCGCCAGGGTGCGGGACGAAGCCGTGAGTTACTGGAGTGACCCGGCCGCTCCGGACGGTAGCAAACCCAATCAGGGAGGAACCGGATATGTCTTGAAGACGGCGTCCGGATCCACGCCGGCTTCGCGTAAGCTTTACACGCATCTCTCCGGCAGCAGCGAGCCACTCCTGACCAACGCCAGCAACGCCATGTCGGAAGTCAATTCGACGATCACCAAGGACTTGCTGGGCGACGCCTCGATGACTGATGCAATGCGGGCAACCATCCTCAACCATGCCCGTGGAGGTGATCCAGTCAACGCAGGATGCAAGGATGCCGATTCCGCAACCGTTTGCTCTACATGGCGAACCTGGCCGCATGGGGACGTGCTGCATTCCAGTCCGGCCGTTCTGACTTACGACGGTACGACCGTTCCTCCGGTCTCCGATATGTTCTACATGTCCAATGATGGCCTGTTGCATGCCGTGGATACGGCGACGGGCAAGGAGCAATGGGCCTTCATGCCGGAAGAATACATCCCGAAACTCAAGTCGATGTATGAAAACCCGGTCGGCGAGCATCTCATCACAGGCGATGGCAGCCCGAGGATTTACCTTGAGGATGTTGATGAGGACGGCAAGATCACCTCGAGCGACAAGGCTTATCTGGTCTTCGGCATGCGCCGTGGTGGCCGTGCAGTTTACGTCCTCGACATTTCCGAGCGGGCGGCGCCCAAGTTCATGTGGAAGGTCGACAATAGTACTTCCGGGTTTAATGAACTGGGTGAAACCTGGTCCACACCGGCCTTCACCAGGATGCGTACAAGTTCCGACCCAGTGCTGATTTTTGGTGCCGGTTATGATCCGGTCGCCAATGACCAGATCTCGGTGACGATCACTCGATCGGGAACGACGGCAACGGCCACCACCCCCGTGGATCATGGTTTCACCACGGGTGATTCGGTGCAGGTCTCGGGCGCGACGCCGGATGGCTATAACGGCGCCAAAACCATCACGGTCACAAGTGCCCGAAGCTTTACCTATACGGTCAGTGATTCATTACACACGCCCCCGACGGGCACGGTGAAGGTCGAAAGTATCACGAGCACGAGCACGCCCATGGGCCGCGGCGTATTTTTTGTGAACGGCAGAACCGGCGAACTGATCAGGAGCTTCACGCCGGCGGCCAGTGCCGGCGCCAACACCCAGGTGTCCGGGATGCTGTTCAGCATTCCTTCGGAGGCGGCTCCTCTAAACACCGATCTCGATTCAAACGGCTATACCGATCGTTTGTATCTTGGTGACCTGGGTGGAAACGTCTGGCGTTTCGATGTCGACAGTGCCACGCCATCAAGCTGGACCGCCACCAAGTTTGCCGATCTGACCAATGGTGCAACACCTCGGCGAAGGATTTTCTTCCCTCCCGCCGTAGTGAAACAGAAATACCAGGGACAGCGCTTTGACGCGGTATACGTCGGGACAGGAGACAAGGAAAATCCCTTGCGCACCGATAACAATGATCTGATGTTCATGATCAAGGATCTCGATACGGGTTTGGCGACGACCGGGAGGTCTCTCATCCAATACTCCTCTGACCCAAGCACGAGTGACTTCTATGACCTGACGGACAATCTGATACAGTTCGGTACCACCATTCAGCAGACGGCAGCGCAAACTGCACTTGTCGGCAAACTGGGCTGGGTGATGAGACTTGAAACTGGCGGCGTGGATGGAGAGAAGGTGGTCAATGCCCCATCGGTGTTCTTCAACGTACTGCGTTTCGGAACCTATAGCCCGCTTGCTTCGGCGTCTGTCTGCCTGCCGCCCGGAAAAGGAACGACATATGCCATGAACGCACTTGATGGCAGCGTGGTGATTGATACCGACCACAGCGGCAGTATCACCAGCAGCGATTCGCGCGTTTCCTCCAATTTCGCGATACGGGGCTTCCCATCGGACATCGTCACCATCTTCCATGACAAGAAGATTTTTAGCGAATCCTGCAGTGACGCCAACTGCAACCCCGATCTGCTCGGTGCACCTGGTGTGGTTCAGCGCATCTACTGGTTCCAGGAACCCGAGAGATGATTGGTAACCTGCTCCGCTCTCGGAGGCGCCTCTGCCGATGACACGGCAACTGGCAGTCTGGTTGTTGCTGTCAGCCTTGCTGCATGCCGAAATGCTATCCATCCTGGGGCCCGCGAGGGCCCCGACCCTGTTCACAGCACCCGTTCGTCTGGAGATCCGAATCGAGAATTCCCCGAAGACGGGGATCAGCGAGCCAACGCTACCCTTTGAAACAGCAGCCCCGCCCTTGGCTCCGTTCACAATCGCCGAAGCCAACGGTCAGTGGCTATCCGGCCCGCCCGGTGCGTCTCCGGAGACTCAGCGTCAGTTTCCAGCGCCACTCACTGCAACAGAGGCCAACGACCCGCTATCGACCCCGCAGCAGGAAACAGCTCAGGCCAGCAATCAGGATTCCTCCAGCTCACCCAATACCTCCCCGACGATTCAGCTCCCAATCAAGGAATATTTCTTCAAATCATCCGAACTGGACGAACAACCGTATCCCTTGATCTCCGTGGTACCCGCCTATCCACCGCACGCCCAAGTCCATGGCCTGGAAGGTTGGGTTCGCTTATTGTTATTGATCGATGAAAGTGGCCGGTTGCGCCATCTGGAGATCCTGGAGGCCAGCCCTCCCGGCATTTTCGAAGAATCGGCCCGGGCGGCCTTCCGCATCACGCCGTTTTCTCCTGGGCGACGTGGAGGAGAGGCCGTCAACTGTCGGATGATCGTCAAGATTGACTTCACCCTCACGGGAATCGAAGGAGCAAGACTCGAATAGTCTTCGTCGATGCATGGATCATGACTGCGGGCCGTGAACCAGGGTCCTGGTCGCTTCAGCCTTCGCTAGCGGCAAGGTCAGGGTGAATCGGGCGCCACCCTCCTCCCTGTTGGCCGCTTCGAGTCGCCCACCGTGACGTTCGACAATGCCGTAGCTGATCGACAGGCCAAGCCCGGTGCCCTGCCCGATCGGCTTGGTCGTGAAAAAGGGATCAAACAGCCGCGACAGATTCTCGGGTGTGATTCCTGGCCCGTTGTCGGCGAAGTGCACCCTGATCATGCCATCGCATTGCTCGGCGCTGATCTCGAGGCTGGGTGATTCGCCGCTGCTGCAGGCGTCACGGGCGTTCTGCACGAGATTCATCAGCACCTGCTGCATCTGGCCGGAAGAACCCACGACCGGCAACTCCTGCGGCAGGTCGATCGTCACCCGAAAATTGCGCGGATCCGCGCGTGCCACCCAGCGTACCGCACGCGCAACGACTTCAGCGAGGTTGAAGGGTTCGGCAGCGCTACGATCGATGGCCGTAAAGCGCTTCAGTCCATCGACGATGTCGCGCGTACGCTCGGCCCCTTCGCTCATGCCGTCGAGCAGCGGCGGCAGGTCGGCCAGGATGCGGTCAATGCGCAGTTCCTGGCGCAGGTCCTCGAGTTGCGTCGAGCGCGTGCAGAGGTCTGAGTGTATCGCTTGCAGGTAGGTCTGCAGACGTGCAGTGTAACGCCGAAGAGCCAGAACATTGCCGAGAACAAAGCTGATCGGATTGTTCAGCTCATGCGCGACACCAGCCACCAGACGTCCGAGTGAAGCCATTTTCTCGGCCTGCAGAAGCTGTTGCTGGGTGCGCTTGAGATCGTCGTGTGCCTGCCGCAGTGCGTGATAGGCACGCCGCAACTCGCCGACCGGGCGACCGGTGAGCACCATGCCAACCAGCTTGCCGGTTCCTGAAAGGCGCGGCGTGCAATTCAGCGAGACCGGTAGCGGACTGCCATCACGGCCGCAGATCAGCAGCTCGCAATCCTGGACGGTTGCCGGGCGTGCCGGCGAGAAGAAATCGCGGGCACGCTGCTGCGACGCGGTATCGGCGAAGAGATCGCAGAGTGCTTGCCCGCGCAAGACCGTCTCGTCCTGCCCGATAAAGCGGCACAGCGAATCGTTAACCTCCTGAATCGCACCGTGCCGGTTACAGACGATCAGGATGTCCGACATCGACGCCAGAACGCTCTCGATGAACTGCTGCGAGTCCTCGAGCGCGGCATTCTTCTGCTCGAGGACCACCTCGTATTGCAGAAGATCGTTGTAAACCTCGTCCATCTTGCGGATCACCTCGACCCAGACCGTCTCGTCCACGCCCTCAATGGCGGAAGACAACTCCGGCAGGGAGTCAGGGGCGAGCAAGGGACGCCGCAGAGGTCGTTTGGCGGGTGACTCGGGGTTGGACATGGCGAGATCGTAGAGCCAATCGACGCTTGCTGCAACGATCAGGCTCGGCGGATGGCGCTCTACGGTCTTGGGCTGCAGCCCCTTGCGCTGCAGGGAACGGGTAGTTGCGATCAAAATTTGCTGCGAACAAGGCTTCCATCTTAAGATGACCTCCTGGTTCGACCAGTCGTTGGAGCGGACGCCTCCGTGCTCCGCACTCTGGCGCAGCTCAACGGCACGTTAGGCACCCCCGATCATGAAAGTCATGACCCTTTCCCTCCCTTGCACGCCGGAATCGTTCGCTGGGCGCAGCGCATGCTCTGCGAATTCCCCCCTCTCATCCCCCCGACCCCTCCGACGGCCCGCGCTGCATCGCGGGCCGGCTGCGGCGGCGCACAGCAGTGCTCCGCGAAACCCCGCCTTCGTTCCCACGAGTGAGGCGGGGAGATTCATGAGTCGCTGACGCGACTTTCACACTGATGCCTGAATCCAGCCATCTCGCCCTGTTGTTGATCGGTCTGCTGGGAGGTACGCACTGTGTCGGCATGTGCGGCGGCATCGTCGGCGCGCTGTCGATGGGTGCCCCTGCAAGCTTTGCCCTGCATCTGGCGTACAACACCGGACGCATCGTCAGCTATGCCACCGCCGGTGCCGTGGCCGGTGCGCTCGGTGAAGCCAGCATGGCCTTGTCCGGTCAATGGCCGGTTCGTACCGTCCTTTATCTGCTTGCCAACGGGATGTTGATCGCACTGGGTCTCTACCTGATGGGCGTCACCCGGGCGCTGGCATTCAGCGAGCGCTGCGGCCAGAAGCTGTGGCGGCATCTGCAACCGCTGGGCCGCCGCTATCTGCCTGCACACACCATGGCGCAGGCCTTTCCGCTCGGTCTGCTATGGGGTTGGCTGCCCTGCGGTCTGGTCTATAGTGCCCTGGCAACCGCCCTCACCAGCGGTTCTGCGGTGCATGGGACCGGCCTGATGCTGGCCTTCGGTGTCGGCACCCTGCCCAATCTGCTGCTCGCCGGTCTGCTCGCCGCCCGCCTCCAGGCCTATGCCATCAAACCAGGGGTTCGCCTGGCTTGCGGCCTGCTGATTCTCGGTTTTGGCATCTGGGGACTGCTCGGGGTGCTGGAACTGGCACCACAGGTACTCCGCAGCGGATGAGCGAATCAGGCCCCGATTCTCGGCTGCCCCTCGACCTGCCGCCGCAGACTCTTGAGCTGGCCATCACCGGCATGAGCTGCGCAGCTTGCTCGGCACGGCTCGAAAAAATGCTCAACCGTCTGCCGGGGGTAGACGCGGTGGTCAATCTGGCGACCGAGCGAGCGACAGTTCGTTACCTTCCCGGCGTCGTCGCACCAGCGCTGCTGATCGCCACCGTCGAGCGTGCCGGTTTTACCGGCCGGTTGGCCGATGATCGTTCTCAGGCCGACGAAAAGGCAAGAAAACGCACCAGCGAGCGGGCCGAATTGCGTCGTTTCTGGATCTCTGCCGCGCTCACGCTGCCGCTGGCCGCACCCATGCTGGGCATGTTCAACCCCGGCGCAGACGCTCACCCGGATCTCCTGCCCCGCTGGCTGCAATTGCTGCTGGCGACACCGGTGCAATTCTGGATCGGCTGGCGTTTTTACGATGGCGCCTGGAAAGCCCTGCGCAGTGGCGGTGCCAACATGGACGTGCTGGTTGCGCTCGGTACCAGCATGGCTTACGGCTTCAGCCTGGTCGTCACCCTGTCGCTTGCTGCCGACCTGCATGTCTATTTTGAAGCCTCGGCGGCAGTGATCACGCTGGTGCTGCTCGGCAAGCTGCTTGAAGCGCGTGCCAAGGCAAAGACCAGCGAGGCCATCGAGGCGCTGATCCGCCTACAACCGAGAACGGCCCGTGTCGAACGCGACGGACGACTGCTCGACATCGACGCCGTCCTGCTGGTGCCAGGAGACATCTTCATTGTCCGTCCCGGCGAAAACCTGCCGGTCGACGGCGAGGTGATCGACGGTTCGTCGAACGTCAATGAAGCCATGCTGACCGGTGAGAGCATGCCGCTGGCCAAGCGCCGCGGCGACCGCGTCTTTGCGGCCACCGCCAACGGCGAGGGAATGCTGCGTTGCCGGGCCACCGGCGTCGGCGAGCATACCCTGCTCGCCGGAATCATCCGCATGGTGGCCGAAGCGCAGGGGTCGAAAGCGCCGGTGCAGAGACTGGCTGACCGGGTTTCGGCAATTTTTGTACCGGTCGTCTGCGCCATCGCCCTGCTTACCTTGATCGCCTGGTGGGCTTTTTCCGGTGTATTCAGCAGTGCGCTGGTCAATGCCGTGGCAGTGCTGGTGATTGCCTGTCCCTGCGCCCTCGGGCTGGCCACGCCGACGGCGATCATGGTCGCCAGCGGTCGGGGCGCCGCAGCTGGCATTCTGGTCAGGAATGCCGAGGCGCTCGAGCGCGCCGAGAAGGTCAGCATACTGGCGATCGACAAGACCGGCACCCTGACGCGCGGCGAACCGGTCGTCACCGATCTCGTCCCTTTGGCGGCGTCGGCCGAGGAAGCGCTGGCGCTGGCTGCTGGCCTGGAACAGGGATCGGAACATCCGCTGGGGCGGGCCATCCTGCAGCACGCACAGACCGCCGGGACGGTCTTGCCGGAACTTGGCGAGTTTCAGGCGATTCCCGGTCGCGGCGTCGAAGGCCGGGTCGCCGGGCGCTGGCTGCGGCTGGCTGCACCGGACGGCTGCCACGGCCTGGCCTTGCCCGAGGATCTGATCAACACCCTGCAGCGCGCCGGCAAGACCGTCGTGGTCCTGACGGAACAGCGCAACACCCCATCTGCCGGGGACGATGGCTCCCTGGCCCTGGCGCTCCTGGCCATCGCCGACCCGCTGCGCGAGACCTCGCGTGCCGCCGTGGCCCGCCTCAAGGGCATGGGAATCCGCGTCGTGATGCTGACCGGTGACCATCTCGGAACGGCCATGGCGATTGCCCAGGAAACCGGTATCGATGATTTCCAGGCCGGCATCCTGCCCGCGGACAAGGCGGCGGCGGTCAATGCGCTGAAGACCGGCCAGGCGGTGGTGGCGATGGTCGGCGACGGAATCAACGACGCGCCGGCGCTGGCGGCTGCCGACGTCAGCTTCGCCATCGGGGCTGGCTCCGATGCTGCCATCGCGGCAGCCGACGTGACGCTGGTGGGCAGCGATCTCAACGGAATCGCCGATGCCATCCTGCTTTCGCGTGCGACGCTACGGAAAATCAGGCAGAATCTGTTCTGCGCATTCATTTACAATGTGCTTGGCATTCCTCTGGCGGCGCTGGGAATGCTCAGCCCGGTGATCGCAGGCGCTGCGATGGCAATGAGTTCGGTCTCGGTGGTGTCCAACTCGCTGCTCCTCAAACGCTGGCGCGCCGGTGGCAAGTAAGGCCCGGCGCCGGACTCTCTGATGGGAAGGTCTGATGGAAAAAATCGTGATTGCGGTAGCCGGGATGAGTTGCCAGGGTTGCGTGCAGAATGTCACTGCGGCCCTCCAGGCGCTGCCCGGTGTCGAGCAGGTGGAGGTTTCTCTCGCTTCGGGGCAGGCCAGCATTGCCTGTGACCCCGCTTTGGTGAGCGCCGCCGAGTTGCGGCAGGCAGTTGAAGAAGCGGGTTTCGACGCCAGTTAGAACGTTTCGCGTAGCGATCGCACATTCGCCCTGCATGGTTAAGAAAAATGTCCAGAAAAAAAACCGGAACCAACGAAGCTGCTGCACCGCAAGACCCCTCGACCGCCGGGATCAGACTGACGCAGTTCTCGCACGGCGGCGGCTGCGGATGCAAGATCGCTCCCGGCGTACTCGAACAGATCCTCGCCAAGACCTCGTCAGCGATCGTGCCTCGGCAACTGCTGGTGGGTATCGAGACCAGCGATGACGCCGCCGTCTATCAACTCAACGCCGAGCAGGCGCTGGTGGCGACTACCGATTTTTTCATGCCGATCGTCGATGATCCTTTCGATTTCGGCTGCATCGCCGCGACCAACGCGCTCTCCGATGTCTATGCCATGGGGGGCGTGCCGCTGCTGGCCCTGGCAATCGTCGGCATGCCGGTCAACAAGCTGCCGCTGGTCACCATCAAACGGATTCTCGAAGGCGGCGAGTCCATCTGCACCAGGGCAGGCATTCCGATTGCCGGCGGACATACCATCGACTCGGTCGAGCCGATCTACGGCCTCGTCGCCATCGGCCTGGTGCATCCGGACAATCTCAAACGTAATTCCGGCGCCCGCCCCGGCGACAAGCTGATTCTCGGCAAGGCACTCGGGGTGGGCTTCTTCAGCGCGGCGCTGAAGAAAGGATTGTTGTCGCACGCCTGCTACACCGCGATGATCGCCGCAACGACGCAGCTCAACACGCCGGGCCGCGCGCTCGCCTGCCTGTCCGGCGTGCACGCGATGACCGACGTCACCGGTTTTGGTCTGCTCGGCCACCTGGTTGAAATCTGCAAGGCCTCGGGCGTTTCGGCAAAGATCGATTACACGGCCCTGCCCTTGCTGCCGAATGCGCTCGACTACGCAGCAAAAGGCTGTATCACCGGCGCTTCCGGGCGCAACTGGGCGAGTTATGGCGAGCACATCAGTCTCCAGAAGAAACCATTCAGCGACCTGGAACAAGCGCTGCTGACCGACCCGCAGACCAGCGGTGGCCTGCTGGTCGCCTGTGCGCCCGAAGTGGTCACAGAAGTCCTGGCGATTTTCCTGCAGGAGGGATTCGACCATGCCACGGTGATCGGAGAGATCTGCGAAGGCAAGCCGCAGGTATCTGTGCTCAAGAGCCAGGCCGACTAAAAAATGGGGACACCTTGCAGTGTCCCCCTTACAACCCTTCGACTTCAGCCGAAGGAAAAACGCCCGCGGTATTCTCCCGAACTTTTGTCCGCTTGAAGGCAGCCGGCCTACGCGCCGGCAACTTGTGCAGGAACCGCTTACGCCAACAGCCACCCAGCGTCGACCGACGTTTGGCTGCCGGTGGCGTTCAGCAATTCGGCGATCCCGGTCAGCGTGACGCCAGCAGCCGCAGCGTCCTCAGCCGACACGTTGAAGTACACGTCGGTCATGTCCACCGTCTGCCCGTCGGACATCGTCGCGCTGCTGCGCTCGAGGTGAACATTGCCCTGACGGTCCATGAACGGCAGCTCGGTGTAGGCCGTAACCAGTTCACTTACCCCGGCCTCGGCCAGCGTCATCAGTTCCCCATCATCGGTCTGGTGGTTGCCGTTGGCGTCACGCCAGATCCTCAAATCGGCAAAGGCTGTGTCGGTGGCATTGACCAGACCATCGCCATTGCTGTCGTATTCGGCCAGTTGCGCAAAGCCCGCGCCCTTGGCCGTGCCGCCGAACAGTTCGCTGATACTGTCGATCCTGCCATTGCCGTTCTTGTCAATCGCCAGGAAACCGTCGCCACCCGAGATCCACCCCGAAGTCACCGCGCCACCGTTGCCGAAGAGGTCGAAACTGCCACCGGAAGCGGCGCGGCTGACGGTCCGGATGCCGTTGCCATCGAGGTCGATGACGATCGGTGTGATGCCGGCGTCGCGGGTCAGGTCATTCTGGCCGGAAACCAACGTAAAGGCGCTGGTCTTGGTAACGTTGGTAGTGGCTATGGCGTCACCGGCGACATCGGAGTCGATTGTGTCATTGTTCCCCGCATCCTTGACCGCCCACTTCCAGTTACTCATGTTGTTCCACTGCCCGTAGTTGTAGTGCTGGACATTGGTCTTGTCGAACTGGAGGACGTAGGTACCTGGATTGAGGTTGCTGAACAGATAGTTACCGCTGCTGTTGGTGGTGGTCGTGGCCAGTACTGTGGTGCCGGCGGCATTCATCAGCTTGACGGTGATGCCCTTGATACCGGGTTCACTGGCATCCTGGACATTGTCGTGATCCATGTCGTCCCAGACCTTGTCGCCAACCGAAGCCTTCCGGTAGAGGCCCGCATCCCAGCTCATGTCGTTTTCGCCGCTGATCAGTGTCGTGAGAACGGTCTTTCCGGTTGCCGGATCGATGTCGGAGTCTGCCGAATCGTTCCCGCCCTGATCCTTCGGCGAAACGTAGTAACCCGTCGGCGCGACAACCTGTACCTTGTAGTCACCCGGAGTGAGGTTGCTGAAGAGGTAATTGCCGCTGGCGTTGGTCGTCGTCGTTGCGACAGTGCCATCCAACGAGTTGAGCAACTTGACGGTCACCCCACTGATCCCGTTCTCGCCCGTATCCTGAACCCCGTTGGCGTTGAGGTCTTCCCAGACGCGGTCGCCGAGCGAAGCCAGCACGGGTTGCACAACCGGATTCTTGTAATGGCTGAGGTCGGAGTCGGAAGAGGCGCCTGGAGCGGTCACCGTCGCCTTGTTCTCATAGACCCCCGAGACCGGCTGGACCGTCAGCTTCTCGATCTTGAACCGATCTTCCGGCGTGGTATCGCCCGTCCAGCCGGAAATCACCAGCACGTTGCCGGACACATTGCCCGCGTTCAGGTCGGCGAGCCGGGTCGTGCTGAGGTCGGTCAGATTGACCTCGGTGAACCCCAGCGCGGTAAGATCGGCGTCGCTGAGCATCGTGTCATGGTTATTGAACGGGTCGCTGCGCGTACCGATCCACACCGACAGGTCGCTATCGCCGACGACATAGCCCAGGAAGGCCGAGTCGACAACCACATTCTGATTGAACTCGAACAGCACGTAGTTGTCACGCCCGCCCAGGTTGTCCACCGTATGCGTATCGCCACTGCCGCTCTCGCTGCTGTCGGTCACGCCGAGTCCGCCGCCGTAGCTGCCGAGGTAGGCTTGCGCCCAGGCTCCGGTGCTTTGATCGCGGCTGAAGGCGCTGGTCTTGACTGACAGGGCGCCAGAGGTGAATGTGCGAACGTTGCCGTCGCTCCCGTCCGTAGCGCTGCTACCCGAAAAGTCGAAGGTGGTTGCGGCGCCCGCAGTCGTCAGATTCTGGACGGTGCCGGTCGCCTTGTATAGCCAGGCCTCGCCCGGGTCCAGCAGATTATTGGTGTTGCTGTCGCCCGACTGGTAGGTGATCTTGCCGTTGGCCACCGAGAGGTCGTCCGCGGCATTCCCGGTCGTGCCGTTGTCGTCGACGACCGCCACATCATTTTTCGCAAACGCCACGTTGCCCGTGTTGGTCACCTTGTAGGTCCAGGTGACGCTCGAACCGGGGGTCAGGATCGGCACCCCAGCGCCGTTGGCGGCATCCTCGTTGTCGTAGTCGGGTGCAGTCGAATTGCTGTTGCTCGGCCCATTGGTGGTCTTCTCGATGTCGATCTTCGGCGTCACCAGGATCACGCCCGCATCCAGCGTCGGGTTATGCTCGCCCGACCCCAGCGTGACGATCTGCGTCTTGCCCGTCGTGGTGTCGGCGTCGGAGTCGCTCGTGTCGTTGCCGAGGTTCTGACCGGTGAACACGGTGCCCGCAGGGGCGGCAAACTGTAACTGGTATTCCACGCCTGGGGTCAGGCCCGTGAATTCGTAGAAAC
>DIME01000056.1 GCA_002425405.1 Candidatus Accumulibacter vicinus
GCCGACAGCGCAATGAAGATCGGCACATAAGGTCCCAGGGCCTGCGTCATCCAGATCGCTTCGTCACCGGATGTACAGCCGACATGAATGTGCTGGCCAAAGACCGTGAACTGCTTGGCCAGGTAGCCATAACGGTGATAGATCTCGTCGAAGCGATCACCCGGACAAATCCGGCGCTCCGTCCAGCGATGGAAGGGGTGCGTGCCGCCACCGCAGACGGCGATATGGTTGCGCGCGCACTGACCGACGAGCGCTTGTCGGAGGCCGTCCAGATCGGCGGCAATGCCATCGACGAGTGGACGCGGCAGGGTGCTGACCTCGATCATGCTTTCGGTAATTTCAAGCTTGATATCACCAAAGCGGCCATCGTAGTCCATGCTGCCGAGAAGATCCGTCGCTCCACGCGTCAAGTCAAAATCGCGCACGGAAACCAGCTGCAACTCAAGCTCGACTCCCAGGGTCAGTGGCTGGCTCTGTTTGAATTCGGCGATTGGCTGGCTCATGCCACTCCTTCCTTGCTATTGTCGGTCGCCGCGGTCTCGCCAGAGCGCACCAAGGCAAAACGGCAGAGGGCAGGGCCGGCGAGTTCCATGATGGCAGCCGCAAACAGCGGCAACGACAGCGACGAACGGCCGATTTCCGGGTAGAGTCCGGCGATTTCATAGGCCATGAAGACGGCAGTGGCCGACAGCGGCTGAATGCCGATGCCAACCAGCACCCGCTTGGCAACGCCCAGGCCACCACCACCTGCCCACGCCAGGGCAGCCACCTTGGCCACGGCCCGAACGATCAACAGGCCAATTGCCTGCAGTCCGATCAGCCAGGTGAAGTCTTGCCAGGGCAGCGAGGCGCCGACGACGACGAAGAGGATGATCGCCAGCAACCAGTGTCCTTCCGGCAGGTTGGTATAGCTGAGCGTTCTTTCCTGATCGCTGAACGACAGGATTACCCCCATCAGGAAGAGCGTCAGAAAAACCGGCACCGCCAGCATGCGGGCGGTGCCAACGGCGAGCAGGGCAGTGGCCACGAGGATGAAGACCTGTGCCAGGGAGCGCTTCCGCAAAAGTGCTGCGACCAGACGAGCGAGAAGCGCCATCAGCCAGGCGATCATTACGGAACCGACCACAACCCATGGCGGATGGGCTACGGCATTCAGCCAGTCGTCGCTGTATTGCGCATGCACGACGCCGACGACGACGGCGAACACGACGAATGATGCAGCCGCGCTCAGTGCCGTGTGCAGGATGATCCGTTCGCTGACCTGCCCCTGCGCGTTGGATTCCTCGACGGTCAGCAGGACAACCGCCGGCGCCGAGGCCATGGTAACGGCTGCGGCAGCGGCCGCCCATGCCGCCATCAGACCAACCACCCCCCAGGCGAAGAGGAAAATGGCCGTGAAGGACAGGCTAATCTCGCCAAGCGTGGCTCTCAGCAAATCGCGGTTTTCACCTAGCCAACGCAGATCGAGGCGTCGCCCGATCTCGAGCATCAGGAGTCCGAGCGCTGCATCGGCCATTGGCCGTATCTGGGCCAGTGCCTCAATGCTGATCCAGCCGAGCATGGAGGGGCCGAACAACGTTCCTGCCAGGACGTAGCCGATGACTTTCGGCCAGCCCAATTTGGCGCGCAACCATTCGCCGAACAGCAAACCGACGACCAGCAGCATGCTGAACAAGGCGAGTGAATCGAGTTCATCCGGGAAGGGTGGCAGGAAGAAGAGGCGCTCCTGCAGGCCTTCCCAGGCAGTGCGTGCCGGCGACAGAATGCCGTTCAGCATGGGTTCGTCTCGCTCACCAGAGTCGGCCGCGCGCGGCGGCGAGAAACTCGTCGAGGATTGGCGTGCAGTCCAACAGATCCTCGCTGCCGGGGGGATGGAACTCTGGGTGCCACTGCAGGCCAAGAACATACGGCCTGCCTTGCAGGCGAATGGCTTCGATCAGGCCGTCCCCGATGCTGCGCGCTTCGACCCGCAGGTCCCGACCCAATGCTCTGATCGCCTGATGATGTATCGACACCACCCGCCCACTGGTCTTGCCCGGATAAAGCTTTGCCAGGCCGGACTTTGCAGCCCACTCGACCGCGTGACTATGCTGGTCGTAGTCGGAATGGACGTGCTCGTCTGCCGCTTCGATCTGTGTCGCGATGTCCTGATAGAGTGTCCCGCCAAGCGCCACATTGATCAGTTGAGCACCGCGACAGATGCCAAGAACCGCCTTGCCGGCTTCCATGAATTCGTGCAGAAGTTCCATTTCGTAGGCGTCACGCACCCGGTCGCCAGCCCAGTCGGGGTCCGAAGGCTCCTCGCCGTAGCTTTGTGGGCTGATGTCGGCACCGCCCTGGAGAATGAGGCCATCGAGATACTCCGGGTAGTCCGAGAGCCGGATGCTGCTGCGATGAACCATGGCGTCGCCACTGACCGCGGGAATCATGAACACCATCACGTCGCGGGACATCACCCAGTGCGCCACCGATTGCTCGAGGTACTGCAAGGACTTCGACTGCAAACCCGTGGCGCCGACCACTGGATGGTAGATGCGCGCGGAGAGACCGATACGTAAAGGGCGTCTGCTCATGATTTGTCTCCACAGGAACCTTGTTGGGAGGCAGGGTTCTCTGCTGCCGGGTCATCCGATTGCAGATGGGTTGCCTCGCCGAAGCCCTTGATCGCTGTCTGCGTGGCCAAGGGGCCGAACAACTGCATGAGAAGAATCGTCGCCAGCAAGGCGCCCGTCAGTCGTGGCTCAAGCCCGGAGTAGAGCGTCTGCATGTTGGCAAGAAGAACCAGAGCAATGCTTGACATTGGCTGTAAGCCAATCGACAGGTAGATTGAAGATGCGGTTCCCAAGCAGAGGCGATTGCGACTCAAGAGAATGCCTGCGAGTTGCCCGGCGAAGCGCGCGATGATCACCAGGACAGCGTCCGGCCAGCTCTCCACGACAACCCCAATGTCGAGCGCGGCACCGGCCAGAACAAACGTGGCGACGAGAAAAATCCGGGCGTCACTGGCAATCCGAATGGCAACGACCTGCTTGTTTCGATCCAGGGCGCGCGTCAGATAGCCGAAGAGCAACATGGGCAGAAATGCGGAAATGTCGAGGTGAATCGCGGTTCCAACGCCCAGGATGATGGTTCCCAGAATCAACAGGTGCTGGTGTTCCGAACGCCGTCCCAGGAGTTGTGCGCCGGTCAGGATGAGCGCAGTGCAGGCACCACCGAGCACCACGGCCCCACCGACTTCCTGCGTCGCTGTCCAGGCGCTGGCGAGGCTGTAAATCGCCCCATCCTCGACCAGAAGCGGCATTGACCAGGTAGAGACAACCAAGGCGATGCATCCATCGATTGCCACCATGGTGAACAGCAAGCCGGTTTTTTCTCCTCTGGCGCCCACGTCGCTGCAGGTCGCAATCGTGATTGCTGGCGAAGTGGCCAGACAAAGGGCTGTCGCGAAAACTGCGGAACTGGCGGAGAAGTCCATTGCCAGGAGCGCTAGTAGTACGGTGGCTCCGGTGGTCAGAGAGATCAATAACCCCGCTCTCAGTCGGTTCCATCCTTCACTGACAGCCACCAGCGGAACTTGATAGCCCAATTCAAACAGAATCAGGCCCAATGCCAGATCGATGAAAAGCTGGTTGGACTCGATGTGATAAGGCGCTATCCAACCCAGTCCGCTCTGGCCGACCAGCAATCCAAAAACGACGTAGCCGGTGGTTCGTGGTAAAGCCAGCGCACGACGCGAAAACTCGCCCGCACCCAGACCGCCAAGAAGCGCCATGCCGAAAATCTGGATCGAATTGAACATCAAGTCGCGAACCCTTATCGGTGCTCTGAGTGGCAAAAACGTGACCAGTGGCCTTGGCGCAATGCTGTCGCCAGAGGTGCAAGTACAAAAAAATCGATCGAAGTTACATTGATGGTAAATATAATAGTCTTTCTATCTCGATTAGAGCAATGCCTCATGCCGATGACACCTCCTTTGACAGCCGCCACACCGCCGGTCCACTTGGCGGTTCTACAACAGTTCCGTGTGATCTACGGCACGATGCGCCAGTATTTCCGTGAGGTGGAAGATCGTTGTGGACTCCCCGGTTCACAGATGTGGATTCTGCAGGAAGTGCATCGCTGCCCGGGGCTTGGCGTGACAGATCTCGCTGCACGCTTGGGTATACACCAGTCTACCTGTAGTCAACTTGTTGAAAAACTCGTCGCCCGAAGATGCCTCATCAAGACGCGCAAGCAGGAGGATCAGCGCCGGGTCGGTCTCCAGCTTGCACCCGACGGTTTGAAGGCCATCGCGGCGCTACCAGGGCCCGCAGAAGGCGTCCTTCCTGAAGCGCTTGCCGCCATGCCGGAAGTCGCCCTACAAACATTGTATATCAATCTATTTGAGTTGATACGGCATCTGCCCGGGCGGGACGATGCCTTCGCCAGCATACCGCTGGCAGACATGCTGAGGGATCCGAAATGAGGCCTGCTCAGATCGTGTCCAGGCTCTCCAGCCTGATACGGCTGTTCTATGGCGTAATGCTCATCGGATGTAGTGCCGTGGCCATCTCACCCTCAGAGCCGATGCCGCAACAGTCGCCTGATTCTTCTTCAGCCCCAGATACCCCATTGGATGCGCCTTCAACCAAGGAAACGGATTTTGTAGCGCTGGAGGAAGCTAACAGCATCTACTTCGCCAAGGGTGCAACCCGTATCGATACGGCGGGGCAGGACAAACTGCGGCATCATGCAGTGCGCTTGAAGGCTAATCCGGCGCAGGTGGTGACCTTGGCCGGTTACACGGACGACCTGGGCAGTGCCTCATATAATCTGGCGATAGCGGAGCGGCGTATCGAAGCGGTCGCCAAGCTCCTTCGCACCTACGGCGTTCCCAAGAATCAGATTCATCCTTTGCGTCGCTATAGCGCCGGTCGAGGGGAAGCAATGCCAGCCTGTAGAACAACGGAATGCCGCCAGATCATGCGCCGGGTGGAAGTGATCTATGGTATTCGGTAAAGCGGTTCGAGTCGTGTTCGGCAAGGAAGGGAAATTTAGGGATCTGGATTCCCGGAAACCGCCTTGGTTGTAGAAGAAACCGTACTCCAGCAAACGCAGCTCCCACCTGTTCAACACGATACGGCGGGTGCCTGGAGTCGGTCGGCATGGTTGCCGCGGCATTGCCGTGCCCGTAACCCGAACTACGCAAGCCTGTTCCGCAGCCGCCCCCCCTTGACCAGCGCATCATTCGCCGGAATCACCGCCAGGGTGAGGACGGTCGACGAAATCATCCCCCGACCATCGGCGCGGCGATACGGCTCATCCCCTGCTGACGAAGTTCGGAAGTCGCGCTGAACATGCGCGAAGGTTCAATTTCGACCTCCGCGCCATCTGCGCCGACATTCAGAAGATCGCGGCGACTTGTGGCCATACGGTCGTCAGTCTCCCGCCGCGGATGTTGGACGTCGCCATTGACCCGTTGGAGCCATCCGATCGAGGGCTACGGCACCCTATTCGAGCCTGGCCCCTTTAACTCAATGAATACCTGCCCGTATCGCATGTCCTCGGAGTAAAGGATTTCGCAGCCTGCTGCCAGCGCTGCCGCGACGATGAGCGAATCCCAGTGGCCGGCGCGATCGGGCTGCGAATGCTCCGGCGGTAGACGTTCCACGATGCTGTCACCAACGTAATGCCGTGCTATTCTTACTTCTTACAGCAAGAAGGGGGAAAACTATGCGCATCACCAGCAAAGGTCAGGTGACCATTCCTGTTGAAATTCGCAAACAGGCCGGCCTTATGCCGAATACGGAGGTGGAGTTCGAGTTCAAGGACGGTGTTGTCCGGCTCATGCCCAAGGGAGGAACACGCGGCCAGCAACTCGTTGAGCGCCTGCGTGGCGCTTTCA
>DIME01000163.1:0-16377 GCA_002425405.1 Candidatus Accumulibacter vicinus
GGGTGGTCGCGAAAATCATCGAATAAAGTCCAGTCAAGGTGCAGCGGCGGCTTTTCGGAGCTGCCGCATTTCTGCCGCAGGGGCATAGCTCAACTGGCAGAGCGTCGGTCTCCAAAACCGAAGGTTGGGGGTTCGATTCCCTCTGCCCCTGCCATCCATGTAACCGAAGCGGACTCAATGGCCGATAAATTCAAGTTTGCGTTGGCAGTATTGCTGCTTGTAGCCGGCATCGCTGGCTTTTATCTGCTTGCCAACGAAGCGATGATCCTGCGCGTGCTCGCCGTCTTGGGAGGGGCTGGGCTTGCTGCCGCAGTCGCCTGGCAAACGGAGCAGGGTCGTCTTTTCTTTGCCTTTGCCAAAGAGTCCACAAATGAGGCAAAAAAGGTCGTTTGGCCTTCGCGCAAAGAAACCATGCAGACAACCGGGCTGGTGTTCGCGTTCGTGGTGGTGATGGCTCTCTTTCTCTGGTTGACCGACAAGAGCCTGGAGTGGCTCCTGTACGATATGGTTCTTGGGTGGAGAAAAGTATGAGCATGCGCTGGTATGTGGTGCACGCCTATTCCGGTTTCGAGAAGAGTGTGCAGCGGGCGTTGCTCGAGCGTATCCAGCGGCAGGCCATGCAGCATGCGTTTGGCCGTATCCTGGTGCCGGTGGAGGAAGTGGTCGAACTCAAGATGGGCCAGAAAAGCATTTCCGAGAGGAAGTTTTTCCCCGGCTATGTGCTGGTGGAAATGGAAATGAACGACGACTCCTGGCACCTCGTGAAAAGCACGCCGAAAGTGACTGGCTTCGTTGGCGGAACGGCCAACAAACCGACGCCAATCTCCGAAAAGGAAGTCGAAAAAATCATGCAGCAAATGCAGGATGGCGTCGACAAGCCGCGCCCGAAGGTTCTCTTCGAGCCGGGTGAGGTGGTTCGCGTCAAGGATGGACCATTTACCGATTTCCATGGCGCGGTCGAGCAGGTCAATTACGAGAAGAACCGTTTGCGTGTCTCGGTGACGATCTTTGGTCGTCCAACGCCGGTAGAACTGGAGTTTGGGCAAGTCGAGAAGGCCTGAATCCGGCGAGCGTAAGTTGCGGCGCGGGAGGGTTGCTCGACGTGCCGCAGTAGTGCGGCTACAAGGCCGCGTTTGTCGTTTGGGGAGCGCTATTGCAAAGCGCGTTTGAACCCGCATAAAGGAGTCTCATCGTGGCAAAGAAAATCATCGGCTATATCAAGCTTCAAGTGCCGGCGGGGAAGGCCAATCCGTCTCCTCCGATCGGCCCGGCGCTAGGTCAGCGTGGTCTGAACATCATGGAATTCTGCAAGAGCTTCAACGCCCAGACGCAAGGTTTGGAGCCAGGCTTGCCCATTCCCGTGGTGATTACCGCTTTCGCGGACAAGAGTTTCACCTTCATCATGAAGACGCCGCCGGCGACGGTCCTGATCAAGAAAGCGATCGGTATTCAAAAGGGTAGCCCAAAGCCCCATACCGCCAAGGTAGGTACGCTGACACGCGCGCAGTGCGAAGCCATTGCGACGCAGAAGATGCCCGACCTGACGGCCGCCGATATGGATGCGGCGGTGCGAACGATCGCTGGCAGTGCCCGTACGATGGGCGTCACCGTGGAGGGGGTCTGAAATGGCTACGCTGAGCAAACGTCAAAAAGCTCTCAAGGGCAAGATTGACCCGGGCAAGCTCTATCCCGTCGGTGAAGCGCTTAAGTTGAGCAAGGAACTTGCAGCAGCGAAGTTCGACGAATCGATCGATGTCGCCGTCTGTCTCGGAGTCGATCCTCGCAAGTCGGATCAAATCGTACGAGGTTCCGTCGTACTGCCGGCCGGGACCGGCAAGACGATTCGCATTGCCGTGTTCGCCCAGGGCGAAAAAGCCGCCGCTGCCAAGGCGGCTGGCGCCGATATCGTTGGATTCGAAGATCTGGCCGCCGAGATCAAGTCTGGCGTGATCAACTTTGATCGGGTCATTGCCACCCCGGACGCCATGCGCGTGGTCGGTCAACTGGGTCAGATCCTAGGTCCGCGTGGCCTGATGCCAAATCCGAAGGTCGGCACGGTCACCATGGACGTAGTGACTGCCGTACAGAACGCCAAGGCCGGACAGGTCCAGTACCGTACCGACAAGGGTGGCATCATTCACAGTACGATCGGGCGCGCGTCTTTTGAAGCCGACAGACTGGCAATCAACCTCAAGGCACTGCTTGACGCGCTGATCAAGGCCAAGCCGGCAACCTCGAGGGGTCAGTATGTCCGGAGGGTCGCGGTGTCGAGCACGATGGGGCCGGGTATCCGCGTGGATGCGTCTACGATTTAGAAATTCAGCGGATCGCCTCAGTGTGGGTCCGCGCATGAGCTTTGTTGGGTGATCGGCCGTGCATTCGCCGTGCCGATGGATCGTCAAAGACCGCAGGTGCTGAAGGCGTTTGCCGAAGGCTTAAGTGTGTTCGCGGCCTGCGTAGACGGTGTACTCCGAAAAGGATTGTCAGAGATGGGCTGCGTGCCCTTCATTGCAACCCCTGATCAAGGTCGCCGTGGGTGCGGTGCATTCAACCGGATGTGCCGTTTGTTGACTTGATGGGAGGAGAAGGGCCTGTGGGTCTCAATCTTGATGAAAAGAAGGTCGTCGTCGCCGAAGTCTCGGCCAAGATGGCCAGTGCCCAGACGGTTGTGCTGGCCGAGTACAGCGGATTGCCGGTGGCGCATCTGACGCGTCTGCGAGCGCAGGCGCGCGCCTCGGGTGTCTATCTGCGGGTGCTGAAAAACACGCTGGTACGACGCGCGGTGCAGGGCACCCTGTTTGCCAGCCTCGCCGAGCAGATGACCGGGCCGCTGATCTATAGCGTCTCGGAGGATCCGGTCGCAGCGGCGAAGGTGCTCAACGACTTTGCAAAAACCAATGACAAGCTGATCTTACGAGGTGGCAGTTTTGCCGGCGAGCTTCTGGACAAGGCAGGCGTACAAGCGCTCGCGTCGATTCCGAGTCGCAACGAACTGCTTGCCCAGCTGCTTGGCGTCATGCAGGCACCGGTCACCGGCTTTGCCTGTGCGCTTTCTGCTTTGGCCAAGCAACGTGAAGAGGCGGTGTCCTGATCGTACTGTTTTTGTCCACTCAGATTTAGGAGTTTTTAATTATGTCTATTACCCACGAAGACATCCTCGAAGCCGTTGGCGCGATGACTGTCATGGAACTGAACAGCCTGGTCAAGGCGTTTGAAGAGAAATTCGGCGTTTCGGCGGCGTCGATGGCCGTTGCTGCGCCGGGTGCGGCTGCACCAGTGGTCGAAGAGCAGACCGAGTTTACCGTCATACTGGCCAGTTTTGGTGAGAAGAAGGTTGAAGTGATCAAGGTCGTTCGCGCAGCTACCGGTCTTGGCCTGAAGGAAGCCAAGGATCTGGTTGACAGCGCACCGAAGGCGGTCAAGGAATCGATTTCGAAAGCGGATGCCGAAGCCCTCAAGAAACTTCTCGAGGACGCCGGAGCGAAGGTCGAGATCAAATAGTATCGGTCGAGCACGCTGGGCTGACAGCCTTGCGGTTGTCAGCCCTTTTCTGCTTTTCCGGAAACAGCTTTGCGTAGCCCCATAGGGACATAGGTAGCGCATGTAATGCTGTGCAGCGCGCAAACGCAAGTACGAGTAGCGAAGACAGGGTGGGCAAGTCCCTCTCCTCTCTGTGCCGAGCTTGTCATATTGCGTTTGTCCGTTGCGAACCGGCGGGTGTTGCGACCTTCGCCGGGGCGCTAGAGGATTTGCCTTCTGAGTTCGGAGCGACCATGACCTACTCCTACACCGAGAAAAAGCGTATCCGCAAGAGCTTTGCCAAGCGCTCTACCGTGCTTGACGTACCGTTCTTGCTGGCCACCCAGTTGGAGTCGTTCTCTGCCTTCCTGCAGGCAGGAGTGCCGCCGGCGCAGCGCAGAAACCAGGGTTTGCAGGCTGCCTTTTCCTCGATTTTTCCAATCGTCAGTCACAGCGGCAATGCACGTCTGGAGTTTGTCAGCTTTACGCTTTCCGACCCGGCTTTCGACGTCACGGAATGCCAGCAGCGTGGCCTGACCTTCGCGTCGGCTTTGCGGGCGAAAGTGCGCTTGGTCATTCTCGATCGCGAAGCGCCGGACACCATCAAGGAAGTCAAGGAGCAGGAAGTCTATATGGGCGAAATTCCGCTCATGACAACAACCGGCTCCTTTGTCATCAATGGTACCGAACGGGTCATTGTCTCGCAGCTGCACCGCTCACCAGGGGTGTTCTTCGAGCACGACCGTGGGAAGACGCATAGTTCTGGCAAGCTGCTCTTTTCCGCACGCGTCATTCCCTACCGCGGCTCATGGCTGGATTTCGAGTTTGATCCCAAGGATCTCCTGTTTTTTCGCGTCGACCGTCGCCGGAAGATGCCGGTCACCACGTTGTTGAAGGCGATCGGTCTGACGCCACAGCGCATCCTGCGCGAATTTTTCGAGTTTGATACCTTTTATCTAGGCAGGCGGATCGTCGAGTTTGCGCTCGTTCCGGAGCGTTTGCGCGGGGAAGTCGCGCGTTTCGATTTTAACGACGCCTCCGGGAAGTTGATCATCGGCAAGGACAAACGGATTACTGCCAAACATATTCGTGAACTCGATCAGGCGGGGATCAGGCAGGTCGCTGTTCCGGATGACTTTCTGATTGGCCGGGTGATTGCCGAGGACATCATCGACCAGAGTAGTGGCGAGATCCTGGCCAATGCCAATGACGAAATCACCGAAAGCCTGTTGGCAAAACTCTCCGAGTCTGGGGTCGAATCGCTGCATACTCTGTACATCAACGACCTTGATCGCGGCGGCTTCATTTCGCAGACTTTGCGCACCGATGAAACAAGCTCCCGGCAAGCCGCCCGTATTGCCATCTACCGAATGATGCGGCCTGGCGAACCGCCAACCGAAGAAGCCGTCGAGATACTTTTTAACGGCCTGTTCTACTCAGACGACCGCTACGATCTGTCAGGGGTTGGCCGGATGAAGTTCAACCGCCGGGTTGCCCGGAAAGAGGTCATCGAATACAAGGTCATGCTCAAGCATGTGCCTTCCAAACGCGATGCGATCATCAAACTGATCAACGACCAGGCGGGTGATTCCGTCGCTAATGTCGAACAGATGGTTGCCGAGTTGAACCATGGCCCGCGTGCGGTGGCGGAGAACCTGACCCGGGAAGCTGCAGTGACATTATTTGAGCAGTTGAAGGTGCTGGGGGCTTCTGGTGAGGTGCGCGAACAGCTGACGTTGTCGCCGCGTGATATCGTTGAAGTCATCAAACTGCTCGTCGAACTGCGCAATGGTCGCGGAGAGATCGATGACATCGACCATCTGGGTAATCGCCGGGTCCGTTCGGTTGGCGAACTGGCCGAAAATCAGTTCCGCGCTGGTCTGGTGCGCGTCGAGCGTGCCGTGAAAGAGCGTTTGTCACAGGCCGAGTCCGACAATTTGATGCCGCATGATCTCATCAACGCCAAACCGATCAGCGCTGCAGTCCGGGAGTTCTTCGGCTCCAGCCAGTTATCGCAGTTCATGGACCAGACCAACCCGCTTTCCGAAATTACCCATAAGCGTCGGGTTTCAGCACTCGGACCGGGCGGTTTGACGCGCGAGCGAGCCGGCTTTGAAGTGCGGGACGTTCATCCGACCCATTACGGCCGCGTCTGCCCGATCGAAACACCGGAAGGCCCGAATATCGGGCTGATCAATTCGCTGGCGCTGTATGCCCGTACCAACGAGTATGGTTTCCTGGAAACCCCCTATCGTAAAGTGGTTGATGGTCGGGTCACCGATCAGATCGAGTATCTTTCAGCCATCGAAGAGGGGGCCTATATCATCGCCCAGGCCAACTCCGATCTGGGTGATGGAGGCGTGTTGACCGATCAGTTGGTGACTTGTCGCGAGAAGGGTGAAACCATTCTCGCTGAGCCGGCGCGTGTTCAGTATATGGACGTGGCACCGAGCCAGATCGTGTCGGTGGCGGCATCGCTGATCCCCTTCCTTGAGCACGACGACGCCAATCGTGCGCTGATGGGCGCCAACATGCAGCGTCAGGCGGTTCCTTGCCTGCGTCCAGAAAAGCCCTTGGTGGGAACGGGGATCGAGCGAACGGTGGCGGTCGATTCGGGGACTGCGGTACAAGCGCTGCGCGGTGGGTTGGTCGATTATGTCGATGCCTCGCGTGTCGTGGTGCGGGTCAATGACGACGAAACCGGACCAGGCGAAGTCGGTGTTGACATTTACAACCTGGTGAAGTACACGCGCTCCAACCAGAACACCAATATCAACCAGCGGCCGCTGGTTCGCGTCGGTGATCATATTGCCAGGGGCGATGTGGTGGCCGACGGGGCATCGACCGACAAGGGTGAACTGGCGCTCGGCCAGAACATGCTGGTCGCCTTCATGCCCTGGAATGGTTATAACTTCGAGGACTCCATTCTGATCTCGGAGCGCGTGGTTGCCGAAGACCGCTTTACCTCGATTCATATCGAGGAACTGACCGTCGTCGCGCGGGATACCAAGCTCGGCCCCGAGGAAATTACCCGTGACATTGCCTCTCTTGGTGAGTCACAGCTTTCCCGGCTTGACGAATCGGGAATTGTCCATATTGGTGCCGAGGTTGAAGCAGGCGATGTGCTGGTTGGCAAGGTGACGCCGAAAGGTGAAACACAGCTAACTCCGGAAGAGAAGCTGCTGCGTGCAATTTTTGGCGAGAAGGCGTCTGACGTGAAAGACACCTCGCTACGCGTTCAATCAGGTATCTCCGGGACGGTCATCGATGTGCAGGTGTTTACCCGTGAGGGTATCGAGCGCGACAAGCGGGCACAGTCGATCATCGACGATCAATTGCGAAGCTACAAGCTTGACCTTGCCGATCAACTGCGCATTGTCGAACGCGATGCCTTCGCACGTGCCGCACGAATGATCGTCGGCAAGCCGGCGAATGGCGGACCGAAAAGGCTGGCCAAGGGCACGCCGGTCACCCAGGAATACCTCGACAGCATCGATCCGCATCACTGGTTTGATATCCGGATGGCCGATGAGGACGTCGCGCAGCAACTCGAATCGCTGCGCGAGGGGCTCGAACAGACCCGCAAGGAATTCGACATCGCCTTTGAGGAAAAGCGCAAGAAGCTCACCCAGGGTGACGAGTTGCCGCCAGGCGTGCAGAAGATGGTCAAGGTGTACGTGGCCGTCAAGCGCCGATTGCAGGCTGGCGACAAGATGGCCGGACGGCATGGCAACAAGGGGGTGGTCTCGCGCATCGTACCGGTTGAGGACATGCCTTACATGGCCGATGGTCATCCCGTGGACATCGTTCTAAACCCGCTCGGCGTGCCTTCGCGGATGAACGTGGGCCAGATTCTCGAGGTCCACCTCGGGCTTGCAGCCAAGGGTCTGGGCCATAGAATTGGTGACATGCTGCGCCGGCAGTCGACTGCCGGAGAGATGCGTGCTTTTCTCGACCAAATCTACAACAGCACCGGCAAACCTGAGGACCTCGATCAACTAACTGATAACGAGATTCTTGAAATGGCAGGTAACCTTGAAGCTGGTGTGCCTTTTGCGACACCGGTTTTCGATGGTGCCAAGGAGTCCGAAATCAAGTCCGTCCTGGCACTGGCGGGCATGCCGCAATCGGCCCAGATGACGCTGTACGACGGGCGTACCGGCGAGCAGTTCGAGCGCCAGGTCACCGTCGGTTACATGCACGTCCTGAAGCTGCATCATCTGGTTGATGACAAAATGCACGCGCGTTCGACCGGACCGTACTCGCTGGTGACCCAGCAGCCACTCGGAGGAAAGGCTCAGTTCGGTGGGCAACGCTTCGGAGAGATGGAAGTATGGGCGCTTGAGGCCTACGGTGCGTCCTACGTGCTGCAGGAAATGCTCACCGTCAAGTCCGACGACGTCAATGGCCGGACCAAGGTATACGAGAACATTGTCAAGGGTGACCACAAGATCGATGCCGGCATGCCGGAATCGTTCAACGTTCTGGTCAAGGAAATCCGTTCACTGGCGATCGATATCGATCTCGAACGCTTCTGATGGCTGTGCGGCGAGCGAGCAAGCAAGGTCAATTCTCCCGCCGCATGGTCTTTCACCCCTGACAGCGCACTCCTCACAGGAGCAAAAGATGAAAGCATTGCTGGATTTGTTTAGGCAGGTGACGCAGGAAGAGCAGTTCGATGCGATCACCATCGGTCTGGCTTCCCCGGACAAGATTCGCTCATGGTCTTACGGTGAAGTCAAGAAGCCGGAGACGATCAACTACCGTACCTTCAAGCCGGAGCGTGACGGGCTGTTCTGTGCCAAGATTTTTGGTCCGATCAAGGACTACGAGTGTCTTTGCGGCAAGTACAAGCGGCTCAAGCATCGGGGCGTCATCTGTGAGAAATGCGGCGTTGAAGTGACGCTGGCCAAGGTGCGACGCGAGCGCATGGCACATATCGAGCTGGCCAGTCCGGTTGCCCACATCTGGTTCTTGAAGAGCTTACCGAGCCGTCTCGGCATGGTGCTCGACATGACGCTGCGTGACATCGAACGGGTACTGTACTTCGAAGCGTTCGTGGTCTTCGAGCCTGGCATGACGCCTCTGGCGCGTGGCCAGTTGCTGACCGAGGATGATCACACGGCCAAGGTCGAGGAGTACGGAGACGACTTCGAAGCCAAAATGGGTGCTGAAGGCATTCGCGAGTTGTTACGTTCGATCGATCTGGCGCGTGAAGTCGAAATGCTGCGTAGCGAACTGGAAACCACCACCTCGGAAACCAAGAGCAAGAAGTTCTCCAAGCGGCTGAAGATCCTTGAGGGCTTTCAGAAATCGGGCATCAAGCCGGAGTGGATGGTGCTTGAAGTGCTGCCAGTACTGCCGCCGGATCTCCGCCCACTGGTGCCGCTTGACGGTGGGCGTTTTGCGACATCGGATCTCAACGATCTCTACCGTCGCGTCATCAACCGCAATAATCGCCTGAAGCGCCTGCTCGAACTGAAGGCGCCTGAAATCATCGTACGCAATGAAAAACGCATGCTTCAGGAAGCGGTCGACTCGCTGCTGGACAACGGGCGTCGCGGCAAGGCAATGACCGGTGCCAACAAGCGTCCGCTGAAGTCGCTGGCCGACATGATCAAGGGCAAGGGCGGCCGTTTCCGCCAGAACCTGCTCGGCAAGCGCGTTGACTACTCGGGTCGTTCGGTGATCGTCGTCGGACCACAGCTCAAGCTGCACCAGTGTGGTTTGCCGAAACTGATGGCGCTCGAATTGTTCAAGCCTTTCATTTTTAACCGTCTTGAAGTGATGGGTCTGGCGACCACCATCAAGCAGGCGAAGAAAATGGTCGAGACCCAGGAGGCGGTGGTCTGGGACATCCTCGAAGAGGTGATTCGCGAACATCCGATCATGCTCAACCGCGCGCCGACGTTACACCGCCTTGGCATTCAGGCTTTCGAGCCGACGCTGATCGAAGGCAAGGCGATCCAGTTGCATCCACTGGTGTGTGCGGCTTTCAATGCCGACTTCGACGGTGACCAAATGGCGGTGCACGTGCCCTTGTCACTGGAAGCCCAGATGGAAGCCCGGACCCTGATGCTGGCGAGCAACAATGTCCTGTCGCCGGCAAATGGGGAGCCGATCATCGTGCCATCGCAGGATATCGTTCTGGGTCTCTACTACGCCACACGTGAGCGGATCAACGCCAAGGGGGAGGGGATGATGTTCCCGGACCTGGCAGAGGTGACACGTGCCATGCAGGCCGGCGAACTCGACATTCACGCGCGTATTGTGGTGCGCATTGCCGAATACGAGAGTGACGGCGAGAACGGTTGGCAGGAGAAGATCACGCGTTACCAAACGACTGCGGGGCGTGCGCTGCTTTCCGAGATTCTGCCGAAAGGTCTGCCATTCAGTCTGATCGACAAGAGTCTCAAGAAAAAGGAAATCTCGAAGCTGATCAATGCCGCCTTCCGCCGCTGTGGTCTCAAGGAAACCGTGGTTTTTGCCGACAAGCTGATGCAGAACGGCTATCGGCTGGCGACCCGCGCCGGTATTTCGATCTGTTCCGACGATATGCTGGTGCCGGCACAGAAGCGCGAGATCATCGCTGCTGCTGAGGCGGAAGTGAAGGAAATCGAGAACCAGTACACCAACGGTCTGGTGACCAATGGCGAGCGCTACAACAAGGTTGTCGATATCTGGGGCCGTACTGGTGACCAGGTTGCCAAGGTGATGATGGATCAGCTTGGCCATGTCGAGGTGAAGAATCGCCGTGGGGAGATGGAAAAACAGGAGTCGTTCAACTCCATTTTCATGATGGCCGATTCTGGCGCTCGCGGTTCGGCAGCGCAGATTCGCCAGTTGGCGGGCATGCGCGGCCTGATGGCCAAACCGGATGGATCGATCATTGAAACGCCAATCACCACCAATTTCCGTGAAGGTCTGAACGTCCTTCAGTACTTCATCTCGACGCACGGTGCGCGCAAGGGCCTGGCAGACACGGCTTTGAAAACCGCCAACTCGGGCTATCTGACGCGGCGACTGGTCGACGTGACCCAGGATTTGGTGGTGATCGAGGACGACTGTGGAACCAGTAACGGGGTTACGATGAAGGCCTTGATCGAAGGCGGAGAGGTCATCGAGGCCTTGCGCGAGCGTATCCTCGGTCGGGTCACGGCTTCAGAAATCGTGCATCCGGACACGCAGGAGACGGTCATCGAGCCAGGGACGCTGATCAGTGAGGATCATTGTGACCTGATCGATCAGTTAGGTATCGACGAAGTCAAGGCGCGTACTCCGCTGACCTGCGAAACCCGTTACGGACTGTGTGCCAAGTGTTATGGCCGCGACCTCGGTCGTGGTACGCCGGTCAATGTCGGCGAGGCGGTCGGCGTCATCGCGGCACAATCGATCGGCGAGCCGGGGACGCAGTTGACCATGCGGACCTTTCACGTCGGGGGGGCTGCGTCACGTGCTGCCGTGGCAAGCCAGGTCGAGACGCGAAGTACTGGTGTGGTGCGCTTTACCGCGAGCATGCGCTATGTCACCAGTGCCAAGGGCGAAAAGATTGTCATTACCCGTTCTGGCGAGATACTGATCACTGACGATAACGGGCGGGAACGTGAAAAGCACAAGGTGCCCTACGGTTCGACCCTGCAGGTCGCTGACGGCCAAGCCGTCAAGGCCGGTGCCCGGCTGGCCAGCTGGGATCCGCACACGCGCCCGATCATTGCTGAGTACTCGGGTCTCGTGAAGTTCGAGAATGTCGAGGAAGGGGTCACCGTTGCCAAACAGATCGATGAGGTCACCGGGCTTTCAACGCTGGTGGTGATCGACCCGAAGCGCGGCGGCAAGGCGCCGAGCAAGGGTCTGCGCCCTCAGATCAGGTTGTTCGAGCCCGATGGCCAGGAAGTCAAGATGCACGGCAGCGATCACCCGGTCACCATCACTTTTCAGGTCGGGGCGATCATCAATGTTCTCGATGGACAACCGATTTCAGTGGGTGACGTACTCGCGCGCTTGCCGCAGGAATCGGCTAAGACGCGTGACATTACCGGAGGTCTGCCACGGGTTGCCGAACTTTTCGAAGCGCGCACGCCCAAGGACGCAGGGATGCTTGCGGAATATACCGGCACGATGTCCTTCGGCAAGGATACCAAGGGCAAGCAGCGGCTGGTGATTACCGATCTTGACGGGGCCACCCACGAATACCTGATTCTCAAGGACAAGCATGTTCTGGTACATGATGGGCAAGTGGTGAACAAGGGTGAGTCAATCGTCGATGGGGCGCCGGATCCACATGATATTCTGCGGCTCTTGGGGGTCGAGGCGCTGGCCATCTATATCACCGATGAGGTGCAGGACGTTTATCGCCTGCAGGGTGTCAAGATCAACGACAAACATATCGAAGTGATTGTTCGCCAGATGTTGCGCCGGGTCAATGTGCTGGACCCGGGCGATACCAAGTTCATCAAGGGGGAGCAGGTGGAGCGTGCGCATCTGCTGGACGAGAATGACCGGATGATCGCCGAGGGCAAGCTGCCAGCGACCTATGAGCATGTGCTCTTGGGTATCACCAAAGCTTCCTTGTCTACCGATTCGTTCATCTCGGCGGCGTCCTTCCAGGAAACGACGCGGGTGCTGACCGAAGCGGCGATCATGGGCAAGCGGGATGAGTTGCGTGGACTCAAGGAGAATGTCATTGTTGGCCGCCTGATTCCGGCCGGCACGGGCCTTGCTTACCACAGCACTCGCAGGAAGAACGCTGCTGGCGAGGATATCGCTGGCGGGGGGCTACAGACCGACGATGAGGCATCGCGTAGTGAAGAGAATTCCCATGATGCCCAAAATGCTCCAGTGGCTTGACTTGAAATGTAATAGACCCTAGAATCGCCGGTCTTTGTCGCCGATGCCTGTGGTGCTTCGGTCAATCATAATTATTGCCAGGGCGGCCTTTGGTCCGCCTTGGTTTTTTGCAGAAGCCATGTGCTTGCCACGTCGCTTGCTGAACTGAACATAGGGGTAGAAACATGCCGACCATTAACCAACTGGTGCGCAAGCCTCGCGAGGCGATACGCAGCAAGAGCAAAGTCCCGGCGCTGAGCAATTGCCCTCAGAAACGGGGCGTGTGCACCCGTGTCTATACCACCACACCGAAAAAGCCGAACTCGGCGCTGCGGAAAGTCTGCAAGGTGCGACTAACGAATGGCTTTGAGGTCATTTCGTACATTGGCGGCGAAGGCCACAATCTTCAGGAGCACTCTGTGGTTCTGATCCGGGGCGGCCGCGTCAAGGACTTGCCGGGTGTCCGTTACCACACCATTCGCGGCTCGCTGGACACACAGGGCGTCAAGAAGCGCAAGCAGGGTCGTTCCAAATATGGTACCAAGCGCCCGAAAGCTGCTTGAGTTCCGTCCGAGTAAGGGCTGCTCCTGATGGGTGGCCGGGAGGGTTGGGTCTTTTGCCCTGACTCTTCGACTGAATTGTGACTATGAGAGGTTGCTATGCCCCGTCGTCGTGAAGTGCCGAAGCGCGATATTCTACCGGACCCAAAGTTCGGCAATGTCGAAGTGTCGAAGTTCGTAAATACGATCATGAAGAGTGGCAAGAAATCTGTTGCCGAACGTATCGTCTATGGTGCTTTTGACCAGATTGTCAGCAAGACCGGCAAGGATCCGCTGGAAGTATTCGGTCTGGCTTTGGGGAACATCAAGCCCTTGGTCGAAGTAAAAAGCCGTCGTGTCGGTGGCGCCAATTACCAGGTGCCGGTCGAGGTCCGACCGAGTCGCCGTATGGCGCTAGCCATGCGCTGGCTGCGCGAGTCGGCGCGCAAACGTTCCGAAAAGTCGATGGGTCAACGCCTGGCAGCAGAAATGCTGGAGGCATCGGAGAGTCGCGGCGGTGCGGTCAAAAGACGTGATGAAGTGCACCGTATGGCCGAAGCCAACAAGGCATTCGCACACTTCCGGTTCTAAGATACACCACCAGCGCTGCGGTGCTGGAGATCGTTCTTTATTAGTGAAGGTTTAACTGTGGCACGCAAAACTCCCATTGAGCGTTACCGGAACATCGGCATCAGTGCTCACATCGATGCCGGTAAAACGACGGCGACCGAGCGTATCCTGTTCTATACGGGCATCAACCACAAGATCGGTGAGGTGCATGACGGCGCCGCGACCATGGACTGGATGGCGCAAGAGCAGGAGCGCGGCATCACCATTACTTCGGCGGCCACGACCTGCTTCTGGAAGGGGATGCAGCTTGATCGCCCGGAGCACCGGATCAACATCATCGATACACCGGGCCACGTTGACTTCACGATTGAGGTTGAGCGCTCGATGCGGGTTCTCGATGGTGCGTGCATGATTTATTGCGCTGTCGGTGGTGTGCAGCCGCAGTCAGAGACCGTTTGGCGACAGGCAACAAAATACAAAGTGCCTCGCTTGGCCTTCATCAACAAGATGGATCGCCAGGGAGCAGACTTTCTCAAGGTCGTCGATCAAATGCGGACCCGTCTGAAGGCCAATCCGGTCCCGATCGTCATCCCGATTGGCAAGGAGGACTACTTCGAGGGCGTCGTCGATCTGATCAAGATGAAGGCGATCTATTGGGATGAAGCCTCTCTGGGGATGAAATTCGATTACCGCGAGATCCCTGCCGCATTGCAGGCCGAGGCCGATGAGTGGCGTAGCAGGATGGTCGAAGCCGCCGCCGAGTCATCCGAAGAGTTGATGGACAAGTATCTCGACGCGGGAGATCTGACCGAGGCCGAGATCATCAAGGGTCTGCGTGAGCGTACGATTGCCTGCGAGATTCAGCCGGCACTTTGCGGCACGGCTTTCAAGAACAAGGGTGTGCAGCGCATGCTTGATGCAGTGATTGATCTCCTGCCATCGCCGGTCGATATTCCGCCGGTGACCGGAGAAAAAGAAAACGGCGAGCCGGATACGCGCGAGGCCGCCGACACGGCCAAGTTTTCCGCACTCGCCTTCAAGCTGATGACCGACCCCTACGTTGGCCAGTTGACCTTTATCCGGGTCTATTCAGGTGTCCTGAAGTCTGGTGACACCATTTACAACCCGATCAAGGGTCGCCGCGAGCGCATCGGGCGGGTTTTGCAGATGCATGCCAACAATCGCGAAGAACTCAAGGAAGTGCTTGCCGGCGACATTGCTGCCTGTGTGGGCCTCAAGGATGTCACTACCGGCGAAACGCTCTGCGATCCCTCGGCGGTCATCACCCTCGAGCGAATGGTTTTCCCGGAGCCTGTGATTCACGTGGCTGTCGAGCCGAAGACCAAGCAGGATCAGGAAAAAATGGGCATCGCTCTTGGCCGCTTGGCACAGGAGGACCCTTCTTTCCGCGTGCGTACCGATGAAGAGTCAGGGCAGACGATCATTTCGGGAATGGGTGAGTTGCATCTCGAGATTATCGTTGACCGCCTGAAGCGCGAGTTCGGTGTGGACGCCAATGTCGGTGCGCCGCAGGTCGCTTATCGCGAGTGCATCAAGAAGTCGGTCGAACAGGAAGGGAAGTTCGTCAAACAGTCGGGCGGGCGCGGTCAATATGGCCATGTCTGGTTGAAAATCGAGCCCAACGAGCCAGGCAAGGGCTACGAATTCGTCGATGCCATCAAGGGCGGTACGGTGCCTCGCGAGTACATTCCGGCGGTCGACAAGGGCCTCCAGGATTCAGTCACCAGTGGCGTGCTCGCCGGATTTCCAGTGGTCGACATCAAGTTCACCCTGTTCGAAGGCTCCTACCACGACGTCGACTCGAACGAGAATGCCTTCCGTCAGGCCGCAGCCATTGCCTTCAAGGAAGGCATGCGGCGGGCGTCGCCGACCTTGCTGGAGCCGATGATGGCGGTCGATGTCGAGACGCCGGAGGACTACATGGGCAACGTGATGGGCGACTTATCGAGTCGGCGTGGCATGATTCAGGGGATGGAGGATCTGCCGGGCAACATCAAGGCGATCAAGGCAGAGGTGCCGCTGGCCGAGATGTTTGGTTACTCGACTACTCTTCGCTCACTGAGTCAGGGTCGCGCGACCTACTCAATGGAATTCAAGCACTATGCCGAGGCGCCAAAGAATGTCGCCGAAGCGGTCATCAACAAGAAATGACTGATTTGAGGATAAGGTAAATGGCCAAGGGAAAATTTGAGCGTACGAAGCCGCACGTCAACGTGGGCACGATTGGGCACGTCGATCACGGGAAGACGACGCTGACGGCGGCGATCACGACGATTCTGGCGAAGAAATTTGGCGGTGTGGCCAAGGCCTACGACCAGATTGACGCGGCGCCCGAGGAAAAGGCGCGCGGGATCACGATCAACACGGCGCACGTCGAGTACGAGACGTCCAAGCGTCACTATGCGCACGTGGATTGCCCGGGGCACGCCGACTACATCAAGAACATGATTACCGGTGCGGCGCAGATGGACGGTGCGATTCTGGTGGTTTCGGCGGCGGATGGCCCGATGCCGCAGACGCGCGAGCACATTCTGCTGGCGCGGCAGGTGGGTGTGCCGTACGTGGTCGTTTATCTGAACAAGTGCGACATGGTGGACGACGCCGAGTTGCTTGAGCTGGTGGACATGGAAGTGCGCGAGCTGCTGTCCAAGTATGATTTTCCGGGTGACGACACGCCGATCGTTCAGGGTTCGGCGCTGAAGGCGCTGGAAGGCGATGCGGGTCCGCTGGGCGAGCAGTCGGTGATGGCGCTGGCGGATGCACTGGATGCCTACATTCCGACGCCGCAGCGGGCGATTGACAAGCCGTTTCTGCTGCCGATCGAAGATGTTTTCTCGATCTCCGGGCGGGGCACGGTGGTGACGGGTCGTGTTGAGCGGGGGGTCATCAAGGTGGGTGAAGA
>DIME01000163.1:16712-17104 GCA_002425405.1 Candidatus Accumulibacter vicinus
AAATTGCTCGACCAGGGTCAGGCCGGCGACAACGTGGGCGTGCTGCTGCGAGGCACCAAGCGCGACGACGTTGAGCGCGGGCAGGTGTTGGCGAAGCCGGGTTCGATCAAGCCGCACACGCATTTCACCGGAGAGGTGTACTGCCTGTCGAAGGAAGAGGGGGGGCGCCATACGCCGTTCTTCAACAACTATCGCCCGCAGTTCTATTTCCGCACGACCGACGTGACGGGTGCCATCGCCATGCCGGAAGGGGTCGAGATGGTCATGCCGGGTGACAACGTGCAGATGACGGTCAAGCTGATTGCCCCGATTGCCATGGAAGAAGGTCTGCGCTTCGCGATCCGCGAAGGCGGTCGTACCGTCGGCGCCGGGGTGGTCGCGAAAATCATCGA
>DIME01000161.1:0-1586 GCA_002425405.1 Candidatus Accumulibacter vicinus
GCCGGGGTCAACGATTACACCAGCGCGAGTTTCCGGGTTCTGATTGATGGCCAGGTGGTTGACGAGGTCACCGCCATCGGCATGGTCCACCAGGAAACCGAGTGGCTGCGCCAGGCGGCGATCGATCTGGAACGTTTTGCCAACCGTACGGTAACGCTGACCCTTGAAGTGGCTGCCTGTTCGAATAGCTATAGCACGGTTTACGCCAAGGCCTGGGTGGACCAGATCATGATTCACAACGCGGTCGATCTGGCCTGCTGTTGAGCGCAGATCCCACTCCGACACGTTGAAGATACGGCTGCATCATGGGGGTGTGCCGGGAAAGATCGTCCTTTGCCATACCCATGGAGTCAGGCAGAAACGATCTGATCGGCGGCCCCGGGTGCGCTCTCGGGATGGGTTCCGTGGTCAACCGTCAGGATTTCGAGTAGCGTCACCATGCCCTGGGCCGCGTGTTCGAGGGACTGTACGTCGTCAGTCGTGACGTCGCCAGGGGCCGAGCGCAGCCGCTGATGGATTTCGACAATGTGTTCGGCATGATGCAGCAGGCGTCCGCGGATTGCGTTGAGTTGCTGTACCTTGGCGATGGTGGCTGCGCGCAGCTCGGTGATCATTTCATCTCGCGCTGCTGCGCTATGGGCGTGCTCGAGCTCGCGTTGGGCAATCATCTCGTTCATCGACGTTTTCCAACAGTCGAGGAAGTTGGCCCGATGTTCGAGCAGCGCGTTCAGTGATTCCGCCATGGCGTTGATTTCGTCTCGCCCGCCGGGCACCGCCAGGACACGCGCGGTTGGCGCGCCATAGGCGAGGTCGTCGAGCAGACCGGCCATTTGCCGGACCTTGCGAACGATGCGCGTGGTCAGGGTGATCACGAAGATCAGTGCGAAGGCAAGCGCGCCGTACATCGCGATCAGGCCCAGGTGGACGCTGGCCCGCGAGGATTCGGCGATGGCCTCGACGCGGGCGGCCATCATCTGGTTGGCCTGATCGACGTTGGCCGTGATCAGCGGAGCAATCTGCCTGGCGGCAGCGTCCACCTTCCTGGTCAGCGTCATGATGCTGGCGCGCTGCGCTACCAGCAGCAGGAAACCCTGCTGGTAATCGAGCAACAGGCCGGCGAGGAGCGCCTTGTCGGTCTCGGAAAGTGGAGATGCCGCGATCTGGGAACGGATCGTCCTGGCCATTTCCACCAACATCGTGACGTAGGCCTCATCGCCGCGAAGCAGAAAATCCTTCTCATGCCGTCGGAGCTTGAAGATGTTGGTTTCCAGATGGGGGACGTGATGGGCCCTGAGAATCGCCTCGATGCGATGTGCCGCATCCCGGAACGGTCCCATGCCCCCCCCGACGTCAGCGGTCTTGAGTGCGTTGTCGGCATAGGGTTCGAAGGTTCTGGCGTAGACGACCAGCTCGGACAGCAGTTTTTGTTTCACCGTTGCCTGCAGCCCTGAGCCCTGAACGAGTTGGCGAAACTCCTGGATCAGTATTCGAACCCGATCCCGGTAAGCCGGATCGTGGCGCAAGGCCAGGTCTTTTTCGCTGCGACGAATCTGCAGCAGAATGGTATACAGCGGGTCGACGTAGTA
>DIME01000161.1:1847-7162 GCA_002425405.1 Candidatus Accumulibacter vicinus
GCGGACAATTCCTGCAGGCGATGGACCTTCTGGCGGAAAGCGCCCTGGATGCCGGAGTTTTCATCCAGCCCGATGCTTCGCCAGGCCTCGGCGACGGCACGGAAATTTTCCTGATAGGTGGTCAGTAGCCTCTGGAGTTGTTCGGCCGTTTGCCGGGAGTGTTGATCCACAGCCGCCAGTGCTGCCACCTTGGCGCGCATGACCTGCAGATGCTGATCGACATCTTCGGCGAAGTGCTCCCGGCGCTGGAGCAGGAAGTCTTTCTCTGCATCGCGTGCGGCCGCCATCTCGATTTCGATTTCGAGAGCCAGCGATTTGCGGACTTCGAAGACGCTTTGGAGTTGCTGATAGTCACCAAGCACCGACTGCAGGGTCTGGTGGTAATGCCAGACGACGCCGACGAACAGCAGGCCGACGACGGCGAAGCCGAGCCCGATCTTCTCGCCGATCCGGAATTGACTCCAAACCTTTTCCACATTTCGCTCCTGGTTGGTGAGCGCTGTCGTTTCTTGTGCGGAAGTGGCGTCAGCAACTCACGAGTCTTTCCTCTCCCGCGCTTGGGAGGGGAGTCTGGGGGTGGGGAAAACGGTCAGGGCTTTCATGATCCGGGGTGTCTCAAATTGCCATGACCGCTAGGGGGACGGGTGAAGGGCTACACCAGCTCGTTTGCGCGGGTGCCTTGCCGCCAGCGTCAACAAGCGACAAGGCGCTACATGGAAAAGTATATCTGATCTGTCGTGACGAAGTCCGGTTCACTCCCGTTTTTCATGCCCTTTCCAACCGCTTTCAACAGCTCAGGATCATTCGCGCAATAGAGACAAATGAGACCAAGGCTGCGGGGGAATGTCATAAGAGACTACGCAGGGGGTGACTCGTCGACGCGCTGGTAGCCGTGTTTTGCCCGCCGTGCCGCCATCATGGCCATCAGTTTTTCACCGTCCGTGGTGCTGTCGACCGCAACGATCCGGACTCTCGATCGGCGATAACCGCCGTAATAGACGACGACGGCGAGGCCGAACAGGTCATGGCCCAGCTCAAAGCAATAGAAGCGGCCATCGGGGCGTGTCCAGATTTCCATCGCGCTATCGTACCGGTTTTCACGCATCGTTGAATGCTGGCGTGAATAACGCTAGGGATACAGGTGACAGCGTACCGTATGGGTGGCTGACAGCGTGCTCGTCCCGGGATAGCGTTCGCGACAGGGGGCACTGGCCTGCCGGCAACGCGGATGGAAATGGCAGCCGCCTGGCGGATTGGCCGGCGAGGGGATTTCTCCCGGCAAGCGGATGAACTCCGGCTGTGCCTCCAGGCGCGGACTCGGCACGGCGGACAACAGGGCGCGCGTGTAAGGGTGCTGTGGCGATCGCAGCACTTCATCGACTGTTCCCTGTTCGACGATACGGCCCAGGTACATCACCGCCACGGCGTGCGCCAGATGATCGACGACGGCGAAGTTGTGGGTGATGAACAGGTAGGCGAGCCCGAGATCGACCTGCAAGTCGGAGAGCAGATTGAGAATTTGCGCCTGCACCGAAACGTCAAGCGCCGAGGTCGGCTCGTCGCAGATCACCAGGTCGGGCTGTACCGCCAGCGCGCGGGCAATCGCGATACGCTGCCGCTGCCCGCCCGAGAACTCGTGCGGGTAACGTCCGGCGGCGGCTGGATCAAGGCCCACCTGTTGCAGGACGGCGGCGATCGCCGCCGCGCGCTCCGGCCGCTGCGGGTGGGTTCCCGGCATCGCCAGCGCGCGCATGCCCTCGCCGATGATCTCGCCGATGGCCATGCGTGGATTCAGTGAAGCGAAGGGGTCCTGGAAAATCATCTGCAGGCGCCGGCGCAGTGGCCGCAGCTCGCGGCGCGACTGGCCGACGAGTTCCTGTCCGAGCAAGCGCACACTGCCGCCGCTGGTCGGCAGCAGTTGCAGGATCGCCTTGCCGACCGTCGTCTTGCCACAACCTGATTCGCCGACCAGCGCCAGCGTGCGGCCGCGCGCCAGTTCGAGCGAGACCCCGTCGACGGCGCGAACGTAGCCGACGGGGCGCTGCAGAATGCCGCGCCGGATCGGGAAATGCACGCACAGATCGGCGACCGCGAGCAGGGCGGGTGCGGCCAGGGGGCCGGTCGCGCGGGCGATCACCGCTTCGCTGCCGGTGCTGCGCACGCGCTCCGGTTCGTCATCGAGGTGGCAGCGGACGCGATGATCCGGGCCCACCTCCCGCCACTGCGGTGCTTCCTGGCGGCACAGATCCCAGGCGTGCGCACAGCGCGCGGCGAAGCGGCAGCCGCCGGGCATGGCCGACAGTGGCGGCACCTGCCCGGGAATCGTTTCCAGGCGACCGCCGCGCCGCGCCAGGTCGGGCAGGGCGGCGAACAGCTTGTGCGTATAGGGATGGCGTGGCGAGGCAAAGAAGGCCGCGCGCGGCGCCTCTTCGACGATCTCGCCGGCGTACATGACGCCGACGCGGGTCGCCATCTGCGCGACGACGCCGAGGTCGTGGGTGATCAGCAGCATACCCATCGCCCGTTCGGCCTGCACACGTCGCAGCAGTTCGAGGATCTGCGCCTGGATGGTGACGTCGAGCGCCGTCGTCGGCTCGTCGGCAATCAACAGACGCGGCTGGCCGGCCAGCGCAACCGCGATCATCACCCGCTGTTTCATGCCGCCCGAGAGCTGGAAGGGATATTCACCGAGGCGGCGCTCGGGGTCGGCAATGCCGACCGCCGTCAGCAGTTCGAGCGAACGCGCGCGTATCGCCTGCCCGGCCAGCCCGAGGTGACGTTCGAGCACCTCGGCCAACTGGCGACCGACGGTCAACACCGGATTGAGGCTGGTTGCCGGCTCCTGGAAGATCATCGCCATGCCGCCACCGCGAACACCGCGCATTTCGGCTTCCGGCAGCCGCAGCAGGTCACGGCCGGCGAATGAGACTTCGCCGCCGAGAATCCGCCCGGCAGTCGGCAGCAGCCGCAGCAGTGCCAGCGCCGTTGCCGACTTGCCGCAACCGGACTCGCCGAGCAGCGCCAGCGTCTCGCCGGCAGCGACCGCGAAGCCGATGCCATCGACCGCCGCCAGCAGTGATCGCCCGCTGGCAAAAGCGATCGAGAGATCGCGCACTTCGAGCAAGTGTTCTTCGTTCACGGTGGCTTCCTGGCTCATGCCGACCCCGTCAGGCGGGGGTCGAAAGCGTCGCGCACGGCGTCGGCCAGCAGGTTGGCTGCGAGCACCAGCGTGAACATGAAAACGAATGCTGCCGCCAGCGACCACCACACCATCGGTTCGCGGGCCAGCTCCAGGCGGGCATTGTTGATCATCGTTCCGAAGCTGATCATCGTCGGGTCGACGCCGATGCCGACGTAGGAAAGCACCGCCTCGGCGAGCACCAGGCTCGAAAAGTCCATCACCAGTGCGATGATCACGATGTGCATCAGGTTGGGGAAGATGTGGCGCGCGATGATGCGCAGGTCGGAAACACCAAAGGCCTGCGCCGCCTGGATGTACTCGAGTTCGCGCAGCTTCAGCGTCTCGCCGCGCAGCAGCCGGCACAGGCCGGTCCAACTGGTCACCCCGAGAATGAAGCAGAGTGCCAGCAGACGCAGGTCGGCGCGCTCGGCGGCGGTGGCGAACCATTGCGGATGCGTGTCGATCAGCACCTGCATCATCAGCACTGCGGCGGCGATCAGCAGCACGCCGGGAATCGAACTCAAGGTCGTGTACAGGTACTGGATCAGGTCATCGACCCAGCCGCGGAAGTAGCCGGCGACGACGCCGAGAAAGATCGCCACCGGCAGCATCACCAGGGTCGTGACCAGGCCGATGACCAGCGCCGTGCGAATGCTCTTGAGCACCTGATAGAGCACGTCCTGGCCAACCTTGTCGGTGCCGAAGACATGGTAATCGGTGGCCAGCATCGCCAGTGGCAGGCCGCACAGCAGCAATCCGGCGATCGCGGCGAGCACCGCATTGCAGGCCAGATCGCTCTCGTTGTGCCAGATCCGCCGCCATGCTTGCCGGTGCGAGCAGTGCTGGCGACGCGCCAGGAGCGCCGCGGTCGCTGCCGCCAGCGACCACCAGACCAGCATTGCCAGGCCGAGCGCGCGCAGGACGCGTTCAGCGACGTCGGCATCGCGGCGAGCCTCGTCGGCACCCAGATGCGCGCCGCCATGTTTCAGCCGCGGGTATTCGCGACTCTGCCGAAGCTGGCCGTCGGCATCGCGGACCTTGATCGACTCCTTGGCGTGTGCACGCGTCGCCAGGGGTTCCGAATAGGTTTTCTCGGTACGCGTGCGCAGCGGCGTCAGGAGGAAGTCGAGCAGCGACAGCACTTCGACCGAATAGACCGCAGTTTTCTCGCTGGCGGTGCCGACACCGCGACCGGCACTCTCTTCGAGGCGCGGCCGATAGTGCAGCGAATCGAGCAGACCGATGCAGACGAAGACCAGCAACACCGTTGCCGACGCCATTCCTGACCGGCTCCGGCCGACCCGCTGCCAGGCGGCGCGCCACAGCGGATTGCGCCGGGACAGCCAGCCGAGCACGCTCGCCGCCAGCACCAGCAGCCAGATCAGCCCGTCCGACCAGAGTACGACGGGGGCCATCAATGGAAACGAATCCGCGGGTCGACGAGGGTGTAGGAGAGATCGGTGAGGATCAGTCCGACGATGTACAACACCGAGCCGATGAACACCATCGCGCGCACGACGGCGAAGTCCTGCGCGTTGATCGCGTCGATGGTGTAGCTGCCGAGGCCGGGGATGCCGAAGAACGATTCGGTGAGCAGCGAGCCCATGAACAGCAGTGGAATCACCACCACCACGCCGGTCAGGATCGGAATCATGGCGTTCTGCAGGACATGCCGGAAGAGCACGGCCGCTTCGGCAAGCCCCTTGGCACGCGCGGTGCGGACATAGTCCTTGGCGATTTCCTCGAGGAAGATCGTGCGGTACCAGCGCGTCGAGGAGCCGATGCCGGAGATGACGCCGATCAGCACCGGCAGGATCAGGAACTTCCAGGCGTCGAGGCCGCCGCCATAACCCGAGATCGGCACCAGTCGCCAGATCTTGCTGACCAGATACTGGCCGCCGATGATGTAGAAGAGGCCCGAGATCGACATCATCGCGACGCACAGGACAACGCCCCAGAAATCGAGATAGCTGGCACGGAAGAAGGTCAGCAGCAAGGCAAACGAGACCGTCACCAGCAGGCCGAGAATGAAGGTCGGCAGGGCGATGGCCAGCGACGGGCCCATCCGCGAGACGATTTCCCTGGCAATGTCGCGACCGTCCTCGGCGCGCCCGAAATCGGCGGCGAACATGCG
>DIME01000161.1:7498-9199 GCA_002425405.1 Candidatus Accumulibacter vicinus
GTTGATGAACAGCGGCTTGTCGTAACCGCGTTCGGCTTTCCAGCGCTCGATGGCTGCCGGCGTCACGCGCTTGACGCCAAGCTGCATGCGTGCCATGTCGTCGGGCGTGTTGACCACGAAGAACAGCGCGAAGGTGATCAGGTTGACGCCGATCAGGATCGGCACCGCGTAGAGCAGACGGCGAATGAGATAGGCAAGCATGGTTATCGTGAAAGTGGCTGTAGCGGGTTGGTCATCAACGGCTTCATCCGCGTGCCGTACTGCGCTCGCGGCGGCGATAGCCGAGCGCCGCCGGCAGGAACATGGCCAGGAGGAGAACGGCCATTGCCGCCAGCGGCCAGAGTACCGGCCGATTCCATTCCTGCCGCAGGCGCTGCCGCTCGGCGACGTCGATGCGCTGGTATTTGAGCGTATTGTGGCCGACCTCGGTCGGTTTGCGATTCTTGAGCCAGACATGGCTCAGCGTATAACTCGTCGGGTGAAAGCCGTAGATCCACGGTGCATCGTGCTGCAGCAGCGCCACCGCCTGGCGGATGATCGCCAGCCTCTCGACGCCGCGCGGTCCTTCGCTCTCCAGGTTCTTCATCTGTTCGAAGAGTTGGTCGAACGCCGGGTTGGCGTAGTTGGAAGCGTTCTCGCCGCCCTTGGCGACCTTGCCTTCGCGACTGGCGAGCAGGAACAGGAAGTTCTCGGGGTCCGGATAATCAGCATTCCAGCCCAGGTAGTAGAGCTGCACCGCCCCCTTGCGGACCTTCTCCTGAAAGCGGTTGAAATCGGTCGAGCGAACCACGAGCTGAATGTCGAGCTTGGCGAACTGGCGCGTCAGCCAGTCGAGTCGCGACTTGTCGCCCATGCCCCCGCCCGTGGTGTCGAGATTCAGCACCAGCGGCTCGCCGGTGCTGGCGTGGCGACCATTCGGCCAGCCCGCTTCGGCGAGCAGTTTCCTGGCCACGTCGATGGGCTTGCGCCGCGCCTGCCCGTCGATCCAGTCGTAGACCACCGGGTTGATGCCCGCGGCACCCTCGACATGACCGAAGATTCCCGGTGGCAGCGGGCCATGCGCGGCAATACCCCGACCGTTCATGAAAATCGAGATGAACTCCTCCTGATCGATGGCGATCGACAGCGCCTGACGCAGCTTTGTCTGCTCTTCTGCAAGGCCACCGACGACCGGGTCGAGCATGTTGAAACCCATGTAGAAGATCGAAGCGCGCACACTGGTCAGCAGGTGAATCCCCTTGCCACGCATCTCGTCACTCAATTGCACGTCGCCACCGACGCCGAGCCGAACTGCCTGGTCGAAGCTGTCGGAGGAAATCCCCGAAGCGTCGTAATAGCCCTGCAGGAACTTGTTCCAGTAGGGAATGCTCTCCTTTTCGCGCGAGAAGACCGCCTGGTCGATGAATGGCAGCGCCTTGCCGCAGTCGGCCAGCAGCCCGTCGGCCTGGTCTTCGGGGTCGCCCAGGCAGGGATAGGTCTCGCCGTGGAAGTTCGGGTTACGTTCGAGGACCATGCGGCTGTTCGGATTGTTCTGCGTCAGCATGAACGGGCCGGTGCCGACCGGATACCAGTCGAGCGTCAGATTCTTCGCGGCCATGCCGGGCTGGTGGTAGAAACGGTCGACTTCGCGCGGTACCGGCGCGAAGAAGGGCATCGCCAGCCAGTACACGAACTGTGGGTACTTGCCGCGCAGGGTGATGC
>DIME01000012.1 GCA_002425405.1 Candidatus Accumulibacter vicinus
TCGCTGATCTTGAGCAGATGCACGACGCGGCGCACATCGGCTTCGGCATGACCGCGGGCAATGATTTCACGAGGACTGAGATCCTTCTCCATGTACGCCTCGACGATGGCGTCGAGCACTTCGTAAGGTGGCAGGCTATCCTGATCGGTCTGGTCGGGTTTCAACTCGGCCGATGGCGGGCGGTTGATGATCCGTTCAGGAATTGCGTAGGCGACCGTATTGCGCCAGCGCGCGAGACGGTAAACCAGCGTCTTGGCAATGTCCTTGATCACCGCGAAGCCCCCGGCCATGTCGCCGTAGAGCGTGCAGTAACCGACCGCCATTTCCGACTTGTTGCCGGTGGTCAGTACCAGCGAACCGGTCTTGTTCGAGATCGCCATCAGGATCATGCCGCGAATCCTGGCCTGCAGGTTTTCTTCGGTGGTATCGGCCGGCAGACCGGCGAACTGCTTGTCGAGCATCCCGCCGAGCGTCCGCATCGCCGGTTCGATGGCGATTTCGTCGTAGCGTACGCCAAGCAGGCGGACCATCTCGCGCGAGTCCGAGAGGCTGATCTCGGCGGTGTATGGAGAAGGCATCATCACCGCACGGACCTTGTCGGCGCCCAGTGCGTCGACCGCGATGCACAACGTCAGTGCCGAGTCGATGCCACCCGACAGGCCGATGATGGCGCCGGGAAAGCCGTTCTTGCCGAGGTAATCGCGGACTCCGAGGAGCAGGGCCTGATAGACCTCGGCTTCGAGGCACGGCGCCGGAACGATGGTGCCCGGCTGTGGCTGGCCATCGACAAAGTCAACGAGGCCCAGCGCCTCCTCGAACTGTGCCCACCGGCAGCAGAGCGCACCTTGTGAGTCCAGTACGAATGAGCCTCCATCAAAGACCAGTTCGTCCTGCCCGCCGGCCAGATTCGCGTACACTACCGGCAGGCCGGTGCTGGCGGTGCGCTGACGCAGGACCTCGGTGCGCCGCTCGCGTTTGCCGATGTGGTAAGGCGAGGCGTTGAGGACCAGCAGGATCTCGGCGCCAGCCTGTCGGGCCAGATCGGCCGCACCGGCTTCCCAGACATCGGCGCAGATATTCACGCCGCAACGCACGCCCTTGATCGTCAGAACACAGGGGGCGTCACCGGAGTCGAAATAGCGCTCCTCGTCGAACACCTCGTAGCTCGGTAGCCGCTGCTTGTAATAGGTGGCGACCCGCCTGCCGTCGTTGATCAGCGTCGCCGCGTTGTAGCAGCGTAGACCGCGTTTCTCCGGGTGTCCCACGAGCACCGCGATGTCAGGCAGGCTGGCGGCCAGGGTAGCCAGTTCGCGATCGCAGGCTGCGCAGAAGTCGTCGCGCAGCAGCAGATCCTCAGGCGGGTAACCGCAGAGCGCCAATTCCGGTGTCAGCAGCAGGTCAGCGCCCTGTCGCCGAGCGCGTTCGGCAAAATCGAGGATGCGTGCACGGTTTGCGGCGAAGTCACCCACTGTAACATTGATCTGGGCAATCGCAATTTTCAGGGACATGAGAGCAAGTACCCGCGAAAGGGGCGCGCGCGCTCCATGCAGCGTGCGCAGTGGAATCGTTCAGAGAGGTTCAGAATGCCGGCTTCTCTTTAGCGTTCGCGTAGGCCCTGACCCCGTCGATGATTTCCTTCTTGGCTTCGTCACTGCCGAGCCAACCTGCGACCTTGACAAATTTGCCAGGCTCGAGATCCTTGTAATGGGCAAAAAAGTGCGAGATCTGGTCAAGAATGACCTGCGGAAAATCGCGCGGGGATTCGATGTCACGATACATCGACGTCAGACTATCGACCGGGACGGCCAGCAGCTTGGCATCCGGCCCGGCCTCGTCTTCCATCGCCAGCATGCCGATCGGGCGGCAGCGCACGACCACGCCGGGGGGCAGCGCAAACTGGCTCACCACCAGCACATCGACCGGATCACCGTCGCCGGCAATGGTGTGCGGGATGTAGCCGTAGTTGCACGGGTAGTGCATGGCAGTAGACATGAAACGATCGACAAAGACCGCACCGCTCTCCTTATCCACCTCGTATTTCACTGGATCGGAATGCATCGGAATCTCGATGACGACATTGAAATCGTTGGGGAGTGCCTTGCCGGGCGGCACGCGATCTAAGCCCATTGGCGTGATCTCTCTGCTGGTTGCGGGAACTGCGATTATAACTGCCTATCGGCACAGTGGGCACCGATGGTTACTTGCGGTTTGTCGATTTGTGAACTAATCTTTTTTAAAGCAATATGTTGTGAGTGTTTTTTTGCGGGCCACGCTGGCGGCTGGTGAAGTCCGCCATGAGCTGCCGATCGAAAACGGTCGAGAGCTTCCGTGTCCATCCATTGAAAGGAGAAAGTCATGTCACAGCAAGCTACATTTTCGGCTGCCAGTGCGAGCGAGCCTGAGCAGACGACCGGGCGTTATCTGATCACTTTTCGTGAAGACGATGTTGCCAAAGGTTTGGGGGCAATCGAGAAGCGGGCTGCAGTCGCTGGCCTGCCGAGTGCAGCCGATTTTGCCGATTCGGCGATTGATATGGAGCAGGTGGCGAAGGCTGGCGGAGCAGTCTTTCCCACATTGGGAATTGCGCTGGTCACCCTTGATCCCGATGCCCTGAACAGCCTGATGGCGGCACAGGCAGAAGACGGCGACGGTGCGATTCTCGATATCGAACCGGAGCGTATGTTCTACGCCATCGGCGAGAGCGGTTCGTTGTCTGGTGATTACCTGGAGGGTTATCGGGATGCCGTCGACAACCTCTACCAGAAGGCTATGGCGGTGGCCGCCGAGGAGCGATTGGGTGCCATGGCAACGTTTGCTGACGATGCATTATCGACCTGGGGTCTGAAAGCGACGCGCGCGATCCACTCGTCGCGCACGGGCAGCGCCATGAAAGTGGCGGTGCTCGATACCGGCATGGACCTGCAACATCCTGATTTCCGAGGGCGGCGGATCGTCACCAAGTCCTTCGTCTCGGGGGAAGCCGTCCAGGACGGGCACGGGCACGGAACTCACTGCATTGGGACCGCCTGTGGATACAAGGATGCCGGCGGCCGGCGCTATGGAATTGCCTGGAAAGCGGCCATCTACGCGGGCAAGGTCTTGAGCAATGCAGGGAGCGGGTCGAGTGCGGGCATCATCGCAGGCATGGAGTGGGCGATCAATAGCGGCTGCCAGGTCATCTCGATGTCGCTCGGCAACACCACCTCGACTCCCTCTACCGCTTACGAAACCGTGGGTCGTCGCGCGCTGCAGAAGAAATGCCTGATCGTCGCTGCAGCGGGCAACCACCGGTCTACAGGCACTGTTGGGCAGCCAGCCAACAGCCCTTCAATCATGGCTGTCGGCGCAGTGGATAATGGGCTTCGGCTGGCATCGTTCTCGTGCGGATCGGGACCGGCTTCGGGAGCCAATGTAGATCTGGTTGCTCCAGGGGTTGCAGTCTATTCATCAACCAAGCTGCCGACGCGATATGCAAGCTGGAATGGTACCAGCATGGCGACGCCGCACGTAGCCGGAGTTGCGGCCCTGTGGGCGCAGATGTCGGCGGCCAACCGTGGCGCTGCGCTATGGCAGGTGCTCACCTCACGAGCAGTTCGTCTGCCGCTGTCGACGAGTGACGTCGGCAGCGGCCTGGTGCAGTCGCCGGTTCCCTGATGTGCCAACCCGCAGGATCGCTTCGCATCACTTGCCGACGATTGCCTCCTTGTGTCAGTCTATGCGGGTTTGCCGCAAGTCAGGGCGTTACCGATGGTTGGAGGGAAGGGAGGCGAAATGAACGAGGATCTGCTTGACGCCGTGATCGTCACGATTGATGACCAGCATCTGGAATCGATTCAGACGGTGGCGGATGCTCTGACGCTCGCCGGGATGAAGGTTTCGGGCGTCTTGCCCACGGTGGGCATCATTTCCGGCAGCGTTGCGCGCGCTGCCATCAGTACGCTGAAAACCGTTCGCGGTGTGGCAGCGGTCGAACTCGACCAGGAGATGCGGGCCATCGGCAGCCCTCGGCAGCAATGATGCCCGGATCATGGTGGTCGCAGCCCATTGCCTCAGACACCCCCCTGGCGCGACTGACCCATTTCGACCATCCGGCGCGCTTCTGCGGAGAATTGCCGCGTCTGCTCGTCGTCGGCGTCGCGATCAATCGCTGACGGCGGCGTATTGATGCCTTTCTGCACCGCCGGGCGGGCGCGGATCTGTTCAAGCCAGCGTCGTAGCTGCGGCAGGTCATCGATGTCCACGCCTGACCAGCGATGCGTACGTACCCAGGCCCAGTTGGCGATGTCGGCGATCGAGTAGTCGCCGGCGAGGAACTCGTGCTTCTCGAGATGACCATCGAGCACCCGGAAAAGTCGCCTGCATTCACCCTGATAGCGATCGATCGCGACGGTGATCTTCTCCGGAAAGTAACGGAAGAAGACGTTGGCCTGGCCCATCATCGGTCCGATCCCGCCCATCTGGAACATCAGCCACTGCACGACCCGTGAGCGGCCTTTGGGGTCGTCGGGTATCAGACGGCCGGTTTTTTCCGCCAGGTAGAGCAGGATGGCGCCGGATTCGAAGACCACGAAATCGTCTTCAGCACGATCGACGATTGCGGGAATTCGACCGTTCGGATTGATGGCCAGAAACCATGGTTGTTTTTGTTCGTTATTTGACAGGTTCAGCGTGTGCATCGTGTAGGGCAGGGCGAGTTCCTCAAGGGCAATCGAGATCTTGTGCCCGTTGGGAGTTGCAGCAGTGTATAGGTCGATCATTCTTTGCGCTTCGTAGATTTCTGGGCAGGGCCGAGACCCAATTCAGGTGGCAAGCAGGCGGGGGTTCACGAATTTTACAATCTTCGCGCCATTGGGGGCGCGAAGATTTCGGCTGCGAACCGGAACCGGCGAGGTCAGCCTGCTTGCGGCTGCTCATTCCGCCCGCTGCGGCGGGCAATCCGGTAGCCAGCGAATCACCATAAAATTAATTTACGTCACTTACTAAATAATTAGGTGCAATCCTGAATGAGGTGTGCTATCGTTGCTGCATGGCAAATGGACTGGCACGTTATGAATTCAGCGAACGACTCGCCGACATTCTCGGCGAGTCGCGGCGCGATCTGCGCTTCCGCGTCACGCTGATGGTCACCGGGGGGCTGGTCGCTCCTGGACCGCGAGGGCGCGGCTCGCCGCCGGCGAGCCCACAATACGCCGCGCACCTGCTGATCGGGGCCATGGCGGCACCACAACAGTCGCAGACTCTTGAGGCCATTCGTTGTTATGCCGATCTGCGAGCGAACGCGGTCGCAGCGGGCGGCAACGCGCCGCGAGTGCTCTTTGGTCCGGCGATGGTCACTGCAGAAGCCGAACAGCGTCCCGAATTTCTGATCCGCCTGGATGGACTGTCCTTTGGTGAGGCGCTGGCTGGTCTGCTGGAACTGGCTTGCGCCGAGGAGACGCGGTCGATCGTTGCCAGCGAGCTGTTTGGCGTCTGGATCAACCGCGGCTGCCCGGTCGCCTCGCTGCAATTCAGCGCTTGCTGGCAAGGCCGGCGCGCCGTGATCAGTCATACCTATGGCCTGGCCCCGGACGCTGCTCCGCCGGCCTGGCTTGATCCCCAACGTGGTGGAGTGGTCGATCCGGGCCTCCTTCACACCGTTTTCTTGCCGGTCCGGAAATTGATCGAGATCGGTCTGTTGACCACCTTGTCCGATGACAGGAGTACGCCAATGTTGAACAAACTGGGCCATAAAGTGGCCGCCATCAAGAAGATGGCAGAACTCGCGGCGAAGACGCCGCACGGAAGTCGCTGGGAGAAACTGCTGTCGGCGCTGACCGCGGTGCAAGCCTGGTCGGAGCAGGTGGACGCGCAAGAGAACCGCTTGCTCGAAGTCACCGCATTCGGGTCGAATCCCGGCGAATTGAAGATGTACTGCCATGTTCCCGAACGCTTGCCGGCGAACGCGCCGCTGGTGGTCGTCCTGCATGGCTGTACGCAGAGCGCGGCTTCATACAACAAGGGCAGCGGCTGGTCCACCCTGGCCGACCGTTACGGCTTTGCGGTATTGTTCCCGCAGCAGAACTGGAACAACAATCCACTCCGTTGTTTCAACTGGTTCAAGCCGGAAGACCATCATCGCGAAAACGGGGAACCCTTGTCGATCAAACAGATGGTCGATCGGATGCTCAGCGATTACGGCCTGGATCGCGACCGGGTCTACGTCACCGGCACCTCGTCTGGCGGGGCGATGACCAACGTGATGCTGGCGACCTATCCGGAGGTGTTCGCGGGCGGCGCGGTGATTGCCGGCGTGCCCTACCGTACCGCCAAGGGCTTGCGGGAGGGCCTCGAAAGCATCTTCCAGGGACGTTCGCGTTCGCCCAGGGAGTGGGGTGAACTGGTGCGGGCGGCATCGCCGCACCCAGGACCATGGCCGAAGGTATCGGTCTGGCATGGCGACGCCGACACCGCCGTCAAGCCGGTCAATGCCGAAGAAACCATCAAGCAATGGGCGGACATCCACGGCCTCGACCTGCAGCCGACGATCCAGATGATGGTCGATGGCTACCCGCGCCGGGTCTGGCAGGGACCCGGCGGCGCCGAACTGATCGAGTCCTATACGGTCACCGGCATGACACACGGTGCGGCCCTGGACCCCGGTGCCGAGCCCCATCAGTGCGGCACGGCAGCCCCGTTCTTCAACGCCGTCGGAATTTCTTCGACGCACCGGATTGCCGACTTCTGGGGACTCCTTGCCGAGCGCCCGGCAAGTGTGCGTGACCCGGCCACGGCGGGGCAGGAAGCAGGGCGATCTGCCCGTGCGTCGACTGCCGGGAGTGCCCGCACGATCGACCTTGGTCAGCAGCGTACCTGCAAAGAAGACGCCACGCAGAAAACCGGGCCGGAAGACTACGCCTCCGGTACACAGGAGCAGCGTTCCGGGGCCAGCCGGCCATTCGGCCTCGACGTGCATGGCATCATTTCGGCCTCGCTGGAAGCGGCCGGCCTGCTCAAGCCGGGTACCAGCAGTCGCCGATCGGACAGCAAGGCGCCGCTTGGCATCGACGTTCCGGGAATCATTTCGACGGCGCTGGAGGCTGCCGGTGTATTGAAGGGCATCTCGCAGCGGTCGGCTTCGGCAGCTCCCGAAGCGAATCTGAAAACGTCCGGCTGGGAAGGGTCGGGATGGGAATTGCTGCTTGACGACCCGCGAGCCTTCCGGGGTGGATCGATGCTCTACGGCCACGCCTCGTCAGGAGACCGCGGTGCCCTTGGCGCACGGGCGCAGTCGATTTCTCGGCGGATCAAACTGGGTTCGCAGCCTGAACTCAGCTACGTACGGCGGCTGGATCTCAGTGCCGGGGTCAACGATTACACCAGTGCGAGTTTCCGTGTCCTGATTGATGGCCAGGTGGTTGACGAGGTGACTGCCATCGGCATGGTCCACCAGGAAACCGAGTGGCTGCGCCAGGCGGCGATCGACCTGGCACGCTTTGCCAACCGTACGGTCACGCTGACCCTCGAAGTCGCTGCCTGTTCGAACATCTACAGCACGGTTTACGCCAAGGCCTGGGTGGACCAGATCACGATTCACAATGCCGTCGATCTGGCCCACTGTTGAGCGCAGGCCCCGCACGGGATGCTCGGGCGGGGCCGTTGCACCATAGGTCAACGATTGGTGAAGGAAGCCTTGCGTTTCTCGACGAAAGCCGCCATGCCTTCTTTTTGATCGTCGAGGGCAAAAGCCGAATGGAAAGTGCGGCGTTCGAAGAGCAGGCCCTCGGACAGCGAGCTTTCATAGGAGCGATTGATGCATTCCTTGATCATCATCACCACCGGCAACGAGAAACCGGCGATCCTGGTGGCCGCCGACATCGCCTCGTCGAGGAGCTTGTCGGCCGGGAC
>DIME01000030.1 GCA_002425405.1 Candidatus Accumulibacter vicinus
AGCCCGTAACGCATAAAGAGCCTTTCGGAAATGAGCTTCGCGGGCCTTGAGGCGCGCCACAAAATGGTGCTCAGGGCGTGTCGTAGCCGCGGTGTAGCGATCGCGATGGCCGGCGGGTTACGCGCGCAACGTCGACATCCGGTCAACATTCCGAACATGATCCCGCGATCAAGACACTGGCGCTGCGCATTTTCCTGAGCGTCGTGGAACAAGCTCCGCTCCTGCCTTGAAAGGGATGCCTCTCAGATCACCTTCTGCACGCGCAAGTTGGTGATCTCGTCGGCAGTGAAACCGCTCTCGCGCAGAATCTCCTCGCAGTGCTCGCCGGCACCCGGTGGCGGCAGACGGGCTTCAAAAGGGAGTTCGCTGATCTTGAAGGGCGGTGCGAACTGCTTGACGCCGGCGACCTCGACGATCATTCCGCGCGCCTGCAACTGCTCGTTCTGCAAGCTCTCCTCGAAACGCAGCACCGGCGTGGCGCAGCAATCGACGCGCTCGAACAGCGCCGTCCATGCGGCGAAGCTGCGCTTCGCGAAAGTGACTTCGAGTTCGTGGCGGATGCGCTGGCCTTCGGCGCCGGTCGCGAAAGCGAAAGGCTTGAGGTCCGGGCGGTCGATGGCCGTGCACAGCATCTCCCAGAACTTCGGTTCCATCGCGCTAACCGCCATGTGGCGGCCATCGCTGGTTGCATAGACCCCGTAGCTGGGCATGCCGCCGGAGAGCACGTCCTCGCCGCGGGGCAAGGCCTGACCGAGCCCGAGTACCGCCAGCAAGGGAAAGATCGTGTGCGCGAAAACCGCGTCGGTCATCGCCACATCGACGTAGCGGCCGCGGCCGCTGCCGCGGGCATCGTGGACGGCCGCGAGGACGCCGACCAGCGCACTCAAGGAGCCGCCGAGCAGGTCGCCGATCTGGAAGTTGGGCACCGCCGGGGCGCCGCCGGCAACGCCGATCTGGTCGAGCAGACCGCAATAGCCGAGGTAGTTGAGATCGTGGCCGGCACGGTCACGATACGGCCCGTCCTGCCCATAGCCGGTGATCGCGCAGTACACGAGGCGCGGGTTGATCGCGCACACCGCCTGGTAGCCGATCCCGAGCTTGTCTACCACGCCGGGGCGAAAGCCTTCGAGGATGACATCGGCGGAGGCTGCGAGGCGCAGGAATGCCGCGACACCGGCAGCCTGCTTGAGGTCGAGGGTGAGGCTGCGCTTGTTGCGGTTCACGAGTTGAAAGTAGCTGATGTCGCCGTGCACCGCACCGGCGCTGCGCGCGTAGTCACCGGCGCCGGTATCTTCGATCTTGATCACGTCGGCACCGAGGTCGGCGAGATGCATGCTGGCCAGAGGCCCCGGCAAGAGTCGTGTCAGGTCGAGGACACGCAGGCCGGCGAGAGGAGGAGAACGCATGGGAATGGGCTTTCGGGAAAGAGTTTTGCGGGGGAAAAAGGCTTGAGGGGCTCATTTTCCGGGATAATCGCCGCCTGTTCGAGGTTTGTACTCGCCACGCTCAAAAAAAGTCGGTCGGCTGCCGGGACAACAGGCGACCTCGTGCTTCTTCATGTCCATTCAATCAGGGTAAAACGTATGAAAATTTCGTTACTGCTCAGCGCGCTGGCTGCCAGCGTCCTGCTCATTGGCTGTGGCAAGCAGGAGGCGCCGAAGTCGCAGGCGGCAGCCCAGCCGGTTGCGGTCACCAGAATCGTCGTCGGCCTCGACGACAACTTCCCGCCGATGGGTTTCCGCGACCAGGAGAACAAGCTGGTCGGTTTCGACATCGACCTCGCGCGTGAAGCAGCCAGGCGCCTCGGTGCCGAGGTCGAGTTCAAACCGATCGACTGGAACGCCAAGGAGGCCGAACTCAATGGCAAACGCGTCGACGCCCTGTGGAACGGTCTGACGATCACCGAGCAACGCAAGGAAAAGATCGCCTTTACCACGCCTTACCTGGAAAACCGGCAGATCGTCGTGGTCACCGCCAAGTCGCCGGTCAAGAACAAGGCTGACCTGGCCGGCAAGGTCGTCGGACTGCAGGAAGGCAGCAGCGCGGTTGAAGCGGTCGAGAAGGATGGCGTCGCCAAATCGATCAAGGAAGTCAGGAAGTACGGCGACAACGTCACGGCGCTAATGGACCTCTCGACCGGTCGCCTCGACGCACTGGTTGTGGACGAAGTCGTCGGTCGCTACTACCTGGCCAAGAAGCCCGGCGAATACCTCGTCCTGGAAGACCATTTCGGCACCGAGGAGTATGGCGTCGGTGTCCGCAAGGACGACACCGAGTTGCTCGGCAAACTGCAAAAGACCATGGACGAAATGAAGAAGGACGGTGCCGCTGCCCGCATTTCCAGCGAGTGGTTCGGCAAGAACATCGTCAAGTAAATTCTGTTTCTTGCCGATCGGAAAGGACTGCCCGGCGAAAAACAGAAGGGGGATTCTCCGGTGGCCTCTGACGCGGCAAGAGAGTCTGCGCAAGCTGCGTTTTGCTGCTGCTTTCCGGCCAGTGCTGCGCCTCCCGGTTGACTAGGCTGACCCCATGGACTACGTAATCCAGATTCTCGGCCCGCTGCTCGCGGGGACGGCGGTGACGCTGCAGGTCTTCCTGCTGACGTTGCTGCTCTCGGTGCCGCTCGGGCTCGTCCTGGCGCTGCTGCGCGTCTCGCACTTTCGCATTGCCAGCGGCATCGTCAATGGCTATATCTGGCTGATGCGTGGCACGCCGCTGATGCTGCAGATGCTGTTCATCTATTTCGCCTTGCCCTTCGTGCCGGTGATCGGCGTGCGGCTGCCGGATTTTCCGGCGGCGATCGTCGCTTTCGTCCTCAATTACGCTGCTTATTTTGCCGAAATCTTTCGCGCCGGCATCCAGTCGATCGAGCGTGGGCAGTACGAGGCGGCCAGGGTGCTCGGCCTTACGTATGGCCAGACCATGCGCCGCATCGTCCTGCCGCAGGTGGTGAAGCGCATCCTGCCGCCGATGAGCAACGAAACCATCACCCTGGTCAAGGATACCTCGCTGATCTATGTGTTGGCGATGAACGACCTCTTGCGCGCCGCGCGGGGGATCGTCCAGCGCGATTTCACGACCATGCCCTTCGTCGTCGCCGCTGCCTTCTACCTGCTGATGACGCTGGCCCTGACCTGGGGATTCAACTACCTGGAAAAGCGACATGCCGTCTACGATGAATGAGCTGTCCGGCGCGGCGCCGATGATCGTCGCGCGTGACATCCGCAAGCGTTTTGGCGTCGTCGAAGTCCTCAAGGGTGTCTCGCTGGACATCGACCGGGGTGATGTCGTTGCGGTCATCGGCCCGTCGGGGTCGGGCAAGAGCACCTTTCTGCGCTGCCTCAACCGCCTCGAAAGCATCGATTCCGGCGCCGTCGTGATCGCGGGCGATACGCTGGTGAGTACTGACGCCGCCGGTGTCTGCCGCTACGCGCCGGATACCGAGCTGCGCCGCATCTGCCGCAAGATGGGAATGGTTTTCCAGCAGTTCAACCTGTTTCCGCATCTCACCGTACTGCAGAACATCATCGAAGCGCCGATCACCGTCCAGGGTCTGGCGCCAGCGACAATCATCCCCAAAGCCGAGGAATTGCTGCGCAAGGTCGGCCTGCTCGACAAGCGCGACAGTTATCCATCACGCCTTTCTGGCGGCCAGAAACAGCGCGTCGCCATCGCCCGCGCGCTGGCCATGGAACCCGACATCATGCTCTTCGACGAGCCGACCTCGGCACTCGACCCCGAACTCACCGGCGAAGTCCTGCGCAGCATGCGCCAGCTCGCCGAAGAGCACATGACGATGCTCGTGGTGACCCACGAAATGGCTTTCGCCCGCGAGGTGTCGACCAGCGTCGTCTTCATGGACGAAGGCGAGATCGTCGAGGCGCGTCCGGCGGGCGAAATGTTCGCGAGTCCGGAGCATCCGCGTACGCGGGCTTTTCTCGAACATATGCTGTAAAGCGAAGCAGGATGCCTGATCAAACCAGGTGCGAATGAACGTGCCTTCGGCATTGGGCGGTAAGCAGGAGTCGGAGCTTCTGGCTGGGGTGTCGGCTTACGCCGCGCCAACCTGACCTACGCGACTTAAACCGTTGTATGCTAGGGAGGTTGCCACTCTGAAGGAGCATTGCCATGACTTTGTGCCCAATCGCCATTGTTGCCGGTTGCAAGAAATGTCCGGCGTTTTCGATCTGCCCGCTGAAAACGGTGCTCGGCGATGCGCCGAAGCAGGATGCCGCGCCTGTTAGCCCGGCAGGGGAGAACAAGCAGTAGGCCTCGCCGAAGGGGGTATCACGCCATGTTCCATGCTTGACACCATCCTGCTCACCGCTGCGCGCATCTGCACTTTCGAGCAGCAGTGGCCACTGACGAATGCAAGTGGTTTTTTCTTCGCGCGCGACCAGCGGCTGTTTCTGGTGACCAGCCGGCATGTGCTGCTCGACAAGCCGAGCCGGCATTTCCCCAACCGCATCGAGATCGAGTTGCACATCAACCCGAGCAACCTGGCCGAGTCGACGAGGTTTTCGATGCCGCTGTACAACGGAGGAAAAAGCCTTTGGCGGCAGGGCCTGGACACGGCCGGGGACATCGACGTGGCGGTGATCGAGATCGACCGCAGCGCCCTGCCGGCCGCGACGCTCTATCGCGCCTTCACTCCCGGGCATCTGCCCGGCTGCGGCGACGCCGTCGAGGTCGGCAGCTCGTTGCTGGTGGTCGGTTTTCCGCTCGGCTTCCACGACACCCTGCACCACCTGCCGGTGGTTCGGCAAGCCGTGCTGTCGTCGTCATTCGGCCTGCGCTTCAAGGGCGAAGGGTACTTCCTGACCGATGCGCGCACGCACCGCGGCACCAGCGGCGCAGCGGTCGTCATGCGCACCTACGGCCAGGATCCGACGCGCGGCGATCTGCCGTGGCTGCTGCTCGGTATTCATTCGGCGCGGCTCGACGTTGGCAGCCGCGACCGCACGCTTGATGAAGCGCTGGGCCTCAATTGCGCCTGGTACGCCGACATCCTGATGACGCTGACCGCTCACTGATTGCGCACTGCCTCGTGAAGGAACGCCAATACATTGCTCGTCGGCAGGCAGAATGGCAGGCTTGGGACCGCTGGCTGGCTCCGGCGAAGCGGCCTGTCGCTGCCATGCCGGAGCCGCTCGCCATCGATCCTGCCGGCTTGCCGCAGCGCTTCCGCCGCCTGTGCCATGATCTGGCGCTGGTGCGTGACCGGAATTACTCGGCGGCGCTGGCCGAGGAACTGCAACAGCGCGTGCTGGCTGCCCATCAGCGCATCTACGGGGCTGCCAGGCCCGAAGGCAATGCCTTGCTCCGTTTCTTCGCCGGCGATTTGCCGTTGCTGGTGCGCAGCGAGTGGCGGGTGGTTGTCGCCGCGACGCTGCTCCTGCTGGGGCCGCTGCTGGCGATGCTGTGGGCCATTCAGGTCTGGCCCGATGCGGCTTTCCTGCTGCTCTCACCGGATACCGTCAGCGAGATCGAGGGGATGTACTCGCCGGCTGCCCCGCACCTCGGCCGTCCACGCGCAGCGTCGAGCGAGTGGGCAATGTGGGCTTTCTATATTGCCAACAATGTACGCATCGATTTTCAGTCCTTCGCCGGTGGCATCGCCTTTGGTCTCGGCGCAGTCTTCTACCTGCTCTACAACGGCCTCTACATCGGGGCGATTGCCGGTCATCTGACGCAGATCGGTCTGGTCGACACGTTCTGGGGCTTTGTCGCCGGCCATAGCGCTTTCGAATTGACCGGCGCGGCGCTCGCCGGCGCTGCCGGACTGAAGCTCGGAATGGCGCTGCTGGCGCCAGGACACCGGACGCGCCTGGCGGCCTTGCAGGAGAACGGCCGCGTCGCGGTGAGGCTGCTTTATGGGGCGGCGGCATTGACCTTCCTTGCCGCATTCATCGAGGCTTTCTGGTCGCCTCTGCGCGGTTTTCCGCTGGCAGTCAAGATTGCGGTCGGCAGCGCTTTCTGGCTACTCACCGGTGCCTATCTGCTGCTGGCTGGACGCCGATCCCGTGCAACTTGAGCAGATGACCGTCCGGTTGCGCCGGCGCAGCCCCTGGGAGGCGCTGGATCTCGGGCGTGCGCTGCTGCGCTACTGGAGTGGTCGGGTCTACCGCGCCTGGTTCGCGACCTATTGGCCGGCCGGGGTCGTCATTCTGCTCGTCATGTGGCCGTGGCCGGAATACGCGATGCTCGTGTTGTGGTGGCTGAAGCCGCTGTTCGACCGGGTACTGCTGTTCGTCTTCAGCCGTTCGGTTTTTGGCGACGAGTGTCGCGTGCGCGACCTGCTGCGCGCACTGCCGCGGCTGTTGCGCGGGCCGGGCCTTGTCTCCGGCCTGACGCTGCGCCGCGGCAGCCTGGCACGCTCGCTGCTGCTGCCGGTATGGCAGCTCGAGCAGCAGACCGGCGCGGGCGCGCGGGCACGTTTCCGGCTGTTGTCGAGGCGCTGCCGGGGGCAGGCCGTCTGGCTGACCTTCTTTTGCGCCAACATGTCAACGATTCTTCTGGTTTCGATCGTGATCGTGCTGCTGGTGCTGGTGCCGGGAGATGGGCAGGATCTGTCGCCCTGGCAGTGGTTCGGCGGCGAGCGTTCGACTGCCGGGTATTTCGCCGGCAACCTGATGTTCATGCTCGCCGAAACGGTGGTCGAGCCGCTCTATGTGGCCTCGGGGTTTTCGCTCTATCTGAACCGGCGCAGCGAACTCGAAGCCTGGGATATCGAGCTTGCGTTCCGACGCCTGGCCGAGCGGCAGTCTCCGACGGCCATCGCGACATCGCTGCTGGTGGTTTTCTTGGCACTGGCGGTGCCGCTGGCGACGCCGGCGCATGCCGAAGAAGCGCCGCAGCCGTCCAGCATGGCCAGGCAGGCGATCGACGCAGTCCTCGCCGATCCGGTCTTCGGTCAGGTCAAGGACGACTGGCATTGGCGCTGGCGGCAGCCGTCGAGTTCGCCTGTCGACAAGCTCGATGACCATCAGAGCAACTGGATCATGGGGCTCTTGCAGGCCATTGAAATCCTCGCCGAGTGGCTCAGGAGCCTGCTCTGGATCTTCACCGGCTTCGCTCTGGCGGCGGCAATATTGCTGGTGCTGCGCTACCGGCAGGCCGGAGTGCGCGCGCGCACTGCGCCTGTAGCACCGGAGTTCCTGTTCGGGCTCGACCTGCGCCCCATTTCCCTGCCGGCGGATGTGGCGGCGGCGGCGCACGCGGCGCTGGATCGGGGCGACAGCGTCGAGGCGTTGAGCCTGCTCTACCGCGGTGCGCTGGTCGCCCTGATGCATCAGCGGCAGATCGACTTTGCCTCTGGAGACACCGAAAACGACTGCCTGCGCCGGATCGCCGGGCGCGTCCCCGAGGCGCTCGACCGGCGTTTCAATGTGATCGTCGAGACCTGGCGGATGGCGGCCTACGGTCGCCTGTCGATCCCGGTCGAACGGATCGAGGAACTGCTGGCAGGCTGGGATGTCCTGTTCGGCAAGCCGGCGGCACGACCATGACGCGCCGCCAGAGCCTGACATCGATCTTCGCCCTCGTCATGCTGGCGCTGTTCGCCGGCTGGCTGAGCAACCATCTCGAACGGGTGCCGGCGACCTACCGCGAAGCGCCGCAGGCCGAGGCCCGGCGTAATCCTTATCTGGCGCTCGAACGGTTCACCGCGCGCATGGGTGGCCAACTGACACGGCAATCGGACGCGCGCATCATCGATCGGCTGCCGGCCGGCGGTACGCTGTTTCTCGATCGCCAGCGCGCGCATCGGCTACCGCCCGAGCGATTGCGTCGCCTGCTCGCCTGGGTTGAGGACGGCGGCTACCTGATCGCCGTTGCCGAATGTCCTGGCGTCGCCGATCCGCTGCTCGACAGCCTTGGGGTGCGGCATTCCGAGACGCTGCCGGAAGCGCCGCGCGAGCGGCAGCACGTGCTTGAAGTGAAGCTGCCTGGTGCGCTCCGAACGCTGCGGATCGACGCCGGCTGGCAACGCCTGGAGGCCGGCGGGCGGCAGCCGGACTGGTCGGCCGGCGAGCATGCGGACGGAGGCGGCAAACAGATCCTGCACTTCAACCTCGGTCGCGGGCACCTGACGATCGCCAGCGAGCTTGATCGGCAATTGAGCAACCAGCGCATCGGCGCGCTGGACCATGCCGAACTCTACTGGACACTGCTCGGCGAGCATGACCGCTCGTCACCGCCGCAGATTCTGTTGCTGTCGCGTCTGCAGATGCCGACCCTGCTGGACTGGCTGCTGGAGAACGCCGGGGCCGCGTGCATCGCTGCGGCAATGCTGCTCGTCCTCTGGCTATGGCGCATCGTTCCGCGCTTCGGGAGTGCGCAGCCGGAGGCGCAGCCGGCACGCCGCGAACTACGCGAACACCTGGCGGCAGTTGCTCGCTACCTGTGGCGGTCGGGTGCGCTGGCGACGCTGTTGGTCCCTGCGCGCGAGCATTTTCGCAACCGCCTCGCGCTGCGCCAGCCGGGCATCGCCGCACGCCCGGCCACGGTACAGGCCTCCGCCCTGGCGGTGCTCTCCGGCTTGCCGGCGGCGCGCATCACCGCCGCCCTCGATGGCCGGGCCGATACCCCGCACGCTTTTACCGATGCCCTGCGCACCCTGCGCGACCTCGAACGTCAGCTCTGAGAACCTCGCCATGAATACCCCCGTGCCGGTTCTGCCGGCAGAAAAACTGCAGCAGGCACGACAACTGCTGAGTGCGCTGCGCACCGAAATGGCCAAGGCGGTGATCGGCCAGCAGGCGGTCATCGACGAAGTGCTGATCGGTTTGCTGGCCGATGCGCATGTGCTCATCGAGGGCGTTCCCGGTCTCGGCAAGACGCTGCTGGTGAAAGTTCTGGCCAGAACCTTCGGCGGTCAGACCCGGCGCATCCAGTTCACCCCCGACCTGATGCCCTCCGATGTCGTCGGCCACACGCTGTTCGACGCGGCCACGGCCAACTTCGTCACCCGCCAGGGGCCGGTGTTTACGCATCTGTTGCTCGCCGACGAGATCAACCGGGCGCCCGCCAAGACACAGTCGGCACTGCTCGAAGCGATGCAGGAGAAACAGGTGACCCTGGAAGGGAACAGCTCACCCTTGCCGCGCCCGTTCATGGTTCTGGCGACCCAGAATCCGATCGAACAGGAAGGCACTTACCCATTGCCGGAAGCGCAGCTCGACCGTTTTCTGTTCAAGATCCGCATCGATTACCCGAGCGAGGAGGAAGAAGTGGCATTGACCCGGCAGGTGACGAGGGCGAGGACCGGCGGTGACCTCGACGTCGAGGCGGTGGCCACGCTGATCCAGCCGGCAACGGTGGTCGGGCTGCAGCAATGGACGGCGCATGTCACCGTCGACGAGCGCGTCGTTGCCTATGCGGTGGCCATCGTTCGCGCCAGTCGCGGAACACCGGGGCTGGCCAGTGGCGCCGGTCCGCGTGGCCCGATCGCGCTGGTGCGGGCAGCGCGGGCGCGGGCACTGATGGCCGGGCGGGGTTTCGCCACGCCCGACGACATCAAGGCGGTGGCGCTGCCGGCGCTGCGCCACCGCGTGACGCCGGCCGCCGAGGCCGAGATCGAAGGGCTCAGCGCTGACGATCTGCTGTGCGCGCTGCTCGAACGCGTGCCGGCGCCGCGGACCTGACGGTCCAATGCTGCTTCCAGACCGCAGACTGCTGCTCGCTGCCGGGCTGTGGCTGGGTCTGGGTCTGGCCGTCGCCGTTGTGCCGAGCCTGCTGGCCTTCTGGCAGATGGCAGCGGCAACGCTGTTCGGTCTGGCCGCTGCCGACGCGCTGAGCGCCTGGCGCCGTCGCGGCCGCATCGCCGTCCAGCGCGATCTGTCGCATGCCATGCCGGTCGGGACCTGGCAGAACGTTGGCCTGCGCCTTCGCTGCGATTCAGGGCAGGCTACCGGCTGGCTGATCGACCGGCACCCGGCCGCTTTCCTCAGTGAGGGCCTGCCACTGCGCTTCACGGTCACCGCCGATCGCTGCCTGCGTGTTGTCTACCGGGTTTCGGTGAGCGAGCGCGGCCGGCAGGTGTTCGACGGCGTCAGCCTGCGCTGCGCGTCGCCGCTGCGTCTATGGTTGCTGCAGGAAAACGTCGTAGAGCAGGATGTGGTGCGGGTCTTCCCGAATTTCGCGCGCATCGCACATTACACGCTGCTGGCGACCGATCACCGCCTGTCGCAGATGGGTATCCTGCAGCGCCGGCGGCGTGGCGAGGGAATGGAGTTCCTGCAGTTGCGCGACTATCGTCAGGACGACCCGCCGCGGCAGATCGACTGGAAAGCCAGCTCCCGCGTCGGTCGCCTGATCTCGCGGGCATACGCCGACGAACGCGACCAGCAGATCGTCTTTCTGCTTGATTGTGGTGTCCGGATGCGTGCTCGCGACGGCGAGCTTTCGCATTTCGACCACACCCTCGACGCCCTGCTGCTGCTCGCCTGGGTCGCCCTGCGCCAGGGCGACGCCGTTGGACTGGCAACCTTTGGCCATCCCTCGCCGCGCGTGCTGCCGCCGCGCAAGTCATTGGCGACCCTACAGGCGATGATGAATGCAGTTTACGACCTGCAGCCGTCACTGCAGGTACCCGATTACCTGAGCGCCAGTGAAACCCTCAGCCAGCGCCTGCGCAAACGGGCGTTGGTGATTCTGGTTACCAACCTGCGCGACGAGGATGACGACACGCTGCTGCCGGCAGTCGAGCAGTTGCGGCGCCGTCATGCGGTGAGCGTTGCCAGCCTGCGCGAAGCGGTACTCGACGAGTTGCTCGAAGCGCCGGTCAATGATTTTGACGCCGCGCTGATACGCGCTGCCGGCATTGAATACCTGCAGACGAGGCGACGGCAGGTGGCGCTGTTGCGTCACGGTGGCGTTGAGGTTCTCGACGTCGTTGCGCGCCAATTGCCGGTGGCGCTGATCAATCACTACTGGGCCAGAAAGCGTTCCGGCGCGTGATAGTATGCGCCGTGCGATCGTTGCCGCCAGGCCAAGAAACCGGTTGCCCCGATTGCGACGAAACGTGACGCCACTATTTTTTGACGGCAGGGGGCCGCAATGCAGATCGACGACAATCCGTTCAGGCCACCTTCTGCGCGGCTGTATGACTACAGTGAAAGCGACTTTGGCACTTTCATTCCCGAGGGCCGGCTGGTGTCGGCCGGGAGCGGCTTGCAGTGGCTGTTGCGCGGCTGGACAATGTTCCGCACGGCGCCGGGCACCTGGATCGGCATCGCCGTCGCCTTCATGGCGGTGATGCTGATCGCCGGGATGCTCCCGCTCCTGAATATCGTCGCCAACCTGCTGATCCCGGTGTTCATCGGCGGCATCAGCGTGGGCTGTCGGGCCATTGAAGAGGGCGAGGGAATTCGCTTCGAACATCTGTTTGCCGGTTTTTCGCGTCAGCCGGGAGGCTTGCTGATGCTCGGGCTGCTCTACCTGCTGGCGCTGTTGGTGATCGCCGTCGCGGTCGGCATCATCGCCACCGTCACCGGAATCGCCGCGCTGGCGACGATCGGTCTCGACGGCGCCGGGAACACCGCCGCGTGGGCCATTGTGGTTTCCTTTCTGGCCATGATCCTGGTCTTCGCGCCGTTGGCCATGGCAGTCTGGCTGGCGCCGCCGTTATTGCTCTTCCACGAGCTGTCCGCGTATCAGGCGATCAAGACCGGCGTCTTCGTCGCACTACGCAATTTCCCGTCGTTTCTGGTCTATGTCCTGTTGGTGCTGGTCGCCGCCGTGCTGGCCAGCCTGCCGCTGCTGCTCGGCTGGCTGGTGCTGCTGCCGGTGCTCTATGCTTCGCTGTACGCGGCCTACCGGGACCTGTTCTTCGCCGAACATCGATGACCGTTGCGCTTGCCGCCCCGCTGGACAGCCTTTGCCGCATCGCCACGCCTGAAGGCTGCGAGATCGAACTGCGGGTGGCTGGACCGGTCGCACGCGCGCGCGCCTGGTTTCTCGATTTTCTGCTCCGCCTGGGACTCTGGCTGCTCTTGGCGATGGCTGCCGCGCAGATCGGCGATTTCGGCACTGGCCTGCTGTTGCTCGGCGCATTCCTGCTCGAGTGGTGGTATCCGATCATTTTTGAAGTGTATCGCCACGGTCAGACGCCGGGCAAGAAGGCCTGTGCTCTGGCGGTCGTCCATGACGATGGACGGCCCGTCGGCTGGAGCGCCGCTTTCATCCGTAATACGTTGCGCAGCGTCGATATTCTGCCGTTGATGTACGCCGCGGGTTTCGTCACCAGCCTGCTCAACGCCGAAGGTAAACGTCTGGGCGACCTGGCCGCCGGAACTCTGGTGGTGCATGTCGACGAAACAGCGCGCCGGCCGGTCGGCGCTGGCAGCGCACTTGGGGGTGAGGTCGGCGGTGAAGCTCCGCCCTTTGTTCTGACCCGCGAAGAACAGCTGGCGATCATCGAGTACAGCCAGCGTGCCGCGCTGCTGACTCCCGAGCGGGCAGCCGAGCTGGCCGCCGCCGCCGGGCCGCTGAGCGCTGGTCTCGACGGCGAGGCAGCGCGGCGGCGCCTGCTGCGCATCGCCAACTTCCTGCTCGGGAGTCAGGTATCTTGAATCTTCCCGGCTTCCCGCTGTCTTTGCCTGCTCTGCCCTGATACGGATCGACCGCATGAATGCTTACTCAGGACCGGCTCTGGTCACCCTCGCCACGGCGCTGCTGTTGTTCTCCTGTGCGGCCTATGTCGGCCGCTGCCGCATCAAGTTCGGCATCCAGGCGCCGGCAACCAGTGGTCACCCGCAATTCGAGATCGCTTATCGGATCCAGATGAACACCCTCGAGAATACAGTGGCTTTCCTGCCGGTACTGTGGGTGTTCGCGATCTTCCTGTCGAGCTTCTGGGCGACCGGAATCGGAAGCGTCTGGCTGCTGGGCCGGGTCTGGTATGCCTGGGCCTATGCATGCGATCCGAAGACGCGCGGCAAGGGCTTCCTGGTCTCGATGCTCGCCTTTGGCGCTCTGGCTCTCGGTGGCGCCTGGGGTGTACTGCGTGGACTGCTCGTCTGAACCACGAAACTTCCTGGCCCACGTCAACCGACGACGGCGCGCAGCCACTGCGACCGGCACGCAAACTGCGGCCGCTGCGCACGCTGTTGCCCTACGTGGCCCGCTACCGCGGGCAGGTCGCGCTGGCCTTGCTGTTCCTGCTGCTCGCCGCCGGCGCGACGCTGGCGCTGCCCTACGCCGTGAAACTGCTGGTCGACGGCGGTCTCGCGGCACCGGCTGGCTGGTCTCTCGACGATCGAATGCCGGCAATCCGCGACCATTTCATCGTGTTGTTCGCCGTCGCGGTGGTACTCGGGCTGGCGACTGCCGCACGTTTCTACATGGTGAGCTGGATCGGCGAGCGGGTGACCACCGATTTGCGGCAGGCGGTCTACGCGCATGTGCTGCGGCAGAGTCCGCAATTCTTCGAGACGCTGAAGACCGGTGAAGTGCTGTCGCGGCTGACCACCGACACGACGGTGATTCACAGCGCCGTCGGTTCGAGCATCAGCATGGGCCTGCGCAACCTGGTGTTGCTGGTCGGCGGGCTGACCATGCTGGTCAGCACGACGCCGCGGCTGATGCTGACGGTGGCGGTGATCATCGTGCTGGTGGTGTTGCCGGCGGCGCTCATCGCTCGTCGCGTGCGCAAGCTCTCGCGCGCCAGCCAGGACCGCATTGCCGATACCAGCGGCATTGCCGGCGAGATCCTCAATGCCATTCCGGTAGTCCAGAGCTACACCCAGGAGAGCGCCGAGACGATTCGCTTTGCGGCCGCCAACGAGCAGGCCTTTGCCACCTCGATCCGCCGCAGCGGCACGCGCTCGGCGCTCACCGCCTTCGTCATCATCGGCGTCTTTGCCTCGCTGCTCTACGGTATGTACGGCGGCGTCCAGGCGGTACTTGCCGGCCAGATCAGTGCTGGCCAACTGAGCCAGACGGCGCTCTATGTGATGGTTGTCGCCGGCAGCGTGGCGGTGCTGGCCGAGGTGTGGGGCGATCTGCTGCGCGCTTCGGGGGCCACTGAAAGGCTGATGGAACTGCTCGGCGTACGCTCGCCGATCGTCGAGCCGGCGCGGCCCATCGCCTTGCCGGTCGCAGCGGCAGGCCTGCAGGTGAGCTTCTGCGGGGTGCGCTTCGCCTATCCGTCACGCCCGGCGCAAGTGGTGCTGCAAGGGCTCGATTTCACCATCGAGGCCGGACAGACGGTGGCCCTGGTCGGACCGTCGGGCGCCGGCAAGACGACCCTCTTCCAGTTGCTGCAACGTTTCTACGACGTTGATGAGGGGTCTGTCCGGATCGATGGCATCGACCTGCGGCGTGCGCGCCTGGCCGAGTTGCGCGCGCGCATCGCGGTGGTGCCACAGGAGGCGGTGATCTTCTCGGGCAGCATTGCCGACAACATCCGCTACGGCAAACCTGACGCCTCCGACGAGGAAACCTGTGCCGCTGCGCGCGCTGCCTTCGTCGATGAATTCGTGCAGCGGCTGCCCGACGGCTACGCCACTTTCGTCGGCGAACGCGGTGTTCGCCTGTCCGGCGGCCAGCGCCAGCGCATCGCCATTGCGCGTGCGATATTGAAGAACGCGCCGCTGCTGTTGCTCGACGAAGCAACCAGCAGCCTCGACGCCGAAAGCGAGCGCGTCGTGCAGGCTGCGCTCGAAGCCGCAATGGCCGGGCGAACGACCGTCGTCATTGCGCATCGCCTGGCCACCGTGCAACGCGCCGACCGGATCATCGTTCTCGACCAGGGGCGGGTCATCGAGGTTGGCACGCACGCGTCGCTGGTCGAGCGCTGCGGCTTGTACGCTCGCCTGGCGGCGCTGCAGTTCGGCACTTGAAGAAGCTGGCTGCGGTGCGCATCAGCAAGCGCAGTTTAAGGCTCACTTCAGCCTGCGTATGCAGGATCCCATGGCAAGGACACGCCCCGATCCCTCTCGGGGCGCATGTTAGGAGAGGAAAACGCATGCAATCAGCTGTCGACTATCGTGGCAGGATCAAATACGACACCCCTAACGAATAGAATGACTGCCACGCCGTTTTCGTCCTCATGTAGGACGCAGGGGCTGTGGCTGACAGCGCTGCTGGCCGTACTAGTCGGCGGCTTCTTTGGATGGCAGCATTTCGCCTCGGTGACGGTCGCGGATGGCTGGTCATTTCGGGTCTACCTCGACGGTATTGCGCATGTCAGTGCCCTGGCGAAAGACCGGGATGGGGCCTTGTACATCAGCAAGGAACTCAGCCATGAGCAAGGCATTCTGTTCAGCCGTGCAGCCGATGGCAGCCTGACTCAGGCGGTGGTCGGACTGTCCAAACCCGACGGGCTGGTGGCGTTTCGTGACGGCGTCGCGATCAGTCAGGAAGGAGGCGATCTGCCGGTGCTCTGGCTGCATGGCGGTCAAATAGAAATCCTTTTCCAGGGTCGAAGTGTTGAAGGTCTCGCCAGTGATGGCCAGTCTCTGTACGCCGTCGAAGATCGGAAGGGTGACGGGCGTCTGTTGCGCTTCGACCCGCTCACCAGGGTGTTGACTGTCTTGCGCAGCGGTCTCAGCGAGGCGGAGGGCGTCGCGATTTGTCCCGACGGGCAGTTGTTCTACGCCGAAAAGGGAAAACGCTGGGTCAAGCGCTGGCAGGCAGACGGCGCTGACGTGCTGGTCCTTGAACAGCTCAACGCGCCGGGTTTTCTGATGTGCAACGATGAAGGGCTGTGGATCACCGAAGATGCCACGCATCGGGCACGCCTGCTGCTACTCGACAGGACTGGATCGTTGCAGACCATCCTGAGCGGTCTGCGTTCGGGGCAAACCGTTCTGTCGCTGGCACCGGGCCACCTGTTGCTTGCCGAGCAGGGCCGCGGTCGGGTTCTTGAAGTCGAGCGCCTGCCCGTCCCCTCCAGATGAACGCCAGCAGCGCCGGAGAGCGGCTTGCCCGGACGAAGGGGCTGCTTCCGGCCTCGTCGCCAGTTCCCCTATCGCGCATTCTTTTTGAAAGCGATACGCCGCATCATTGAAGACGCATACAACCCGACCTATCCTGCCTCGTCAATATTCATTGCCGGATATTGATTTGTATGTCATAATGCTTCATGTTGGATGTGGACAAAACATGATCCTTTGCAAAAGGACGATGCGTGGTTGACGCATCGTATCCTCCTCAAGATATGAGATTGAGTTCGGTTAAGCGTGTGCTGCAACGTCTGCACGGCATCATTGCGAGCGATACCGGAAAGACTCTCAGCGGTTCGGCCCTGGCAGAGGTCGAAACCTTGCTCAATGAACTCGACACGCGCGCCCTTCCTGCACACCTCGGGCAGGAGTTCGTGAACCGCGAGGTCACCATCCTGTTCGCCGACCTACGCGGGTTTACGGCAATGGTCGCCAATCAACCGGCGGGTAATGTCATCAAGATTCTCAATCCCTGCCTCGTCAGGATGAGCGAGATCATTTTCAAGTATCAGGGAACCATAGACAAATTCATGGGTGATTCGATCATGGCGCTGTTCGGTGCGCCAGTGCGACACCCTGACGATGTTCGGCGAGCACTCGCCTGCGCTGTCGAAATGCAGATCACGATGGAGACCCTCAACCTGGCGCACAGGGATCAGGGATGGCCGGAACTGTACATGGGCATTGGCATCAACACCGGCGAGGTGCTTGCGGGCACGCTGGGCTCAGACCTCTATCATGAGTACACCGTCATTGGAAACGAAGTCAATCTGGCTTCGCGCATCGAGGCCTTCAGTTTACGCGGTCAGGTTCTGATCAGTCAGAGCACCTATGAGTGCTGCAAGGAGTTCGTCGACACCAGCGGTCCGATCGACATCTATCTCAAGGGGAAGCCAGTACCCGTAAGCCTGCGTGAACTGATCGGCATTCCCTCGCTGGGTTTGAATGTCCCGCGCAAGGAGAAACGTCGTTCTCACCGGATTCAGGTCAAGTTGCCGTTCGGCTACCAGATCATCGAAAACGGCATCGTCTTTCCCGAGATGCGCCCAGGCATGATTCTCGATCTTGGCTACCACGGCGCTCTGCTTGAACTGGAGTGCCAGCTGCCCATTTATTGCGAAATCAAACTCAGCCTTGACTTGCCGATAGTCGCCTATCAGGCGCGTGACGTTTACGCCAAGATCCTGAATCGCAAGCCTGCGAACGGGATTGTTCGCATGGGTTCCGAGTTCACCTCACTCCCGCCGGAGGCGAACATGAAGATTCAGCTTTTCGTTCAACTTCTGGTTTTCGCCGATCGGTCTTGAGGGCTTACGGTCATCGATATGGCTTGGGGTCAGCTTGACGCCCAGTAGCTCGCCCAAGGGATGGATAACCCAATGGAGTTTGAACCCGAAAAACCAGCCGGTAGAACGCTTGTCCCGCGCCGCCATCCCCTGGAACACCCGGTGGCGAGGAATCCGCAAGTTCTTGCAGACGGAGATAGGGGTCGAATCCGCAATCGCCCCCCCCCGGAGCACTTGCCCGTGTGTGCCTCGAACAGGGCGGCCAGGGGTCGCTGATCTTTCGTCACCAGCCGTGGTTGTTACGCCGTTGAACGCTCCCGACCGTCCGAAAAGCGTCTTTTTCTGCCAGGCACTACCTACCGCATTCCACCACCCGGAATTCCACCCTGCGGTCGATGGCGTCCTGGGCATCGTCGCTACCGGTGCCGATGATATTTTCCCGGAAGCCCCTGCCGTAGGCTTTGGTCTTTTGCATGACCTGGGGGAAATCCTTTTGCATCAGCTTCTGAACCGCCAGGGCACGTTGCTGAGAGAGCTGATCGTTGTAGCGCTCATTGCCCGAGCGACTGCTGTGACCCACGATGTTCAGGCAGACTCCAGTTGTCGCCACTCGGCGGGCAATCTGGCGCAGCCATAGGGCGTACTGGCTGCGCAGCGAAGGATCTGCGACGAAATCCGTGGTTTTGACGGTGAACAGGAAGCGGGTGCTCAGATTGTTATTGACCAAGCCCACATCCACCAGATTGGCGAAGGCTTTTTCCGCCTCTTGGTTCTGGCCCAGCTTGCGATAGCTCTGGTACAGGGCAGAATAGGTCTTCATCGTCTTGCCGTCGGCCCGACCCTCTGCCAGTTGGTAGAGATCGAGAGCGTTGGCGAAATCACCGGCATCGAAACGGACGTCGGCTTCCGACAGAACTGCGGCTGTGGGCAGGGTATCGAAATAGGACTTGTCCGCCAATTCTCCGGTGTTCGACAAGGTGGTGGCGACATAGCCCTCGACCCGCTTGTCCTTCAGGTACATGGGGCTTTCCTTATAGGAGGCGATGGGTTCGAAATTGAGTTTTTCCTTGGTCAGCCAGACTTCGGAATTGGCGATGATCATGCCGGTCTTCAAATCCACCACCGAGGACGACACCCTGTAAAAGCCGGAACCGGAGGCCTTATCCAGACGGATGGTGCCATTGACCACATATTGCGAAGTCCCCAGGTTCTTGACCGACATGTGTTCGATGGGGAATTCTGGGAAGGCGGACCGCACCTCACGCATCAACACCTGTTCGATCTGGCGACTGGTTTCATTGACTTCCGCCGTGTAGGCATCAATAAAGGGATCCACCACGAACGCCTTCTTGCCCATGCGGCCGACGAAATTCTGGCTGGCCCGCACCTGACCGAAGAGGTCAGTGGCCAGGGCCTTAACGGCTGGCTCCAGCTCCATGGGGGTTTTGACTTTCGGCGACAGGGGCGCCGCGCAACCGGCCAGGAAGCCGAGTGAGGCCAGCAGACAGAGAATCAAGAAGCTCAGCGTGGGCAAGGTGCGTCTCCCTCATGGATGGCTACGTTCATCGGCAGTTCTGACGATAATGGCTCATTTGCACATCGGTCAGGGGTTCCACGCCCATGGACAAGCGAGCTTGAAGGTCGCTGCACGTGCAACCGGGACAAACACCACCACTGGGTCGTGGGCCAGCGATGGGCGTTGGCAGGAGGGCGGCCGAGGCGGGCGGGCGTAACGGAGGCTGATAGGTGTTCACGGCTACCGGCGCAGGAGTCGTCGGGGGCGTTGATTCGGGCTTGGATAAATCCTTGAGCCGCGCCTTGGCCAGGGCAGCGAAGCGGCCCTTGGGATATTGGGTGAGGTAGGCTTGGTAGTCCGACGCGGAGCGGCTGTTCTTGACACTGTCCCAAAAGGTCAGTTCTATCGCCGCCGGGTGGTCCGCCGCGCTGGTGCCTACTGGAATGGGCGTGGCACTACAGCCGCCGAAACAGAAATCACCCTCGATGGCACCCTCCATCCAGGGCTCCTGCTCCCCGGCAGAGTCGGACTTGACACCCCCGATTACCCGTTTCAGGGCTTGCTCAATGGCCACGCCGGGTTTGTCCATCTGGTTCAGCAGATGTAGGGTATAGAGGCCGTTGCGTCCATTGCCATCGGAGGCCACGCTGCCGGGACGGGTAGCGAAGGAAAGCAGAGTACCCGAGGGGACATTCACCTTGGCCAGACCGCCTGCGGCGGAACGGAAACGGCGGGCGAAGGGATTGTTGCGGCAGGCATCAAGAAACATCAAATTGAGCCGGGTCTTGGCTTCTTCCATGGTCTCCAGCACCAGGCTGACAGCCATGCTTTGGCTTGGCACGTCTTCCTCACCCGCGATATCTGCATCCACCACCGGCAGGTAATTCACGCCTTTTACCTGAAGACCGTGGCCAGCGTAAAAAAACAGGGCCACGGCACCGGGGGTGAGTTTGGATTTGAATTCCCGCAGAGTCGGGCCGATGTCCTTTGTGGTCAGGTTTTCCCGCTTGATGACGGTGAACCCGAGGCCGAGCAACTTGGCCGCCATGTCCCGGGCGTCGTTGACAGGATTGGAGAGGGGAGATTTTTTGTAGTTGCTGTTGCCGATGACCAGGGCCACCTGTACCATGCCATCCTCAGACGCCAAAGCGATCCGCGGTGCCAGAGGCAGTCCCAGCGACAACAAGGACGCGAGGTAGATAAGAAAAGCCGGGCTCTGCATTGCTCGAATGTCGAAGAGGCCTCGGGTGGGCCGAGCCCAGAATATACGAAAGAAATGGGCTTGTTGCAAACCCACCGATGCGGCTGGAATTGCTTGGCGCCAGCGCTTGGGAAGCGAGGTGGCAGACGGCCCTTTCTGGCATGATCGGAGTGTCGAAAGCCTGATCACGGCTGCCATGACGAACGATAGCACACCTTTCCTGCTCTTGGCTCGCCGGAACGTGGTGCAACACAAATTGATCCCGGAATTGGGGGATACCTCAGGGTCAGCCCGCGATTTTCTGACGCAATGCATTCTGCTCCCGTTACATGGCTACATACCCGCGCAAGAAAATGACCGTAATCTGCATGAATGCTGGGTTACGGCCGGATCAGAGGGGCTGGGTTCGGGCTAAGCGCTCAACCCGTGCAAGCGGCAGTGCAGTATGGTATCGCCTCCGCGGGTTGTCGGGTCGTGATGGGGAAGTGAGTGGATTCGCGGCGTTAGCCGCAACGTTGCGATTCATGATGAAAGGAGGTTGCACGTGCAAGCAAGCAAGAGAAGTGTCCAGGTCGCCGCGATGCTGGCGGCGGTTGTGCTGGCGGGTTGTCAGACCGGTGGGTCGGACACATCCGAATCCAAAAGCGCGCCGCCGCTGCTCTCCGGTTATACCTGTTGCAACATACGCCACGAGGCGGGCAGCGACTGGATCAACGAGTTGAACTATGTCGGCTGGCCGATGATTCCCCTGGGCACCCAAGCGTCGATAACTTCGTACGGACGCCAACGGGCTGCTGTCACCATTGGCGGTAAGCCCATGCGCATCGGCCAAGACTACACACGCGAACAACTGTCGCTAGAGCAGTACATGGCGCGCTGGATCGTACAGCGGGATCCCAATGTCAAACTGGCGACCTTCCCTGCCAACATCCAGGCCGCCATCAAGGCCGGCAAGGTGATGAAAGGAATGACGCGCGAGCAAGTGATCATGTCCGTCGGTTATCCGCTCACGCAGGAAAATCCCGTACTTGACGCGCCGATGTGGCGCATGTGGATGTCGAGTTTCGGCGAGTACCAGTTGATGTGGGGCAGCGACGGTAAGGTGAAGGACATCATCGGCGATCCGCTTACCAAGAACATGATTGTGCAGCAGTAATTACAGCAGCTTGCGTGCATTCGGTTCCGGACCATCGGCGCGGGGATATCAAAAGAAATAGCAGGTATCTGAGCCGTTATCAAAGCCGCTTATCTGGAACCATAGCCATATAGAATAGAACAAAAGGATAGCCGCGATATGCTGCTGATGATCGATAACTATGACTCATTTACCTATAACCTCGTCCAGTATTTTGGCGAGCTAGGGCAGCATGTCAGAGTCTTTCGCAACGATGCCATCTCGATTGCCGAAATCACGCGTCTCAATCCGGCCCTGCTGGTGATCTCCCCTGGCCCGTGCATGCCTGCACAGGCCGGCATCTCTCTGGCGGTGATTCGTGAGTTTGCAGGCAGGATCCCTCTGCTCGGCGTATGCCTTGGCCATCAGGCGATCGGTGAGGCTTTCGGTGGCCGTGTCGTGCACGCCCGCAAGTTGATGCATGGCAAGGTATCGCCGGTCAAGCACAGCGGCCAGGGCGTCTTTCGTGGCCTGCCCAGTCCGCTGACCTGCACGCGCTATCATTCGCTGGCTGTTGAACGCGATACTCTGCCGGCCTGCCTGGAAATCACCGCCTGGACCGACGACGGCGAGATCATGGGTCTGCGTCACAAAACGCTGGCCGTCGAGGGGGTTCAGTTCCATCCGGAATCGATCCTGACCGAGCGCGGCCACGATCTCTTGAAGAACTTCCTTGAGGAGTACGCCAAATGAAACCCCAGGACGCACTGACGCGGGTCATTGAACACCGCGAAATCTTTCACGACGAAATGGTTTCGCTGATGCGACAGATCATGAGTGGTGAAGTCACCCCGGTGATGATTGCGGCGATTATCGTTGGCCTGCGCGTCAAGAAGGAAACGATCGGCGAAATCTCGGCGGCGGCGCAGGTCATGCGCGAGCTGTCGACCAAGGTGCAAGTCAGTGACCGCAGCCGCCTGGTCGATACCTGCGGGACCGGTGGCGACGGTGCTCAGACCTTCAACATCTCGACCGCCGCAATGTTCGTTGCGGCAGCGGCCGGCGCACGTGTCGCCAAGCATGGCGGTCGATCGGTCTCGTCGCAGTCGGGCAGCGCCGATGTTCTCGAAGCCCTCGGCGTCAATATCAATCTTACGCCAGCACAGGTCGGACAGAGCGTCGACGAGGTCGGTATCGGCTTCATGTTTGCTCCCAACCACCACAGCGCCATGAAATACGCGGCACCGGTCCGCCGCGAACTGGGCGTGCGCACGCTGTTCAACATCCTTGGCCCGCTGACCAACCCGGCCAACGCCGCCAATCAAGTCCTGGGCGTCTTTCATCCCGACCTGGTCGGCATCCAGGCACGTGTCCTGCAGCGCCTCGGCAGTTCGCACGCTTTCGTCGTTTTCGGCCGCGAAGGTCTCGACGAAATCTCGATCTCCGGTGAAACCCTGGTCGGCGAACTGCAGAACGGCCGTGTCGATGAATACACGCTTCATCCCGAGCAGTTCAACCTGCCTGTGCACGATCCGAGGGTTCTGCGCGTGGCCAACGTTGAGGAGTCCAAGGGCATGCTGCTGGCCGCGCTTGAGGGGCGCGCTGGCGCCGCGCGTGACATTGTTGCCCTCAATGCCGGCGCCAGCATCTACGTCAGCGGCCTCGCCGGCACGCTTGCCGATGGCGTCGACCAAGCCTTCGAAGCCATTGAGTCCGGTGCTGCACGCGCCAGGCTCGACGACTTCGTGGCTTGCACGCAACGCTTTTCGACCTGATCGCCTGCGTGTCGGCGAGGAAAAACATGACACTGCCCAAGATCGATGAACTGCGCGAAAGCAGCCGCGAAGAAGACACGGCGATTTTGCCATGAGCGATATTCTCAAGCGGATTCTGGCCGTCAAACGGGACGAAGTGGCCGCCGCCAGGGCTGACACCCCGCTCGCGGTCATGCGTGCCACGGCCGAAATGCAAACCGCCACGCGCGATTTCCTCGGTGCCATCCGGGACCGCATTGCCGCCGGCAAGCCGGCGGTAATCGCCGAGATCAAGAAGGCCAGCCCATCCAGAGGCGTCCTGCGTGCCGATTTTCATCCCGCCCGGATTGCGGTCAGTTATCAGCAGCATGGTGCGGCATGTCTGTCGGTGCTGACTGATCGTCAGTTTTTCCAGGGGGCTCCCGCATACTTGCAGGCGGCGCGCGCAGCCTGTGGATTGCCGGTTTTACGCAAGGATTTTCTGGTTGATGCCTATCAGGTTTACGAAGCGAGGGCGATGGGTGCCGATGCGATCCTGCTCATTGTCGCGGCGCTTGATCTGCCGACGATGCGCGAACTTGAAGCCATCGCCGACAGTCTCGGCATGGCGGTACTCGTCGAAGTGCACAATGGCCAGGAGCTGGATCTCGCCCTGCAGCTTCGCACCTTGCTGATCGGCATTAACAACCGCAACCTGCACAGCTTCGAAGTCAGCCTGCAAACCACCCTCGGGCTCTTGCCCTACCTCCCGGCCGACCGTCTCGTCGTCACCGAAAGCGGCATTCTCTCCCCCCGAGATGTGCAGCGGATGCGCGACCATGGTGTCAACGCCTTTCTCGTTGGCGAAGCCTGCATGCGTGCTGCCGAGCCTGGCGAAGCCCTGGCCGAGTTGTTTGCCTGATGGTCGCCAACGGACAAGATGACCATCGACGGAGCGTGCGCCGCCCGTCCGCTCATCCGATACATCAAGCATCTTTCAAGCCTTTCAAGCCTGGAAACCGGCCAACCCATGAGTTCTGTCGCTTCGCCATCGCCCCTTGAGGCCCTCGTTCTGGCCGCCAGTGCGCCAGCGACGTTACCCGCTGCCTGGGCAACGTCGCTCGATACACAGCTCGCCGACGGTGAGCGCGTCCTGGCCTGGCTTGAAATCGACCTCGACACCCGCCTGCGTTTCGCGCGCGGGCTGGTAGTGGTGACCAGCGAGCGCCTGCTGGTGATGCCGCCCGGAGACTCCCGGTGGCAGAGCTGGCCCTACCGGGCGGGACTGTCGCTGTCTCGGCGCGATCATTCCGGAGTGGGTACCCTCGAACTCTGCGACGAAGATTCGCTGTTGGCGCACTGGCGCTACACGCTAGGCGCTGACATCGCCGCCGGTCGGCTGATCGAGCACTTCACTCGTCAGCTCAGCTTCCGGGTCACCGGAATCATGCCGCCTCCCTCGTCCGTAGCGCTCTGTCCGAAGTGCGAAACCCCGCTGCTTGAGGGGCAGGAAGAGTGCCCGGCGTGCAGCAAGGAAATCCATGAACCGCCTTCAACCTGGACACTGTTGCGCCTGACACGTTTCGCCAGGCCCTACCGTGGACAACTGCTGACCGCCTTCGTGCTGTCCCTGCTGACCACTGCGGCAACGCTGGTGGCACCGTACCTGACGATGCCCCTGATGGACAAGGTGCTGATCCCCTACCAGAACGGCCAGCCGATCGACTCCGCTCTGGTTGCATTTTATCTCTCGGGTCTGCTCGGGTCGTCACTGCTCGCCTGGGTGCTCGGCTGGGGACGCACCTATATCCTGGCGCTGGTCTCGGAACGGATCGGTGCCGACCTGCGCACCACCACCTACGAACATCTGCTGAAACTTTCGCAGGAATACTTCGGCGGCAAGCGCACCGGCGACCTGATGGCGCGCATCGGTTCGGAAACCGACCGCATCAACATCTTCATTTCGCTGCACCTTCTGGATTTCGCCACCGATGTGCTGATGATCGCCATGACCACGGTCATTCTGGTATCGATCGATCCCTGGCTGGCGGCGGTGACGCTGTTGCCACTACCGATCATCGGCTGGCTGATCCACGTTGTCCGCGAAAAGCTGCGGACCGGCTTCGAGCGCGTCGACCGCATCTGGGCGGAAGTCACCAACGTGCTCGCCGACACCATTCCCGGCATCCGGGTGGTCAAGGCCTTTGCCCAGGAAAGTCGTGAAGCGGCACGTTTTCGGTCAGCCAATGTGCACAACCTGGAAGTCAATGACCGGGTCAACAAGGTGTGGTCGCTGTTTTCGCCAACGGTTACCCTGCTCACCGAAATCGGCC
>DIME01000025.1 GCA_002425405.1 Candidatus Accumulibacter vicinus
CTCAACATGTGTGTGATCAACAGGACCGAAGACAACGTTGAAACTGATAGGTGCTAAGGTGCCTTGACCAAGCATGCTTTTTGAATCTATAGTCTGCCCCATGCTGAATGAACTCAACGCACTCGAAATCAAGGTTGTTCAAGTGGTTGCGCTGTGCCGCACATTACGAACCGAGAATGAGGCCCTGCGCCAGCGGCTCGCGGCGCTGGAAATCGACAAGGAACGCCTTGCCGAACGTATGGCGGCTGCCCGTGCGCGGCTTGAACAGCTTGCCGAGCAACTGCCCGAAGCCAAACCCTGAAGACTCTGATCTGATGCCCAACGAAGCCCATTATCTCGACATCGTTCTGCTTGGCAAGGAATACCGGGTCGCCTGCCCAAGCGATCAACATTCTGCGCTACTCAATGCGGCAGCCTATGTTGATGGCAAAATGCGCGATATTGCCGGGAAAAGCAGGAACAATCTTCCCGAGCGTATTGCCGTCATGGCTGCGCTCAACATCGCTCACGAGCACCTTGGCCTCAATCAGGAGATGCCGGAGCAGCATCAGAAAATTGAATCTGAAATAGGACTGGACATGGACGCGCTTAGGGGTAGAATCTTTTCCATGGAGGCAGAGCTTGATCAGGTGTTGAAGTCGCAGTAGGAAGGTTTTCCTGCTCCGGTCTCCAAGAGAGTTCCCTGCGGTGTTGTCAGGTCATAGATTCCTTGAACCAATGCTAAATGGCATTGGTCGCAGACCATAGAAACTGCTGTTGTGTGCGCCCCTAGTCGGACGTACCTGATGCGGAAGGGAAGTGACCTATCTGAACCCAGGTTCAGGATGCCGGCCTGATGGCATCCGCAGGGACAAAAGCGCGGAACCTCTGGTTTCGCGCTTTTTTGTGCCCCGCTTTTTTGGACCTGTTGCCGGCGGAGCGCCGGTTCGATTCCTGATGTATCCGACAAGCAGCACGCCGCCATCAGTCCTGCGCGGGAAGGCCGTCCGCATCGGCCTGCGAGTGATTGGCATAGGTCGGCCAGTCGGGAACGTACTCGTCGGCCTGGCTGCCCCAGGTGCTCCAGCCCTCCCGGGAGCCACGGGCGAACATCTCCAGGAAGGGACCGGGCGAGCAGGATTCGATCAGCGCGTAGGCTTCGTCCGGTTTGCGGGAATGCTCGCGCTTGCGGCTCTTGATGATGTTGACCTGGCGGCGGCCGGGGGCCAGCGTGCGCGCATCCTTCCCCCTGACGCCGAACAGGATCAATTCGGTCGTATTGCGGAAGTAGAAACCGACGCCGCGCCCGTCCGGGCCGCCATCCTTGCGGATCTTGTGCCATACCAGGTTGCTCTTGTATGTAAAGCCCCAGGCGGCGAGAACGCGCAGTCCTTCCGGCAACAGCGCGTTCGGCACCCACAGGTAGAGGTGTGCGGTACTTTCGACGATCTCGGCCACGGGCAGCGCCAGAATGTCGTCCAGCGTCATCGTGGCGTAGCGGTTCAGGCGCTTGTGCTCCGGTGCCATCTTGCCGGTTCGGTTCTGAAACTGCCATGGCGGATCCGCGAGCACGGTGCGGAACTTCCGGTTGCCAATACGTTGCAGCAGGTCGGAGCCCACCGCGGGGAAATGGTCGGTCATCTGTTTCAATCGTGAATGGGAAGGAACGGGCCGATGCGCCACAAGGGATCCGGCAAGCACAGTCAAAGCTCCTGCCGGCCGTCACCGGGCACGATGATACCTGCACTTGCAACGGCAGGCGATGGTCATTGTATTGGCTGATCGGGATACCATCCGGTATTTGGTGAAAGGAAGCAGATGCTCAGGCGAGAGCTTGCCTATTTCTTCGGTGCGCTGCGCTTTTTTACGCGCCTGCCGGTCCCGGCCTGGGTAGGGCACAGCAGCGAGGCGCTCGACCGGTCGACGCGATATTTTCCGGCGGTGGGCCTGCTCGTCGGCGCCATCGCCGCACTGGTTTTTGTCCTGACGTCTTTCGTCTTGCCGATGACGCTGGCGGTGCTGGCGGCAATGGCCAGTTCGCTCTACCTGACGGGAGCGTTTCACGAAGACGGCTGGAGCGACATGGTCGACGGTTTTGGCGGCGGCTGGGAGAAGACACAGATCCTGGCGATCATGAAGGACTCGCGAATCGGCAGCTTCGGTGCGATCGCGCTGGTGATGCTGCTGCTCGCCCGCTTCTGCGCGCTGATCGAGTTCGAGTGGCGGGAGATTCCCCTGGCCCTGCTGGCCGGCCACACCCTATCCCGCTTCGCTGCGACAACCCTGTTGCGCGGCCTCGATTATGTACGCGACGAGGGGAAAGCGAAGCCCCTGGCCACCCGCATCGGCTGGGGCGAGCTCGGTATTGCCGGACTCACTGCCCTGCTGCCCCTATTGCTGCTGCCTCCGCTCGAGGCGTTGCTCGGCGGGGTCTTTGCTGCCCTGGCGACGCTGTGGCTGGCTCGCCTGTTCCGGCGGCAAATCGGTGGCTATACCGGCGATTGTCTCGGCGCCACCCAACAATTCTCGGAACTTGCTTTTTATTGTGGGCTGTTGTGCAGCTTTTCCTGATCCGTCACCCACCACCACGGCTGGCCGCTGGCGTCTGCTACGGGCAGCTCGATGTCGATTCAGAGGACCCGCAGCCGGCCGCCAGGCGTCTGCGCGCGCTGTTGCCCGCCGCCACGCCGGTCATTGCCAGCCCTTTGCGGCGTGCCCGCACCCTCGCCGAGGCCTTGCATCCACAACCGGTGTTCGACGAGCGACTGTTGGAAATCGACTTTGGCGAATGGGAGGGCGTCGCCTGGGAGCAGATCGATCGCCGGCTACTCGATGCCTGGGCTAGCGATGTGCTGCACTTCGTCGCGCCCGGCGGCGAATCGGTGGCCATGCTGCAGGCGCGCGCGCTTGACTGCGTCCGCAGTCTACGCGGCAACCATGCCGCCCTCGTCACCCACGCCGGAGTCATCCGCGCCATGCTCGGGCACTGGTTGCAGCTGCCGATTGACGAGTGGAGCCGACTGCGACTCGACTTCGGCAGCCTCACGCTGCTCGAGATTGACGCCAGCAGGGACGGCCTGCAGCGGACAGGGCCAGGCCAGCCGCGTGCGCCGGGAATCCTGCATTACCTCAACCGATGACCTCCCTCCGCAGAACGTTGCCCCGCCATTCGCAGTTCAGGCGACGCCGGAGTCTCGGAAGATTCTTTCGATGCCGCCAAGATAAGGACGCAGCACTTCGGGAACACTGATGCTGCCGTCGGAATTCTGGAAGTTTTCCATGACCGCCACCAGCGTGCGCCCGACGGCAAGACCGGAGCCATTGAGGGTGTGCACCAGTTCGATTCTGTTGCGCTCGTTGCGATAACGCGCCTGCATGCGTCTGGCCTGGAACGCCTCGAAGTTGGAGCATGACGAGATTTCGCGGTAGGCCTGTTGTGCCGGCAGCCAGACCTCGAGATCATAGGTTTTTGCTGACGAGAAACCGATGTCCCCGGTACATAGCGTCACCCGCCGGTAAGGCAGGCCGAGCATTTCGAGGATTCGCTCGGCGTGTCCGGTGAGTTCCTCATGCGCCGCCAGCGAATCGCCTGCGGCGACGATCTGCACCAGTTCAACCTTGTCGAACTGGTGCTGGCGGATCATGCCGCGCGTATCACGACCGTAGGAGCCGGCTTCTGAACGAAAACACGGGGTATGGCAAACGAGCTTGAGCGGCAGTTCATCGGCAGTGAGAATCGTGTTACGAACGATGTTGGTGACCGGCACTTCCGCCGTCGGGATCAGATACAGGGGCTCGGCTTCGGTGCGCAGGATCTTGAACAAATCCTCCTCGAACTTCGGCAACTGCCCGGTACCCGTCAGGCTGGCAGCGTTGACCAGGTAAGGCGCGTAGACTTCGGTGTAACCGTGCTGTGTCACGTGCGTATCGAGCATGAACTGGGTCAGCCCGCGGTGCAGGCGAGCGAGCGCTCCCCGCAGCAGCGAAAAGCGCGTGCCGGCGATTTTCGCTGCGGTGGCGAAATCGAGCTGGTCGAGCGTCTCGCCGAGATCGACATGATCCTTGACCGGAAAGTCGAAGCTGCGCGGTTTCCCCCAGCGCTTGAGCTCGACGTTGTCGGTGTCGGAACGGCCGATCGGCACGCTGTCCTGTGGCAGATTGGGAAGCACGGCGAGGAATGCGTCGAGTTCCTTCAGCAAATCGGCGAGGCGGACTTCATTGGCGTCGAGCTCGTCTTTCAGTGCCACCACCTGCGCCATGACTGCGGTGGCATCTTCGCCTCGCCCCTTGCACAGGCCGACCTGCTTCGACAGACTGTTGCGGCTCGCCTGCAGTTCCTGGGTGCGCGTCTGCAGGGACTTGCGCTGGCTTTCGAGCGTCTGGAATGCCGAACGGTCGAGCGTGAAACCACGCGTGGCCAGTCGTTCGGCCACACCATCGAGGTTGTTGCGCAGCAGCTGAATGTCGAGCATGGTCAATCCTCATGTTGGCGGTCGCGCCGCGACTCGTGAATCTGCCCGCCTCCCCGGCTGACCACAGCGGCGCGGGCGGACTTAGTCCTGCTTCTGTCTTGCCTGACGATCGAGTTCGCGCAAATGCGCGAGCTTTTCGCCAATCCGGATCTCGAGGCCACGCGCGACCGGCCGATACCACTCGACCGCCGGCATGCCCTCGGGGAAATAGGCCTCGCCGGCAGCGTAGGCGTCCGCCTCGTCGTGCGCGTAGCGATAGTTTTTTCCGTAACCCAGGTTCTTCATCAGGCGTGTCGGCGCGTTGCGCAGATGCGCCGGCACCGGCCGCGAGCCATCGCCACAGATGAAGCTGCGCGCGGCATTATACGCGAGGTAAGCGGCATTCGACTTGGCCGCCATGGCCAGGTAGAGCACCGCTTCGGCAAGGGCCAGTTCACCTTCGGGAGACCCCAGGCGTTCGAAGGTCTCGGCAGCATCGAGCGCGATGCGCGCCGCGCGTGGATCGGCAAGACCAATGTCTTCCCAGGCCATGCGCACGATGCGACGTGCCAGATAGCGTGGATCGGCGCCACCATCGAGCATCCGGCAAAACCAGTACAGCGCGGCATCCGGAGACGATCCGCGCACCGCCTTGTGCAGCGCCGAGATCTGGTCATAAAAGGCATCACCGCCCTTGTCGAAGCGACGCAGGTTCTGCGCCAGCGCGCGGTCGATGAAGGCGCCATCGATGCTGCTGGTCTGGATGGTTCGGGTGGCCGTGTCGATCTGCTCGATCAGGTTGAGCAGGCGTCGCGCATCGCCATCGGCAAGACCGATCAGGCGCGAGCGCGCGTCATCATCGAAAGACAGCCTTGGCAAGACCTGCCGGCACGCGCGCGTCAGGAGCAGTCCCATCTCGTCGGCCGTGAGCGGATGCAAGACGTAAACCGAAGCGCGCGAAAGCAGCGCCGAATTGACTTCAAACGAGGGGTTTTCGGTCGTCGCGCCGACAAAGGTCAGCAGCCCGCCTTCAACATAGGGCAAAAAGGCATCCTGCTGTGCCTTGTTGAAGCGATGCACTTCGTCGACAAAAAGGATCGTCCGCCGTCCGCTGCGCGCGCGCGTGATTTCAGCACGTACCACCGCCTCACGGATGTCCTTGACACCCGCAAAGACCGCCGAGATGGCGATGAAGTCGGCAGTGAAGGCGTCTGCCATGAGACGCGCCAGCGTCGTCTTGCCGACTCCTGGCGGCCCCCAGAGGATCATGCTGTGCAACTGGCCGGACTGGAAAGCCATTGCCAGCGGCTTACCGGGACCAAGCAGATGCGCCTGCCCGATGACCTCGGACAGAATCTTCGGCCGCAGGCGTTCGGCCAGCGGAGCGCCTGCATGATCATCGCCAGAAAAGTCGTCCATTCCCCTCTCTCGTCACGACCATTACGCGCCACTGTGACATTTCACACAGCGCCGGGGGCTGGTCGCCGCTATCTTCTATCTATTACTTCAGCATACCTTGAAAGAAACCGCAATGACCCCACAGCAGCCTCGAAGCAGGGTTGACAGACGCCAACACGACTATGGGCGGCCTGGTCATCTTCCCGACCGGCGCCGCATTCCGGACCGTCGCCTCCCGGAACTCAACGAAGTCTCCGACATGACATTCGAGGAGTTTCAGTTGCTCCTGACCCGAACCGGCAAGCCGATTTCCAATACCTCGTCGCGTGGTTGAAGCGCCTTGAGCGGGTCGTCCTGCCCGGAATGGCGCGATCTGGCGCCAACGAAGTCGCCGGGCAGCTAGGGAACAGGCTTGCCTGCGTCAAGGACGGACTGTTCCAGTTCGGTGAAAGCTGCGGCGACGTAGTTGCTCAGACGCGGGAGGTTAGGCAGTTCATCGGTGGCGATCAAGCCAAAATACAGTTGCCCGGCATAGCTGAACAGCGTGATGTTCAGCAGGTTGCCGGCCGGCAGGGTGCTGATCGGATGCAGTTCCTCCAGCCGCGCGCCCTTGAGATACAGATACTCGGCAGGGCCGGGCACGTTCGAGACCAGCGTATTGCCGGTCGGCGGCAAATGGTTGCTGAGCTTGAGCATTTCCGCAAGTTGCCCGACGACACCGGTGATCAGCGTATAGGATTCGATCGCCTCGGGTTCGACGCTATCGATCATGGTGCGTACATTACGCAGCGAAAAACCGATGTTGCGCAGACGAACGTAGGGATCGTCGGTCGGCGGTGACAGCTCGACCTGGATGATGCCGATCTTGTTGCCGGCGCGCTGATCACCCTCCTTGCGCAGGTTGACCGGCATCTGAATCGTGATCGGCCTTTGCAGGTCGACGCCCTCTTCGCGCAGATAGCGGTGCAAGGCACCGTCCAGGCAGGTCAGTGCGACATGATTCAAGGTCGAGCGAGTTCTCATACGAATCAGGCTGACCCTTTCCATACTCACACTGGTGGTTGCAAACTGACGGCCAGGCGTCACCTGCCCGGTCAGCGGCGTATTGCCATCGGCCACAAACGGCAGCGAAATCGCATTCTTGGTGAGCTTGACACTTTCCAGCAGCAACATCGCAGCAAGACGGCCAATCCCCAGAACATGCTTGCCGGCACCCGCAAGATCGCCAAGCAGTGACCGGGCCATCTTCTCCTTGAGTCGCGATCTCACCCCGGCGATGTGCGGGACGGACCAGAGCGGTTTGAGTTCAAGATCGTCGGCGGTCGGGGACAGCGAATTGACGGCCCAGCGCATCATGGTTACTCCGTCCGCGCTGGCATGATGGATTTTGACGTAGATGGCAAAGCGGGCTTCGCTCAGACCATCGATGACATGCACCTCCCACAAGGGCCGCGAGCGGTCGAGCATTGGCTGGTGCAGGTCGGATACCAGCCGGTACAATTCCTCCCGGCCATTCTTGCCGCGCGGTAACTGATGATAGAACAGATGCTCGGTGAGCTCGACCGCTTCGCACTCCTGCCAGCTCGGCATGGCCGTCAGAGAAAAACGAATGATCCGGTTGAACGGCGGCTGGACATCGGTAAAGGTCAGATACTCCCGGAACAGATCGGCGGCAAAGCTGGTCTTCGCGCGAGGCGGCCGTTTGCAGATCATCAGGCCGCCCACGTGCTTCGGGCTTGCCTTTGACTCGGCGATGAAGAAAGCCACATCCAGCAAGGAGAGTTTGGTCATCGAGATTTCCTTCGCCCTTCATTGAGTTTCCTGCACACTCACGGCCATCCATCGCCGCGACAACGGCAAGCCGCGCGCGCCCCTTTCCCCGAAGCACCGCCGGCGTCCCTGATCCCGGTGCGTCAAGCATACATCATCAAGGGACGGCCGTTCCAGAGAGAAGCACGCCCGAACCTTTAGTGTGTTTCCTCTAGACCTTCCCGATAGACTCACCGGCAGTGGTTGCAAAGGCAACTGCAAGAACTTTCAAATGCAGTCAGACAAAGGAGAAACAAATGAGCAAGACAGTTAGCGCATGGGTCGATCGGGTTGGCAATCAGCAAATCCTGCTGAAGACTGTGGAAGCGACACGCAAGTTGTGGCTTGGCGGCCTGGGCGCTTATTCGCTGGCCGCCAGAAGCAGTGTCAGGGCCGTCGAGACGCTTCTTCGTGAAAGCAAGGCCATGCCGCCGAAGGCCCGCCAACAGATCGAGGAAAAATCGGCCGAACTGATGAGTACCGCCAATACCGCCATTCAGCGCGGCGAACAGGTCGTCAGGGAACGTTTTCTGCGGCCTCTCGATTTCGTTCTCCTGGCAACCAGACGCGACATCGAGCAGCTCTCGCTACGGGTCATCGAGTTGAGCACCGAGGTACACCAGTTGGCGACCGGCAAAGCGACGCCTGCGACCAAGCCCGCCGAGCGTGACGATTCGCCGATGATCGCCGGCACGGCGTAGGGCCGCCAGCGACAGGCAAGATGGCCGGCGATTGTCGCGCCGGCATGGCCTGTGCCGCTTGAACGGCCGCCCGGCTATTTCTGGGAAACCTGCGCAGCTTCGCTGAGCAACCACTGGCGAAAGACGTTGACGATCGGGCGATCGGCAACGGCTTCGGGCACCACCAGGTAATAGGCCTGGGTGCGGCGAATGATGATGTCGAAGGGCATCACCAGACGCCCGGCGGCGACCTCGGCTTCGACCAACGGAATCGAGGCAATGGCCACGCCAACGCCATCGATCACCGCCGCGTGAACCAATCCCGAGTCGCTGAAATGGGTGCCCGCATCCGGGTCGACGCCACTGACCCCTGCGACCTGCAGCCATTCGGCCCAGGTCGGGCGGTCCATCAGTTCCATGATCGACTCGTCATGCAGAAGATTGTGGCGCCGCAGATCGGACGGCACGTTCAGGGGCCGCATTCCGAACAGCAGGCGCGGACTGCATACCAGTGCATAGGCCGGAACGAACAGTCGGTCGACGCGGCAACCGTCGTAATGACCACGCCCGAAGCGGATGAATAATTCGGTTTCGTCGTCGCGTACGTCGATTCCTGCAAGCCCCGAAACGCCCGAAGCGTCATGGGCATCGATCGTCTCGACCGACGCGGCCATGTGTAGCTGGATCTCCGGGTGTTCGGCAGTAAAAGCGGGCAAATGGCGAATCAGCCACCGGCTGGCGAAAGCCGGCGGGGTCGTGATCAGCAGGCGCCCAGCGGCTTCATGCGACCGCGTGCTTTCGATCGCGGCGGCAAAGCATTCCAGGCCTTCACGCACCTTCGGCAGCATCGCCCGGCCTTTGCGCGTCAGCTCCAGTGCGCGCGTCAAGCGGTGAAAGAGCGGAAAACCGAGGTATTCCTCAAGACCCCTGATCTGGTGGCTGATGGCTGTGGGCGTCACGGCCAATTCCTCGCTGGCATCCTTGAAACTGAGATGGCGGGCCGCCGCTTCGAAGGCACGCAGCGAGTTCAGAGGGGGCAATCGGTAAGTCATATGGAAGAGATATTCTCACGCATTGGCTGATTATTGATCGTTTGCCGGCGTATCGGCGAACAATTACAGTAGCGTTGCACTCTCGGGTACCGAGAAAACTCAAGGAAGAAACCCATGACAACCGACCTCAACCGCGAACAGATAATGATGATTGTTGAGCGCGCACGCAATCAGCGCAGCATCGCCACCGGTGACCTCTATGCCGCCATCACCCACCAATCGCTTGGCTGGCTGGCCAGAGGAATCGACAAATTCCTGCATCTCCTGCTGATGTCGCCGATGGCGCACCGTTAAATCCACCAGGGCGCAAGGAAGACTGGCACCGGACAAGACCATTGCGCGTAGCGTCTTCGGCGTCCTGGCGCAGGCGGTCAATGGCAGGCTGTTCCGGGACGCCGACAGCACCGATTTTGGGGTTGCCGGCGTCCCAGGTGGCGACGCGATCACCCAGCCCCGGAGCGTTGAGCCATACGCAGGGAGCGCCCACACAGGCAGCCAGGAAGGCATTCGCGGCGGATCGCAGACGCGACTGTCAGCGCTCCGACAGCGCGGCCCATCGAGCTTCGGCGTCAGTCAGTTCCTTGGCGAATCGCGGGTGTTCGGGCAAGGCTGCATGCAATTGCCGAGAAAGCGCCAGGCTCTCGCCGTACGCGCCGCGCGCCGCTTCGAGGTCGCCGAGTTTGACGGCGACGCCCCCAACCTTTTCGAGCGAGACCGACAGGTCGCGCAGCACCTGCGGCGTGTCGCCCAGGCTCGTACGCAGCCGCTGGCTCAGTTCGAGGCTCTCGCCGTACGCGCCGCGCGCCGCTTCGAGGTCGCCGAGGTCGGCGGCGATATCGCCGAGCTGGCTCACGGCGATTGCGAGGTTCCGTTCGCGGATCATTGTCGGTGTCGCCACGACCTGAGCGCGCGCCAGCTCGAGCGTTTGCGCCGCCACGACGCCCGCTGCATCGAGGTCGCCGCGTTCGCGCGCCGCTGCGAAGGCGGCGAAGCCGTCGCGCGGATCCAGGCGAGCGCGATCGGCCGTGCCGGTCCAGAGACGTTCCCACTCGAGTTCGCTCGCCTGCCTGGACGCGCTCACTAGCTCCGTTCTCGCCGGCCCGGCGGCCACGTGACCACGCAGCGCCTTGGGTGGCGGATTCGGTGGATTCGGTAATTCTGCGGTGAAGCTACGGATGGCCCAGAGGTCTGGAGCGTAGACGTAGACCGTCCCATGCTCTTCCTACGGCAACAGCAGCAGCAGGGGCTTGCGCAGATCACGTTCGAGCAGAAAGCGACGCTCGTTGAGGCGCAGCAGAAGCTGCGTCCGCGCCTGCTGCCAGGACCCTTCAGCAGCGTGCCGCCAGAGTTCGACCCACAGCGGGCCGGCAGCCAGATTGCCGGATGCTTTGAAAATTTGTTCGGCCAAGGTCCCGACCTCGTCTGTCGAACTCGGCTGCCACACGCGCAGGCGCTGCGTCCGCAGACGCAGACTGTCCGCGAGACGCTCGCGCAACAGGTTGACCGGTTGCGGGTGCTGGGCGAACAGCAGGATCAGGCTGAAGCCCTGCGCCCACTCGATGTGCAGTCGCAACTGACTCCAGAGATCCTCGAGCTGGTCGGACTTCACCCCTCGCCCACTTCTCGTCGCAAGAGGGGGGGCACGTCAAACCAGTCGTCACCGTTGCGGTACTGCAGAATGTACTTGCCCTGTTGCAGCCGGGCGAAATCGGGCAACTCGTCGAGACTCGGCAACTCCGGCTTGTGGCTTGCCATGATCCTGGCGAGCCATGCGCGATCGTCGGCTGCAATCGGCAGCATGTCACTGCGCACGGCATCCTCGGTATCGCGCAGCACCGCGTCGGACAGCGCCAGCGCATCGCGCATCGGCGAACGGGTGATTGCCAGGCGCAGCATGCGGAAGTAATCACGCAGGTCGCCACCCGAACTCAGCTCAGGATCAGGTATTCGGTCAGGTCGACGTAGAATACTTCGCAACCCAGGTCGTCAAGGATCTTCGCCAGACGCAGCAACTCGGTGGTCTTGCCGGTGCCGCGATTACCGGTAAACAGATATGCCCCGGCGCTGGCAGCGAAATCGATCTGGTCGGCCAACTGCTGCACCAGATCGAATTCGCCATCGCCATGGATATTCTCGACGTAGAGATGCCGGTCCAGACCACCGTCGACCAATCCGGCGACGCCGAATTCGATCGGTTTGTCCAGATCAAGCGCATTGAAGAAGGCCTTGGCACGCGCACGGTGATCATTCATCGGGGATTCCTCACTGGTTGCGGACGGGCACGCGGCACGCATCGCGCATGCAGAGAGGGATTATAACGCCGTCAGGTGCAGGCCAGCGGTCGGGTCAGCGCCCCCTTGCGGCGCGGTTCGGCTCTGCCGACGAGAGCCACGACCACACCCGTAGCGGGAGGATCATCGACCGCCTGCCCATATTGGCGAAATCAGATGCGCTGGCGGCGGCGCGAAATCAGGCCGGCAGCCAGTCCCAGGGCCAGCAGGCTGAGCATGGCCGGCTCGGGAACCAGAAAGCCGCGGATCTCGCCGCCGGGAAACTGATTGGTGTGAATGTTGAAGTAGCTTCTACCGATTTTGCTACCGGCGATCAGCGCCGCCTCGGCACCTGCGGGCGTACCGCCGTTGGCCGTGATGAACGCCGCGCTGAAAGAGGCGGACTGCGTCAGGTCAAAAAGCTGGTCATAGCTGCCGCTCGTCTTCCCAGCCGGGAAATCGGGAAAGGTGGGTGTGGCCGTCGCGACTCCGGCGGTCGACGTCAGTGGTAGCGACGTGCAACAATGAATGTGCGCGACCGTTACCGTGCCCAGGAGTCCGGAAAAGTCTGCGGTTACGTGCATGGTGTGGGCCGTTGTGTCGAACTCGATTTCGGCGAATCCGATGCCCGGCGAAGCGTTAGACGACGCCTCGTTCAAACCGCTGAGCTTGGCGTGAAACTTGATCAACTCCGCATGCGCCAAAGGCGTTACGAGAAGCATGGTCGCAGACATTGCCGCAACAAGCACTGAACTTTTCATCTGTCCCTCCTAATCACCTGATATATGATGGTTATTTTCAATGCCGTAGGATTCTGCATGGCAGCAGCGAATCCCACGACACCGAATTACCAAGCAAGAATCACGCCGATCCATGACAAAAGAATCGAATCAAACACTTGTCACGGCAAGTCGGCAGCACCGACAACGAACTGTAAGAATTTCCGACAGTTGGCGATGCACGTGCATGAATTGACGCTGCCGTACCCGGCGATGTGCTGTGGAGCGCCCATCGCGGTCATTCGACCCAGCAGACGCCCGGCTTCCGGGAGCTTGAAGCGGCTGCCGACAGTAACGTACTGCCGTACGCATCACGTTGACCCATTCGCTGCAACAGTCTCATACTGCCCTATGGTTTTCAGTCTTCTTTCCTTCGTCTATCTGGTGCTGGCGCTGGCGGTTTCGTTGCGCATCTTTTCGCGGCGCAGTTCGCACGGCACGGCGCTGGCCTGGCTGCTGCTGGTCATTCTCCTGCCGGCCATCGGCGCACTGGCGTATCTGCTGATCGGCGAACGCCGTCTCGGCAGGACCTGGATGCAACGGGCCATTACCCTGCAACCGCAAATCCTGCGCTGGGCCGGGAATATTCCGGCGAAAGACGTGGTGGCGCCTGCCACCCTCTCTAGTGGAGCGGAGAGCATCAGCCGGCTCGCAACCGGTCTTGCCGGCCTGCCGCTGATGGGCGGCCATCGACTGCAACTGCTCGTCGACAGCGAGTCGATCATGCGCATGCTGATTGCCGACATCGACGCCGCCCGCAGTACGGTGCACCTGGAATTCTACATCTGGAGTGCCGGCGGCTTCGTCGATGACCTGGTCACCGCGCTGGTCAATGCCGCAGGCCGCGGCGTCTCCTGTCGCGCACTGATGGATTCGCTTGGCAGCCGTTCCTTTTTCCGCAGTGCAGCGATCGAACGGCTGCGCACCGCCGGCGTCGAGATCGTCGAAGTCCTGCCGGTCAATCCCCTGCGCGTGCTGTTCGTTCGCCTCGACCTGCGTGATCATCGCAAGATCGCTGTCATCGACCGCTGCCTCGCCTACACCGGCAGCATGAATATCGCCGACCCGCGCTTCTTCAAGCAGAGCGCCGGCGTCGGCGAATGGGTCGATGCGATGGTCCGGATCGAAGGCCCGGCGGCCTGGGCGCTCGAAGCGGTGTCGCTGTCGCTGACCGTCCTGCAGTCCGGCGGTGATTTCGCACCGCCGCCAGCACCCGCACTGTCGCTCGCCGGTAACAGCCAGGTACAGATCTTCCCCTCTGGGCCGCAGGCCTCGACCCGCCACATCGAGGCGCTGCTGCTCACGGCAATCTACGCGGCCAGGCGCGAGATCGTTCTGACCACACCCTACTTTGTTCCCAGCGAGACGCTGCTGGTCGCGCTCCGCTCGGCGGCTGCACGTGGCGTGCGTGTCATTCTGATCGTTCCCGAGAAGGTTGATTCCTGGCTCGTCCGCTACGCCAGCGATGCCTACAACGACGACCTGCTGGCCGTCGGCATCATCATCCTCCATTTCGCAGACGGTCTGCTGCATACCAAAAGCATGGTCATTGATGAACAGGTGACGATCTTCGGCACCGTCAACCTTGATCTGCGCAGCTTCGAACTCAACTTCGAGATCTCGCTGATCGCCTACGACCAGCAATTCTCGGCCGAAGTCCGCGAACTGCAACGCCATTACGAATCTCGCTCGCGACCCTTGCTGCTGGAACAATGGCGCGCGCGCCCACACTGGCGTCACGTGCTCGAAAATGCCGTGCAGGTGATGAGTCCGCTGCTCTGACCGGAACGGCAATACCCGGAAAGAGAAATGATTTTCCCTGTCCTGACCCTCAAGCATACTGCCGCCGCTTGCCTTTTCGTGCTAATCTGTATGGAAATACAGCCTTAACGATGGGAGGCCATGGTCATGCTCAAGGTTACACCGCTTACCCCGCGACAAAGGGAAATACTCGACTTTATCCGTGACACCCTGGAGAACCTTGGCGCGCCGCCGACGCGGGCCGAGATTGCCCATGCCTTTGGTTTTGCCTCGCACAATGCGGCTGAAGAACACCTCAGGGCACTCGCCAAGAAAGGCATCATCATGCTTGAACCGGGCTCGGCGCGAGGTATTCGGCTGCTCGAACCACTGGGACTGCCCGTGATCGGCAGTGTGGCTGCCGGCAGTCCGATACTGGCCGTGGAAAACATTCAACGTCGTTATACCCTTGATCCCGGCCTGTTCAGCCCGCGTGCCGATTTTCTGTTGCGCGTGCGTGGCATGTCGATGCATAACGCCGGGATTCTGGATGGCGACCTGCTCGCCGTGCACCGCAGTAGCGAAGCGCACCATGGCCAGATTGTCGTGGCCAGGCTGGATGACGAGGTGACGGTGAAGCGTTTCCACCAGCAGGGCAACATGATCCAACTGATTGCCGAGCATCCCGATTTTGCGCCGATCACCATCAATACGGACGCCCGTACACTGGCCATCGAAGGCGTGGTGGTCGGCCTGATCCGTGGCAGTGAGTCGAGGTGAGTGCGGTCCGGACTGACTTCGGTCTGCTTAAGCAAACGCTGATTTTTCTGGAATTGTTCACACTCTTTTTTTATACTGTATCAAGTGAATAGTTGAACCTTTCCTGGAGAGTCCGTTGTGATGGAGATCAATTCTACCGGTTTGCTGCCGGAGGCCTTAGTGATCGATCTCCCGGAAATTGATGCACAGCACGAAGAGATCTTTCAGCGAATTGAGTCGCTCAAGGGGGCGTCCTTCGGAAACGAACCGGTCTGCTTCTCTGCGTTCGACAGCCTGCTCGATTATCTGGAGCACCATTTCAGCACCGAAAAACGCATGGCCCGGGAAGTCGGCATAGACTTCCTCGATCACGATGCCGTGCATCGAGAGAATTTGCAGTCACTGCGCAAGGCCTTCGACGAAGTGCGCAATGGTGCGCGCGATGTCCATTCCTTCCTGCGCTATGCCGAGTACTGGTTCGAACGCCATATCTCCGAGGAAGACAAGCCCTTCGCAGCCAGCGTGCGTGGCCGCCAGGCAAGGTCTGCCAACAGCATTCCTGCCACAGCGCCGATCATCTGATTCCCTCCTGGCCGTTCCCAGTGCCCGCCGATGACCCGGCCAGCATCCCGTCAACAGGGCCCATCGTGACCACCAAGGATCGAATCTCGCCGGGGAAAGTCTCGCAATGTCCTTCCATCATTCTTTTTTGCGTTCTTCCGAGCATTCTGGCAAGCTGATAACCGGAACGGCATATCTTGTCATATTTCGTCACCCTCCCCCTCCACGGGCCGTTTGCAGCCGGCCTGATCACTCATCCATGAGCTTTCATCGACCATGAACATCACCGCCTCAGCCTCCTGGAAGGCTATCGAAGCGCACCGGCTATCGCTCTCTCCGGTGCATCTCAGACAATTTTTTGCCAACGATCCTGGGCGTGTAGCATCGCTCTCGCTAAACTACGACGGCATCTATTACGACTTCTCGAAGCAACGCATCGATTCGACAACGCTTGCCCTGCTGGTCGCACTGGCCCGCGAGGCCCGACTTGACGAATTGACGACCCGCATGTTCAGCGGGGAGAAAATCAATGCCAGCGAAGATCGATCGGTCCTGCATGTTGCCCTGCGGCGATCGATCAGTCCCTTCCCCAGTGCTGATCTGGACGTGATGCCCGAGGTAATCGCCACGCGCCAGCGGATGGCTGCCTTTGCCGACCGTATTCGCTCCGGGCAAGCACTTGGTTTCACAGGCATGCCGATTCGTCATGTCGTCAATATCGGCATCGGCGGGTCTGACCTCGGACCGAAGATGCTCGATTACGCCTTACGTTCAATCTCGCATCCGGCACTTGGCGTACATTACGTCTCCAACCTCGATGGGGCTCAACTGGCGCCGCTCCTGCAAACGCTCGACCCACGTACGACCTTGTTCCTGGTTGCCAGCAAGACTTTCACCACGCAGGAAACCATGCTCAATGCACAGACGGCACGCGACTGGCTGGTGGCCAACCTCGGCGACGCTGCTGCCGTGTCCCGCCACTTTGCGGCGCTGACGGCCAAACCCGAGCGTGCGGTCAAATTCGGCATCAGGGCAGATGCCGTATTTCCCCTCTGGGACTGGGTAGGTGGACGTTTCTCATTGTGGTCGGCGGTTGGACTGGCCCTGATGATTGCCATTGGTCCGCACGCTTTCGCCGATCTGCTGGCGGGTGCTGAACGCATGGATGAACATTTCCGCAGCACGCCCTACGAGCGCAACCTGCCAGTGGTGATGGCTCTGATCGGCATCTGGAACACCAATTTCCTGGGTGCAACGAGCAATGCGGTGTTGCCCTACAACGAGTCGCTGAAATATTTCCCGTCGTTCCTGCAACAGCTCGAAATGGAAAGCAATGGCAAGTCGGTCGGTAGCGACGGGCAGCCACTTGCCTGTGCATCGAACCCCATCGTCTGGGGCGAACTGGGCAATAATGGCCAGCATGCCTTCTTTCAGTTGCTTCACCAGGGCGGGCGACTGGTACCCTGTGATTTCATCGCGGCCGTACGCTCCGACTATCCTCTTCCCGGTCATCAGGAGGCTTTGCTTGCCAACTGTTTTGCACAAAGCGCGGCACTGGCGTTCGGCAAGACAGCCGAAGAGGCACGGAGCGAATTGCACGGCACGATGCCGGCTACGGCGCTTGAGTCCCTCTTGCCGCACAAGGTGTTTGCCGGCAATCAGCCATCATCGACACTGCTGCTTTCCCGCCTTGATCCGCAAACACTCGGCGCGCTGATCGCACTTTACGAACACAAGGTATTTGTGCAGGGCGCCATCTGGGGGCTCAACTCTTTCGACCAGTGGGGCGTCGAGCTGGGCAAGGCCGTTGCCAGCAGCATCCTGCCGGCCATTGCCAATCCGCCCCTGGCAGAAAAGTTCGACGCATCGACGCAGGGATTGCTGGCGTTCAGCCGGCAGCATCTGGCATGAATCCGAGTCTCTCCAGCAGTGACTCAGGGTTCTCATATTAGTGACTAGTGACGAGGCATGACATGACTATGCAGGTGATCAGCGTTCCCAGTACGCCTTTCTCCGGTCAGAAGCCGGGGACCTCCGGGCTGCGAAAGAAAGTGACCGTATTTCGGCAGGCGCGGTATCTCGAGAATTTCGTACAAGCCATCTTCGATACCTTGTCTGGCCAGCAGGGCCAGACACTGGTCCTTGGTGGCGATGGCCGCTATTACAACGATGTCGCCATTCAAACCATCCTGCGGATGGCTGCGGCGACCGGTTTTGGTCGCGTACTGGTTGGTCGCAACGGCATTCTATCCACCCCGGCGGCCAGCGCCGTCATCCGCAAATGGCAGGCTTTTGGCGGGATCATCCTGTCGGCCAGTCACAACTCGGGCGGTCCCGACGGGGATTTCGGCATCAAGTATAACCTTGGCAATGGCGGACCCGCCAACGAAAGTTTTACCGATGCCGTTTATTTGCGCACTCAGCAAATCAGTGCCTATGGTACCGTCGAGTCCCCGGATATCAACCTGAGCAAGGTTGGCGAGACGCGCATCGGTGATATGGTCGTCAACATCATCGATCCGGTAGCCGACTACGCCGAACTTCTCGAATCCCTGTTCGATTTCGATCGCATTGCCCGCCTGCTGGCTCGCCCGGACTTTCGCATGCGTTTCGACGCGATGCACGCAGTCACCGGCCCCTATGCGCTGGAAATTCTCGAAAATCGTCTCGGTGCCCCCCCCGGTACGGTGGTCAACGGCATCCCGCTGCCCGATTTCGCAGGTGGCCACCCCGATCCCAACCCGGTATACGCTGCTGATCTGGTCGCGGCACTGGCTGACAGCCGTTCGGGCCTATCCTTTGGCGCAGCCTCTGATGGGGATGGCGACCGCAATATGATCGTCGGCCGTAATTTCGTGGTTAGTCCGAGCGATAGTCTGGCCGTTCTCGCCGCCAACCATGCGCTGGTTCCAGCTTACGCCAGCGGCTTGGCGGGTGTCGCACGCTCAATGCCGACGAGTTGTGCAGTCGACCGCGTCGCCGCGGCACTCGGAATTCCTTGCTACGAAACACCGACTGGCTGGAAGTACTTCGGGTCGCTGCTGGATGCCGGCCGGTGCACCCTGTGCGGCGAAGAGAGCGCGGGTACCGGTTCCAATCATGTGCGCGAGAAGGATGGCCTGTGGGCAGTACTCTACTGGCTCAACATTCTGGCCGTGCGCGACCTGCCTGCCGACGTGATTGTTCGTGAACACTGGCGACGCTTCGGGCGCAATGTCTACTCCCGCCACGATTACGAAGGCATCGAGACGGCGCAAGCTGATCGCCTGATGAATGAATTGCGGGCTCGTCTCTCGCAACTGCCGGGCTCGGAGTATGGAGGCCTGCACATCGCAGCAGCCGATGATTTTGCCTATGTCGATCCGGTTGATGGCTCACGTTCGGAGCGTCAGGGGATCCGCATCCTGCTCGACGATGGTTCGCGGGCGGTATTTCGCTTATCGGGTACAGGTACCGAGGGAGCCACCTTGCGCGTCTATCTCGAACGTTTTATCGCCGACCCCAGCCAACACGAAATTCCCACGCAGGAAGCCTTGGCGCCACTGGTTGGCCTGGCCGACGCGGTGGCACGGATTGCCGCGATCACGGGCAGAAAAGCGCCGGATGTGATCAGTTAGTTAATGTGAAAGTCGTGTCAGCGATTCACGAATATCCCCTCCTCCTCGCAATGGAGAGGTCGGGAAGAAGGAAACGGTCATGACTTTGATGATTGGGGGTAACCCACCGGCTACGCAGCAAAGAATGGGTGACGAGCGCCACCTGATGCGATGAATCGATTTCAGAAGGGGATAGCAAAATGGTTGATAGAAAGACATTCCAGTTGCCGCGCAAGGCGATTGCCCTGGTCCTTGCTGGCGGACGCGGCAGCCGATTGCACGAACTGACGGACCGCCGTGCCAAGCCGGCGGTCCACTTCGGCGGCAAGTTCCGGATCATCGACTTCGCCTTGTCCAACTGCGTCAACTCGCAGATCAGGCGAATTGGCGTGGTCACCCAATACAAGTCACATAGCCTCTTGCGCCACCTGCAGCGCGGCTGGAACTTCCTTCATGGTGAGGTTAACGAGTTCGTCGACCTGCTTCCGGCACAGCAGCGTATCGACGAAGAGTCCTGGTATCGGGGAACTGCCGACGCGGTGTACCAGAACATCGACATTCTCGAGACCTATCGGCCCAAACCCGAGTTCGTCGTGATTCTGGCTGGCGACCATGTTTACAAAATGAACTACGCCGTGATGCTGGTTGACCATGTCGAGAGCGGTGCCGAGTGTACGGTTGCCTGTATCGAAGTCCCGCGTCAAGAAGCCAGTGGCTTCGGGGTCATGGCCGTCGATGATAACGGCATGATTACCGACTTTATCGAGAAGCCTGCCGACCCACCGGCGATGCCGGGCAAACCCGATATGTCCTTGTGCAGCATGGGGGTTTACGTGTTCAACGCCAATTACCTGTATGCCGAGCTGGCGCGCGACATCGCCGACCCGACATCCGACCATGATTTCGGCAAGAACATCATTCCGCATGCCGTGCGCAATCGCGTGGCCGCAGCGCACGCCTTCTCACGCAGTTGCATCGTCGCCCCGGACGAGCAGTTCAGAGAGCATTATTGGCGTGACGCGGGGACGATTGATTCCTACTGGGATGCGAACATCGATCTGACTGCGACGGTGCCGGCGCTCAATCTCTACGACCGCAACTGGCCCGTGTGGACTTATCAACAACAATTCCCCCCTGCCAAGTTCGTGCACAACCATCTCGACCGGCGCGGTAATGCCATCGAGTCTTCGGTATCCAGCGGCTGTATCGTTTCCGGAGAAGTCAACCGATCGCTGCTTTTCTCCGGTTGCCGTGTTCATTCCTATTCACGAGTCAATCTATCGGTTATCCTTCCCGATTCGACGATCGGCAGCAGGGCGCGCCTCAGCCACTGCGTCGTGGACAGCGACTGCAATATCCCGGCGAACATGGTGATCGGAGAAGACCCGGCTGAAGATGCGCGTCGCTTCCGCCGTACCGAGAACGGAATCACGCTGATTACCCGGAAAATGCTCGAACAGCTCACCTGATACGGAAATAAAGTACCTCTTGCGCATCCTGCACGTTGCCGCCGAAATCTATCCGCTGGTCAAGACCGGCGGCCTTGCTGACGTCGTCGCTGCCTTGCCCGTCGCGCTTGCTGCACGCGGCCTGGATGTCCGCGTGCTGTTGCCCGGAATGCCGGCCATTCTCAACGGCGTCGGCGACCAGAAGCCACTGATCCGCCTCGGACCGGCGTTCGGGGCGGCGGTCATCACGTTGCGACTGGGCCGTCTTCCGGACAGCGGCTTGCTGGCCTACGTCATCGACGCCCCCTTCCTTTACCGGCGTGACGGCGATCCGTATCTGGGGCCGGACGGTCGCGACTGGAATGACAATCATCGGCGCTATGCCCTCCTCGGCTGGATTGCAGCGCATCTGGCCACCGGCGAGCTGGACGAAGCCTGGCAGCCGGAGGTGGTGCATGCACACGACTGGCACGCGGGACTGGCGCCGGCCTATATTGCGCAGAACCCGGCGCTGAATACCGCAACGGTGTTCACGATTCACAATCTTGCCTTCCGTGGGCTGTTTCCTCTCGACCACCATACGGACCTCGGCCTGCTGATTTCCGGTGCCGATCAAAGCGCACTCGAATTTTACGGGCACCTGTCGTTTATGAAATCGGCGCTCGTGCACGCCAAGCGAGTGAACACGGTCAGCCCGACCTATGCCCATGAGATCTGCACACCAAAGCACGGCTGGGGACTCGACGGGCTGTTACGTGATCGTGGCGGGCATCTGTCGGGCATTCTCAACGGGGTCGACTATTCGGTATGGGATCCGACCAACGACCCGGCGCTACCCAAGGGCTACAGCGCCGACAAGCTGCGTGGCAAAAAGGTTTGCAAGCTCAAGCTGCAAGCTGAAATGGGCTTTGCGGTCCGGGGGAAAACCCCCCTGTTCGCCGTGGTCAGTCGCCTGACATCGCAGAAAGGCATGGATCTGGTTCTCGCATGCCTGCACGAACTGCGCACCGAAGGCGGACAACTGGTCGTGATCGGCAGTGGCGAAGCGGAAATCGAAGCAGGTTTCAGGACCGCAGCGGCGGCACATCCCCATACCGTATCGGTACATCTTGGCTACGATGAGGGACTGGCGCATCGCATCATCGCCGCTGCCGATGTTCTTCTGGTTCCCTCGCGTTTCGAGCCGTGCGGCCTGACCCAGTTGTATGCCCTGCGCTATGGCACCCTGCCACTGGTGCGACGGGTTGGCGGCCTGGCCGATACCGTCACGGACGCCACGCCGGGCAACCTCAAGGACGGCACAGCCAACGGTTTCGTCTTTGACGATCCCAGCAGTCGTGCCCTGGCTATTCGCCTGAGCGAGGCCTGTGCGCTCTACCGCGACCACCAATCGACGTGGCACCAGTTGCAACGGCGCGGCATGGCACAGGATTTCTCCTGGGCCGATTCGGCGGCACGCTATGAGGCGCTGTACCGGAGTATCTGAACGACCGGGTATCCGAGCGTCTTCAACTGACCGGCGCCATGCCTTGCGCGATGGGCATGCCGGTCGCTTCCAGAAACAAGCTCCCACAGGAGAATCTCGTGTCCCTTGATCATTGCCTGATTCGACCCTTCGCCGGCCTGCGTCCGCGTCGCGCAGACGCTGCTGCAGTCGCTGCGCCGCCTTATGACGTTCTCTCCAGCGCAGAGGCCCGCCAGGCGGTAATCGGCAAACCGCTGTCCTTTCTGCATGTCTCCAGAGCGGAAATCGACCTGCCACCGGCGGTCGATCACTATGCACCAGAGGTGTATGCCAGGTCGGCCCAGAATTTTCAGCGAATGATCGATGATGGGGTGCTTTGCCGTGACCCGCTTGCCTGCTATTACGCCTATCGACTGGTCATGGGGGAGCACGTTCAGACCGGGCTGGTCGCCACCGCGTCGGTTGCCGCCTACGACAATCACCGTATCCGCAGACACGAGTTTACGAGGCCTGACAAGGAAGATGACCGGGTACGCCAGATCGAGGCCCTGAATGCGCAGACCGGACCGGTGCTGCTCGCTCACCCGGACAGCGTGCAGGCAGAGCATCTGCTCGCGCTTGCTACCGACCGCCCACCGATCGCCGATTTGATCGCCGACGATGGCATCAGGCATACGCTGTGGGCAATCGATGACCCCGCAAGCATTGCACACATCAGTGCAGTGTTTGGCGCCATGCCCAATCTCTACATTGCCGATGGCCACCATCGCTCGGCGGCTGCCGCGCGGGTTGCTGCCGCTCGGCGTCACCAGAACCAGGCATCTGACAATGCCGAGTTCTTTCTCTCGGTCATTTTCCCGTCTTCACAGATGCTGATCATGGATTACAACCGGGTGGTGCGGGACCTCAACGGTCTGACCGAGGAAGCCTTTCTGGCGGCTATCAGCCAATGCTACACCGTCGTTGCATCCGGCAAGCCGGTCAAACCGGAACGTCGCGGCGTTTGCGGCATGTACCTCGGTAACCGATGGTACCGGCTGGAGATTCGGTCCGGACGGGTGCCCGTGTCGGACCCGGTGCGCCAGCTCGACGTCTCGGTACTTGCCGAGCAACTTCTCGGTCCGTTGCTCGGGATCACCGACCTGCGCCGAGACACCCGTATCGACTTTGTCGGCGGCATGCGTGGCCTGTCCGAACTCGAACGGCGGGTGAACAGCGGCGAAATGGCCGTCGCCTTTGCCATGTATCCGACGCAGATGGCCGATCTGATGGCTGTTGCCGACGCCGGCCAGGTCATGCCACCCAAGTCTACCTGGTTTGAACCCAAGCTTGCTGACGGACTGGTATCGTACCTGCTCGATCCGGATTAGGCCAACCGGCCGTCAAGGCTCCAATCTCTTGCACCTGAAGAATGTGTCGCCCCTGTTGAAATTCGGGAAGGCTCCGCCATGTTGATGCAGCACTATCTGACCTCACTGTTCGAACCCAAATCGGTTGCCGTGATCGGCGCGTCAGATCGGGAGAAATCGGTTGGCAACATCATTTTCAAGAACATCCTGCATTCGCACTACCGAGGGCAGGTCTACGCGGTCAATCCCCAGCACCAGACGATTCAGGGGCAGCCCGCGTACAAATCGGTCGAACGAATCGGTGGCCGAATCGACCTGGCGATCATCGCCACCCGACCACAGACCGTTCCACGAATCATGGAGCAGTGTGGGCGCTGCGGCGTACGCAATACGATCGTCATTGCCTCCGGCTTTTCCGAGGCCGGCAGCAGTGGCGCGGCATTGGAGCGAAAGGTGGTGGAAATCGCGCGCACCTATAACGTGCGGGTCCTGGGACCAAACTGCCTGGGAGTCATTCGCCCTGACATCGGTCTCAACGCAACCTTTACCAAGGTGAGCGCCGAGCCTGGCGATCTGGCTCTGGTTGCACAGTCCGGCGCCATGTGTTCAGCGGTCCTTGATTGGGCCGAGACGAGCCGGATCGGATTCTCTTCGGTGATTTCCCTGGGCGTGACCGTGGACGTCGATTTTGGCGAGATTCTCGATTATCTGATCTATGACGACAAAACGCGTTACATCCTGATGTACGTCGAAGGCATCCGCAACGCCCGACGTTTCATGAGCGCGCTACGCTCGGCGGCGCGAATCAAGCCGATCATCCTCCTGAAAGCGGGACGGCACGAACTGGGAGCGCAGGCGGCGGTAGCACATTCCGGCATGGCCGCGGTTCCCGACGCCGTATTCGACGCTGCGCTGCGCCGTACCGGAGCGGTGCGCGTGCAGAACATCGGACAGTTGTTCTATGCGGCCAAGGCCCTGTCGTCGAAGTTCCATCCTCGCGGCGACCGTCTGGCCATCGTCACCAACGGCGGCGGTCCGGGCGCCGTCGCCGCCGACCGTGCCGGCGATCTGGGCATCCCACTCGCCAGCCTGTCGCCTGAAACCTGCAACAAGCTGAAACAGATCCTGCCCGCCGATTGCTCTTACCTCAACCCGATCGACATCGGTGGCGACGCCACACCCGAGCGCTATCGTGAAACGATTCTGGCGGTGGCCGTCGACGAGAATGTGGACAGCACGCTGGTGATGCTCTCGCCGCAGGCGATGACCGAGCCGATGGAGGTCGCCCAGGCAATCATTGATGTCGCCGAGGAGGTCAGCCTGACCATTTCCTGCTGCTGGATGGGTGGCCGGCAGGTTGCCGAAGCCCGCCGATTGCTGGAAGAAGCGGGGATTCCGGTATTCCGTACGCCCGAGACGGTGATCGAACTTTTCCACACGATTTCCAAGTACTTCCGTAACCAGAAACTGCTCCTGCAGACGCCCGGACCGACCCGCCAGTCGGGGCTCACCGGCGAGCGCGGCGGCCGCATGCTGATCGAGACCCTGTTGGGCGAGCGCCGCAAGGTCTTGTCGGAGATGGAATCGAAGGCCATTCTGCGCACTTTCAACGTCCCCGTTGCACAAACGATGATGGCACACAGCGCCAGTGAAGCGCTTTTTGTTGCCGAACAAATCGGCTTTCCGGTCGCCATGAAGATCGATTCTCCGGATCTGACGCGCAAGTCGGAAGCCGGCGGCGTGCGCCTGAACATTGCCAATACCCAGGCCGTGTGGAACGCATACCACGACATCATCAACACGGTGCAACTGCGTCACCCGGAGGCGGTGGTGAATGGGGTTTCGATCGAACCTTACCTGTCGCGACCGCATGGTCGGGAATTGATGATCGGGGTATTTCGTGATCCACTTTTCGGGCCGCTGATCTGTTTTGGCGCGGGTGGCTTCGACGCCGAGATCTTCAACGAGCGTTCACTGGCGATTCCACCCTTGAACCGCTTCCTCGCCAGGGATCTGATCGAGTCGAATTGCGCGTCGAGGATGCTCGAAAAGTTCCACAACCATCCGGCCGTTAACCACGATGCGCTGGAGGAGGTGCTGGTATGCATTTCCGAGCTGGTCTGCGACCTGCCATGGATCAAGGAGCTTGATCTGAATCCGCTGATCGTCGATGAAAACAGTGCAATCGTGGTCAGTGCCCGGATCGTCATCGACCATACTCTCGGTACCGGTAGCGAGCTCTATGCGCACATGGCGATTCATCCTTACCCGGTGCACCTGATACAGAAGTGGCAGATGCCCAACGGCAGCACCGTCACCATTCGTCCGGTTCGCCCCGAAGATGCCGACCTGGAACGTGAATTCGTCAGGAACCTGTCCGAAGAATCACGATATTTCCGCTTCATGGAATCGATCCTCGAGCTGCCGCTGCCGGTAATCGTACGCTTTACGCAGATCGACTACGATCGCGAGCTCGCGATGATCGCCACGACCGTCGACGACACGGGTCGCGAGACGCAGATCGGCAGCGCCCGCTACGTCCTGACCCCGGACGGGGAGTCGGTGGAATTCGCCATCGCCATCGACGACAAATGGCAGCAGTTCGGGCTGGGCCGCCGCCTGATCTCGGTGTTGATCGACTGTGCCCGAACCAAGGGTTATCGAGCCCTGGTCGGCGATCTGCTGGGTACCAACCACAAGATGCTGCGCATGATGCGAAGACTCGGCTTCACGATCCATCCGCATCCGGAACTTCCGGGCGTGAAGCGCGCCATCAAGCCCCTGCACGGCTGAGACGACCAGCCCGGCCCGGGCTTTGCGGTTCGCGGATCGGCATCAAGTCTCTGGACAGAGAAATTGATTGATCGCATCCTTTGCGGGGAGGTGGGTGTTTGACCACCCGAGGCGTCCACCACGTTCAATCGCACCCCTTTCCCGCCAACCCCCCCATTTCGGCGCGAAGGGCGCTTGCCATTCATTCGGCGCGGAACGAGTAGAATGGACGCTTGTAAAATTTTTGCCCCCAGCGCATTTGCGCCGGAGCATTCTGAACGAATGAGGAAGCAAATGAAACTGGCAACGACTGCGCCATACCGATTCCTGATCACTGCCGTCCTCGTCACCCTGACGGCCGCCTGCAACCAGACACCGCCTGAACAGGCCGCGGCGAAGCGCGAGGCGCAAGCGCCCCCAGCGACCCCCCCCGAGGGCAGCAAGGCCGCTCTCAGCGAGCTTTCGCTCGTTGACGCAAAGATTGCCCGCAACAGTGCAGGAACGCTGGTGGTCCAGGGACGGGTCAATAATGCATCGAAGCAGGCGATTGGCCACGCCGAAGCCGAACTCAGGCTTTTCGACAAGAACGGCGAAGCCATCGGCACCGTCACACCGATCGTCAACAACCTGCAGGCAGGTTTTGCATGGAACTTCGAAACCGAAATCGAGCAGCAAAACGCGGTCAGCGCGAAGCTGGTCGGCTTTACTGGCAAGTAGCCGCAGGACTCAGGCTTTCAGGGCCTGTGAACGAGGTGCAAAGCGCCTCTAATACCCTCTTCCGGAAACGCCGGCGCCTCGGTTGAAGGGAACGAACTGTACCTCCACCGCCATCTGGCTCTTGACCGCGCGGCCATGGTGCATGCCTGGCGAGAAGCGCGCTGACGCGAATGCCGTCAGTGCCGCTTCCTCGAAAAAACCGCTCGGCAACGCACGCACGACGACAAGTTCATCCACATCGCCGCTGGCGCCGATGAAGAGCCGCAAGACGACCGTCCCCTGTTGATTCCCGGCCGACTCCGGATACTCCGGTTGAATGTCTGACAAGGGCACCGGCGGCACATCCAGCAGGCTGGCCAGCCCATAGCTTGCGTGCCGGGCAAGGCGAGCGGCTTCCTCGTCGGCCAAGGCACGCTCGGCGCTCGCCGAGGGCGGAGCCACAGTCGAAACCGCTTCCGCACGTGCCGGAGACTCCGGTGATCCGGAGGGGTTCGCCGCACCATGGCGATCAGGAGTACGCGTCTCCTTCTGGGCCTCCTGCGCGGGGGTCGGGGCGACACTGGCTGGTGATTCCTGGCTCTGCGACACAGGCTCGGGAACCTCGGCAGGCTGTTCGGAAGGCGCGGCAACACTTGCTCGACGGAACTCCGAAAAACTCGCCATCAGCAAGATCGGTACCGAACGAGCGGCAGAAGGAGGGAACAGGCTTACCCCGTCCGAGCGTCCGGCGCCGCTGGTGAACAGCATCAACAGGATGTGCAGGCCGAACGAGCACGCCAGCGCTACCCACAGGTAACGGTTCTCTGGTGCCCGGATTTCCGAACGCCAGCACTCAAGCAATCTATCCATCGAGATCCTGACAATCAAACGCACACCCCAACGGTCGCGGCTCCTCCAGGCTCCTCCGATCAGGAAAGTGACGATTGTTTCCCTCTCCCCGATCCCTCTCCCGCAAGCGGGAAGAGGGATTCGTGAGTCGCTGAGGAGGCGCTTCCGACCTCAATTGATCACCTCACGCCAGCTCACGCGTTTGCCTGCCGGAGGCGGCGTCAGCACCGGCAGTTCCACAACCTGGGGTGGCTTGTCACCCGAACCGATCACGTCAACCACTATTCGCCCGTCTGTCAGACGCACGAAGTTGAGACCAACCGCCAGGGTTTCGTTCAAACGTCTTGAGGCGGCCAGATTGGGTGAGGTGGGCACCGCCAGACCGGTACGGAAGTCCAGGAAATTCAACCAGCTATGACCGCCGATACTGCACGCCGAATTGCTCGGGACGTTGCTGGCGAAGGTCAGCGTACCCAGTTGCAGTTTTGGATCGATATTGACCCGCTCACCGGATTCGGGCAAATCGACCACCCAGCCATTGGTGCCTGCGCAGGCTGCTTCAGACCCGCTACAGGCAATGGTCCGGTAAAGCTCGCCTGCAGGCTGCGTCATCTGCAAGGGCTTCAAGACGCTGCGCAGGTCGGCATAGGCCGGCGATCCGGTAAGCGGATCCTTGAAACCATACGTCGACTGGGTACGGGTATCAGGCAGGTCGCCAAGCCCGAGCAAACGCCCGGTGCCAATGAAGACCCACGGCTTTCCTTCGATTTCCCCCAGTTCGGGACGTGTCGTGATCGGCTGCGGATTCCCCGCCGAATCCTTCGCCGTTCCCAACAGCGTCGCCTCCCGACCATCGGGATCGAGATTGTCATTGACATCGAAGCGCCAGACGTTGCCCAGCATGTCCACCCCGTACACTCGCAGCGAAGTGTTGTTGAGCAGCACGTTATCAACGAAATTATTGATCTGGTTGAGTCCGCTGGGCGTCTCTGCATCGCCGGCACCCGTGGCGATCTTGGCAATCAGCTTGCCGGTGTCGGCATTGAGCACGTACAGATAACCGTTGCCATCGCCTGCCTTGGCCGGGCTGTTGACGTTGTTCACGCCGGAGGTCACGAAAACCACCCAGGTGCCATCCTGGAGCTTGGAGATGATCGGGCGGCCAAAGGTATAGCCAAGATGGCAGTCGGACCCGACCCCGGTGGTCACGCCATCCCAGCACGCATCGCTCCAGCCGAATTCCCACAAGCCCTTCGGGGCCGCCGGATCGGTCACGTCCAGGGCATAATAGCCCTTTCCGCCCTTGTTGAGTCCGCCAACCAGAATCGTTTTCCAGGTGGAACCGGTATAGATGTCACCCACCGTCGGCGAACCATCGACGTAGAACTGGTGGGTATTGGCATAGTTGTTGTCGGCCAGCTTGAAGAGATTCGGCAGAACCAGTCTCGGAATGAATGCCCAGGACTCCGCCCCGTTTGCCGCGACAAAGGCATGCAGCATGCCATCGTTGGCGCCTGCGTAGATCATCGGCGTACGCCCGGCATGGTCGCTCTTGAACGTGGCATAACCGCTATCCGCGTAGGAGGCGAAGGGCCCCTTGACGAAAGCCGGCTGGGAGTTCACGAAGTCCCCCAGAACATGCGTGCGGGCACGGTAAAGCTTGGTCAGATCATTGGTCGTAAACAGCGCCGTCCCCTCGTGCGTGTGCTGACCACGCAGATAGTTCACCAGATTCGCGCCGGCGGCGGCCGTCCGCTGGTCGACCGTGCCACCGCTGCCATCCGACATGCTCGGATACTGACTGAACTGTGCCACACTGGCGGACCCGAAATAGGCTTGTTCGGCCGCCACCAGTCCGGTCGTGGGGTCACCGGTCGGCAGGCCGGAGACATCACAGGCCCGCGTCTCCCAGGTGAAGGGAGCGAGATTGTTGCTTGCACCGGAGCGGAACAGATGGATGGTCCGCCGGTCGCAAGCCGATCCGATCTTGGCATCCAGCAAGGGCTGCGATCGCCACTGCGTGGTCGTGCTCATGACGCCGGTCGCCGGGTTGATCTCATAAGCGGCCAGATCGCCCACCCACTCCTGCGAGATGTAGCTGGTGCGATAGGCGGCATTGTCCCCGGCCACCGGCGACAAGGTCGAAGTCGCTGCCGCCGAGCCGGCGCCCAGCAGCGACTGAATCCCTGCCAGCGCCTGCTGGAGCCCACTGACCACCGAATTCGGGTCGTCGGCGCTGAAATAAAGCCCACGGCCGTTGACTGCGGTGTGCCAGAAATCGTCGATCGACCGCGGGTCGCTGTAGCGCGTGGCATCGGAGTAATCGAGGGTCGGATCGGGCCACACCGGCCAGGACTTCGGCGTGCAGTTCGGGAAGCTCGGATCGGTGACCGGACAGGTATTGTTGCAGCCGCCGCTCAGCGGATTGCAGCGAATCCGCGCAAAATCCCCGACCGTGTCGATTTTGTAGGTTGGACTGTAATTGAGGGTACCGGACACCCCGAGCGCCAGGGTGAAGGTCGTCATGTGCTGGTGAGTGGCACGATCCGCTTCGGCACCGATGGTTGCCGCAACCCGTACGTCGTTGGTCAACTCCGGACGCAAATCAGTGACATAGTAGTACTGGGCAACGTCAGCCAGAGAATTGCTGCTGCCCCCGGTAATGGTCGAATCCACGACACAGGGCCATTCACTGCAAGGACTCGGCGGCGGCGCGTCATCGTTGCTCGAACGTGCGGAGTCCGGGACGGGACCCAGGGGAGCGGCCAGTGTCGAGACATCGGGATGACAGACACCGTCGACATCGACGTAATCCGGATCGTCGGTAGTCGTCGATCGGCTGATTTCGAAACCGCTGACGCCACCGTTCAGGAAGATCGAGGTCACGCCGGTCTGAACGCGCTTCTGCAGCTTGTGGCCATTCAGGTAGTCGCAAGTGGTGGTTTGGTAATCCGGTGCAATGGGCAAGACCGGCGTACAGGACGCCACTTCGGTCGGACCGGTTTCGACCAGCGCACATGTGGTGGTCACCCAGTCATTGTCCGAACCTGCCGCTGTCGGCGTACACGAGGCCACCGGAGTGGGCCCGCTGGTCGCGGTGGTGCAGGTCGTGGCCGTATAGCTGTTGCCGGCAGACGCAGTCGCCGGCGTACAGGTGGCCACGGCGGTTGGCCCAGTGGTCGCGGTAGTGCAGGTTGTGGTGGTATATCCATTGCCTGCGGTGGGCGAGATCGGTGTACAGGTAGCCACCGGAGTTGGCCCGGTGTTCGCGGTCGAACAGGTCGTGGCCGTATAGCTGTTGCCGGCAGACGCTGACACCGGCGTACAGGTGGCCACCGGGGTGGGTCCGGTCGCTTCGGTCGAGCAGGTCGTGGCCGTATAGCTATTGCCGGAAGACGCCGCCGCCGGCGTACAGGAAGCCACCGGGCTGGGTCCGGTGGTCACGGTATTGCAGGTCGTGGTCGTGTAGCCGTTGCTGGAAGATGCGGTTGCCGGCGTACACGACGACACGCCGGTGGGACCACTGGTGACGGTGTTGCAGGTCGTGGCCGTATAGCTGTTGCCGGAAGACGCCGCCACCGGCGTACATGACGCCACGCCGGTCGGCCCGCTGGTCGCGGTCGAACAGGTCGTGGCCGTATAGCTGTTGCCGGAAGACGCTGACACCGGCGTACAGGAGGCTACCGGGGTCGGCCCGGTGGCCACGGTGTTGCAGGTCGTGGTCGTATAGC
>DIME01000036.1 GCA_002425405.1 Candidatus Accumulibacter vicinus
GCGCGTACGTGGCGGCGACTTGTCACTGAAAGATCTTTCAGTGAGCGACCAGGAACCCGCCGTGCGCACGTGGCGGCGACATGGGTTCAAGTGGACTACAGTCCACTTGAACCGAACCCGCCATGAGTACGTGGCAGCGACTTCTGGCTGCTATCTATCGTTTCCGAAAGATGGGAACCCGCCGTGCGTGCGGGGTAGATCGTGGTTGCTCACTGGAAGATCTTCCAGTGACAACGAACCCGCCGTGCGTGCGGGTAGATCGTCGTCACCTACAGAGGAATCAGAAGTCATCTTCTGTCTCTTCTGTCTCTTCTGTAGGTGACGAGCACGGCGCAAGTCCTTGACGTACTTCTGGCGCGTGGCCTATGCTGGCGAAACGGTGCTGAACACACCAACTACACAGCGGTATCCACGACGACACGTGGATTTTTTGCGCCTGTTGTCTCTCAACGGGCGGATGCGCCTGTCCGTAAGGCTGGCGGCACGGCTGTGTACGTGTGTTCAACATCCGCCCACCCCGCCTTGAACAGCGGGCCTTGAGTCTCACACACAGGAGCATCCCCATGCACAACACCCCCGGCGCCGAAGTGCGCCAATCTCACTTCGCTTCAAAACTCGCCACCCTCGAACCAGACGGCGCTACTGCCCTGGCCCTGGCCGCCTTAGCGCTGCTCGACGCCATCAACGCCGGCACGCGCGCATTGCTCGAATCGCTCTACCCCCTGCAGGATGCGCTGCACGGCGCTTCCGACGCGCTGCCGGCTGCCCTGGCCGGGTTCCTCAAGACAGTGGGAGGGGAGAACCATGGCTGAGAACACTTCACCCCTGCCGCTCACACCGCTCTTCTCTGCTGCGGGCACCCCGGCGCAGTTCTTCGTCGTCAGCGAAGACATCACAACCGAATGCGCGCTTGAAGGCGCTTCGATGTTCTTGACGACGGCTACCAGCTTGGGCAATACCCCGGAAGCGCTGAACGACGATGCGCGCTGGGCAATCGTGCATCTTGCGGAAATGGCAAAAGCCCTTGTCGACACTGTCACCAGCAGGAGCATGGAAGGGCCACGAGTCCCGATTCAGACAGCCCCGGAGAACCCCGCACCCCGACCGATGCGCGTTGAGGAGGCAATCGGACACTTCCTGGCGTGCAACAAAGCCTTTTCCAGTCTTGAAGTCCTCTTGATCGAGATCGACGGAAGCGACAACCTCTTGACCCAAGGAGGCCTGATCGACACTGGCCTGGGCATCGCCAAGCGGTACGCGGACCTGGCCCAAGGGTGGCGCGACGCGCTGAAGGCCGGAGGGGTCCAGTCATGAACCCCGACGATCTGATCGCCGCCGTCAAGGAAGCTTTCGGCCAACACGCCGAGGATGTTCTGTCCCCTGCCAAGATGGCCGATGAGGCCTTCGGCTGGTTACATGAGATCTTTATCAGCATCCAGCGCGAAGTCGAAGGCGAGAACTTCGCGCCACGCATCGCCAAGCTTGCTGCTGCCGGGGTTTATCTCGCGGATGACATCGGAAGCTATTGCGGGGCTGAGCACGAAACCATGCGGCAGAAGCTGCAGGAGGCCGGGGTTATTCCGCCCGATCGACGCGCGGCTGATTGATGTCGAACCAGACCCGGCTGTGCGCCGGGTTTTTCGTTGGGGCGGCGATGGTATCTGCGTTCCTATCTGGCGGGCTTTTCTGCCAGACCATGAGGGCTGTTTTTCCCTGACGTGTTAGCCCGGTGTTAGCCCAGCAAAAAGCCCGACCTTGTGAGCCGGGCTAAGTGCTTGATTTACTGGTGCCGCTGCCCGGAATCGAACTGGGGACCTACGCATTACGAATGCGCTGCTCTACCGACTGAGCTACAGCGGCACGGGTATTGACGGTACTCTTGCAGGTGCGGAATTATAACAGCGGACTCCTTCCTTGAAAACACCCAGCTTGTCCAACCAGGGTAAATTTGTTCTGCTCGTAATCCCTTGATTTTCAGTTCTTCCGACAGGGGTAAGTGAGTCTCCAGTCGGGCATTGAAACGGGGGGGTTGGAAGCCTGATTGGATTGACAAATCTGAATTCCGGTCGGCGCCTGAATGACGATCTCTCGAAGAGAACAAATTTACTCTGTTGTCCAACCACAGGTGACCTTGCCCTCTCAGGCGATGCGCAGTGAATCAAACGGTTACTTTTCCCCCTGAACATTCGCCCGGGGAGTCTGTATGTATGCATGACCATCTCGACCGGATATTGTCCGTAGGCCTCGACGCTCATCCCTTTCGGACGCTGAGGCTGCGGCCAAACTACCAGATACCAGAGGAGCCTTTTTCCCCAGGGACTGACAGCGTGTGCAATCGGTCAATCTTCGGCCGTGTTGCGGCATCACGATGTCGACGCCCGCTGCCCGTGCCTCGGCAATGATCCACCAGGCGGCCAATAGCGCATCCACGAGCAAAATATCCCCAGGCTTTAGCACTGGCCGCAAGCCCCGCAGCAGCGTTGGCTCGCCCGTACCTTTCCTTTCGCAGGCCACTACCGTGGGACCCATCACCACACCGCTGGGCTTGACAATAGTCCCCCCGTGTTCAAACCAAGTCGGCTGCGCGTCCTTGACCGTTCTCCGCCAGCAAGCGCGGGAGCACATCCTGGCACGCGCGATCTTCGCCCAGAACTTGACCGATGAACAGGCACAGCGTCGCCGCCGGCGAATACACACACACGCTCCCGCCAGGTTCCACACGCTTCCTTGATCCCCTCTGCTCAGGCATCAAAACGACGAACCCAGAACAATTCATGGCGGCGGACGGCCTTGCGGAAGAATTCGTTTTCGCCGGTGGGCGGCCAGGAGCGACCAGTGAGCACTTGCTGGATGCGCCGGCGCAAGCGCTTCTTGAGCGACAGGCGGCCCTGCAGATCGTGCTGCATGGCCAGCGCCATGGCCTTGTCGAGCTGTACCGCTTCGCTCAGCGTCGGGCTCCAGAGCGCTTCCGCGGGCAACTGCACGAGTGCCGGTGGCAAGGCGATGCCACAGCCGGCCGGCCCCATGGGCCAGCGGTCGTTGTCGTGCAGGTGATTGGCGTAGAGCAGGGCGATTTCGGGTTGCCAATTCGCCAGTTTTGCCGCCAGATCAATTGCCAGGGTGGTGGCGTAGTGATCGGGATGCGGGTCGAGCTGCGGGTGCGGCGTGATGACGATTTCAGGGTGGAACTGTTCGAGCAGAGCCACCAGGTCGCCGAGCAGGTTCTTCCCCGAAGGCTGGCCATCGGCGTCGGCTGGCAGTGGCAGCGGATTGTGGCGGCGCGCGCTGCGGATGTCGGACTCGCCCGATGCGCGGGAAGCAAAGGTCTCCGCGGGATCTTCGAGCATCGCCGACAGCTGCAGGCAGTAGTAACCGAGCTGCACGCAGCGCTTCTGCGAAACGTTGCCCCAGAGCGGCACGGCGATGCTGTCCCAACTGCGCAAGCGGCCTTTCAGCCTTGCCGCCTGCGCGGCATTGAGGTCGTAGCGCTGGTACGCCTCTGCTTCGACCTCGCCCTGCGTCAGCGTCACGATGAGCACTTCGGACGCCCGGCTGTAGAGACCGAACGCTGCCAGCTCGGCGTCGTCAGGGTGCGGCGCAAGCACCATGACGCGGCGCTGTGCGTAGTCCGGGTTGGCCAGCGAGTACAGCGTGCCGGTCGCCGGCAGACGGCAGTGCCGCCCCTGGATCAGCAACTCGCTACGGGCAAGCACTGCCGCCTGCCCCGAGACATTCAGATAGCGCCGGCCCATAACGCCGCGCTCGAAATCCTGCCGGTCATCACCGAGCAGGACCTGCGGATCGAACCAGCGTCCGAGTCCGCTGCTGCGCAGTTCGACTTCAAGGATCAAGGTCTCGCCAGCCGCCAGCGGTTCGCTCAACTGCACGCGGCCATCGCGCAGCGACACCTGCTGCCGGGGGATATCGGGCGGGAATCGGTACTGGTAGTCATCGTGCGGCGAATAGAAGAGATGGTCGGCCAGCCAGGCCTCGTGCACGATCCAGCCGAGCAGCAGCAGGCCGGGCAGCAGCCACCAGGCGACGAAAACGCCGAGCACGACGAGCAACAATCCGGCCAAGAGCAGCAGATAGCGTTTCTGACGACGATAGCGCGAGAGTAATTGGGGTTTGCGTGAAAGCATGACTGGCCTCGGGGAGGAATCCGCTGGCATCGCGGAGGACACGTTGTCTAGATTTGATAGGCTGGCACACGATGGCACCAGCGATCCTTGTATTCACGATCGGCACGACCGAAGGAATAACGCAAGGGTTTGCCGAGCGCGCGCGCATCCTGCCAGGCGGCTTGCGTGTTGACGAAGCTGAGGACGCTGCCGGGACTGAACTCGCTGCATTGCGGGTCTACACCGCCATTGATGTATTCGAGCGAAATCCACTGCGGGGCTTCGACGCGGTAGAGAATCTGGATGGCGATCGGCTGCGCGTTGCGCAACAGTACCGCACCGGTCATGAATTCGCGCAGCAGCGCAAAGACTTGGCTCAAGTGCGCTGCGCCGCGCGCGGCAAAGCCCCAGCGGCGCTCGAACAAATCGGCGTAGATGGCTGCCTGCTCGGACGGCGAGAAATCGAGCATTGGGCGAAAACTGCCCCCCGCCTCCTTGAGCAGGCGCCATTCGCGGCGCTGGTTGTAGCGGAACTTCTTGCCGTAGTCTTCGGGGGGACGCGCCAGCGCCAGGCCCTGCGGCTGCGGCCGCAGCGTGCTGATATGCGCCGCGTTCAGTTCGGAGACATAGGGCACTCGCAAACGCACCGGCACAGACGCCCCGGCAGCGATCGGCAGAATGATCTCGGCATTGCCGAGATCGAACAGGCCGCGCTGGCCGCGCTTTTTGAGCACCACCTTGGATAGCGCCAGATAACGCCCCCAGCAGGGAATCGCGGCGAGCAGCCGATCGCCGGCAAACCAGCCGAGGTAACGCACCGGTATCGCCGCCAGCCCCGCCAGCCGCTCGACGACGAGCGGATGCGTGGCGACGCTGCCGCCGTACTGTTGCCAGGCTTGCGCGTAGCTCGCCGCATCGATCGGTGTCCAGCCACGCTCGCGCCAGGCGCGCAACAGCGTCAACATGAGTCTCTGCCTGCGGCAGCACGCAGTGCATGCACGGCGACCAGGCGGGTAACGTGCCAGAACTCCGCGCTGCACGCCTCCTGCTCCTGCCCCATTTTCCGATCGATCCCCCAAACGACTCTGCAAAACAAGAATGTACCGCTTTTTGTCATGCTCTGGCTGCCCGCGGATTACCGCCAAGGTTTACCGTCGAACCCGAATGTTGTTGCGGAATGGCGTCAAGGTCTGTCGCGGAAGGGGCCTGTGTACAATCTCAGGGCCGGATGCATTCCCTGACGAGGCGATCCCCGGCGCGGCCGCAGGGGGTAGGGGTACCGGTTTGCGGGTGCGGGGTGCCGTCTTCGTCGATCTGCGCGGCCACGGTATCCCAACTGACCAGTCCATGCCTGTCGAGAGACAGGCGCAACAGCCAGCCGGTCCGGGCGGCGGGAAGGTCAAAACCGTCAAAGACGAAGTTGCCGAGACTATAGACGATCAGCCTGCCTTGGTAATACTCGATGTCTTGCGTCACGTGCGGATGCCCGCCGACCACCAGGCTGGCACCGGCGTCGATCATCAGACGGGCCAGTTGCCGCTGCCGCTCGCTCGCTTGCCCTTCGCGTTCCCAGCCCCAATGCATGAAGGGAATCACCAGGTCGGCGCCGGCCGCGCGCGCAGCACGGATGTCTGCAACGACCTGGCTATCCTCGCTCCAGGCGATTCCCGGCCATTCGGCTCCGGCTTCGAAGGCACGCGGCTTGAATTCGTTGTAGGCCAGTACGGCGATGCGCAGGCCGCGCCGCTCGATCCACAGCGGACGGTGCGCCTCGGTCAGATGGCGACCGCCACCGAAGGCGGCGATGCCGTGGCCAGCGAGATGAGCGAGGGTTTCGAGAAACGCCGCCTGACCGTAATCGCCGGAATGATTGTTGGCCACACCGAGGGCATCGAATCGCCCACGCAGCACGGGCAGCACGCGCGGGTCGGCGCGGAAGCTGAAAATCTTGTTATCCAGCGGTTTCCCGCTCGTGGCAATCGGGCATTCGAGATTGCCGATGCGGTAGTCGGCGTCCTGCAGCAGCGCCGCGAAGGGTGCCAACGGATCCCCGCCGCGGCGGATCAGGCGGCCCGGACCATCGTCAAGCATGATGTCGCCGACGAAAATCAGACGGACGGTTTCGGCGCGCAGACTCCCGGCGAGCATTGCCCCCAGTACGCCGAGCAAAGTGACCAGCAGGCGCCACCTGCCCTGCCCATTCATCGTGCCGGCTCGCTGGGAGACCACTCGCACCAGTATTGCAGCTCGCCATCGCGAATCGGCTCATAGACCTGGTGGAGGCCAGTAAAGCCATAGCCGGCGCCCTTGCCTGCGACCGGCGGGTAAAGGTGTGTTGCCTGCTGGATTGGCACCGGTCCGCTGTTCCGATCGGCAAAGACATAGAGCTTGATCGCCGCCAGATCAGCGGGTTCCTTCTGAAAAACGATGCGGAAGAGAAAGTATGAACCGATCGGCTGCACCGGGACGGTATAGGGCGAATTGACCGGCCGCGCTTCCAGATGACGTGTTTCACCGCCGTAAGTGACGTGACAGAGCAGCTTCTCGGCGTGCACGGGCGCGGCAAGCAGCAGGGTGACGACGAGGAGGCATTGGCAGTAGTTGGGCATCCTGTGCCAGTCTATGACTGCCGCTCGATCCAGGCCGCGATTCGCTCGGCTGCGGCTTCCCAGTGGGCGTCGAGCATCAGCGTATGGCCGGCACGCGGAACCACCGCCACCTCGGCCTGCCAGCGCACGGCGGTGCAGCCTAGCCCGGCCGGAGGGAACACCGCGTCCGCTTCGCCGCCGATGACCAGTACCGGCAACGCCGGCCGGCGCCAGCCGAGGTGCATCGCCAACAGCGTCAGATCAAGGATGGCTCGCCGTGATTCGGACTGGAAAAATGGCGCAAAACGGATCAGATTCTCGTTGGTCGTCTCCGGAGAATAGTAGACATCGCGCATCATCTGCAGCGTCTCCGGTGAGTACTTGCCGCGGATGGCACGCGCTTGCTGGTCGAAGAATGAGGGCTCGGACAAGGCAATCTTCATCGTCGCGCCGAGAATGCCGGTCGGCGGTACCGGGGCCATCAGGACCGCGGCCTTCGCCTGCTGACGTTCGAGAAAGCGTTCAACGACTACGGTGCCCATAGAGTGCCCGATCAGGATCGCCGGCACGTCGAATTTCCGGGTTACCTGGGCCAGGTCTTCGGCATAGTCGTCGATGCCGAAAGTGTGCAGATGCTCGCGGCCCTCGCTGGCGCCGTGACCGGAGAGGTCAAGCGCATGGCAATCGAAGCCGCGGCCGCTGAACCAGGGCAGAAAGTACGCCTCCCAGCAATCGGCCGTGGCATACCCGCCATGGACAAAAATGAGGGGGGAAGAATGTCTGGCGCCGACCGCCGGCCGGTGCAGGGTATGAATGCGGCGAGTTTTCATGAGCGAGTGGAAAGTGGCCGTGAAACCTGCGGGTTGACGCTGTTCGGGGCGGGTTGAAGGTTGATGACTGTTGGGCCCAGGCGCTCTGGGTACGGGCGAGGAATTCGCCAAGTATCGCAGGGTCGTGCCGGTGCAGGCAATCTCCGTTTTTTCAATGGACTTTCGCTGCCGGCCTGGCATTCTGATCGACACTGGCTTGGCGGCGCTCCTGCACCTGTCTCCATCGCCGGCAAACTGGCGCACAATGGCGCCTGCTGACCGTTTTTGGAACCATCGCATGCAATTTCAGCCACGCATCCTCGTCTGTCTGGCCTCCGAGGAAATCATGCAGAACACCCTGCCTGCCCTGCGCCTGCAGCCGGCGCAGGTGATCATTGCGACCAGCGACTCGGAACCGGCGCGCCAGGGTGCGCTACAGTTCAGCCGCGTCCTGCACGATGCCGGCTGGCCAGCCAATGCGGTACGCATCACCGAGCACACGCCCGACCACGATCTCGGGAAGATCAGCCGCTACGCTCAGGAACTCGCTGCCGAGCTGCAGGGCCAGCATCCCGGCCTGCCGATCGACCTCAATGCCAGCGGCGGCACCAAAGTGATGTCCTTCGGTTTTGTCGGCGCGCTCGCCGGCCTCGGCGATGCCTGGTATTGCGATACCCGCCACGGTCTACTCGAGCATCTGGGCGGTGGTGCGCCGCTGCTGCTGCCGGCCGATCTGCTCAAACTCGGCGATGTCCTGCAGGTACAGGGCTATCGCGTGGTGGTCGACCCGACCTGGAACCCGACCTTCGTGTGCGCCGCTGCCGCGCGCGCCGACCTGACCGAGCACTTGGTCCGTGAAGCACCACGGCTCAACGGCTTTTTCGGCTACGTCAACCGGCTGACGCGCGAAGCCTTGCCACAGACGCGCACGGACGGCAGCATCGTGCGTACTTTCCGTGCCGAAATCCTCGCCCAGCGCCCACTGTTCACGAACAACCACGAACTGGCGCGCGCATTTGAACAGGCCGGCATCTGGGAATGGGACGGCGATTGCCGCTTCATCTTTGCCGGTGAAGCGAGCGCCAGGTACGCCGGTGGTGGCTGGCTCGAGGAATGGGCCTGGCTGACGCTGGCCGGGCTGCAGGCCGATGGCCTGATTCCCGACGGTCATTGGGGCACCAATCTGCGCGTCGATGCCGGTCACGGCCTGCAGGAGGCGGCCAGCAACGAGCTCGATGCAGCACTGGTGTGGCGCAACCAGTTGCTGGTTCTCGAGTGCAAGACCGGCGTGCAGATCAGCACCGAAGGCGGCAGTCAGTCGATCCTCAACCGCCTGGACAGCCTGCGCCGCCATGTCGGCGGGGCGATGGGCGAAACCTGGCTGCTCACCGCGCGGCGCCTGCAGCAGGGCAACGGTGTGGCAGCGCGCGAACGCGCACGTGCCTACCGTATCCGCCTGATCGAGCCTGAACATCTCATCGATCTGCGGGTGGAAATCTGCGCCTGGATGGACATCACGACCGCCACATCCGCAGCCACGGAATCACTTTAAGGACGGAGTCGCCCCTGCCCGACGGGCGACGACCAGCCAGGCAGCCGGATCAATGCGCGGGCAGGCGCAAGCGGTCGAGGCGCAGGCGCTGACGTTCATCGAAGAGGCGTCGGGCGCCCAGACTCACCGCCACCATGGTGCCGAAACCGGTGCCGCCGGCGATCAGGAACATCACCAGAATCTGGTACTTGACGGCTTCCACCGGCGGTGTGCCGGCCAGAATCTGGCCGGTCATCATCCCCGGCAGGCTGACGATACCGGCGGCAGACATGGCGTTGATGATCGGGATCATGCCGACCCGCATCGCTTCGCGGCGGCTGTCGGAAATCGCCCGCTGCCAGTCCTGGCCAAGCGCCAGCCTGGCTTCGATGACCGCTCGTCCTTGCGCGGCGTCCTGGGTCAGACGATCGAGTCCCAGCGAGATGCCGTTCATGGTGTTGCCGAGCACCATGCCAAGCAGCGGTATCGCGTATTGCGGCGCGTACCAGGGGTCGGTGCCGATGACCAGGAGCAGCGCCAGTAGTGTCACCGTGAATGACGAGACGAACATCGACAGGGTGCCGACACCGAAACCCCAGCCGCCGACAAAGCGGCGCTTTTGCCTGACCATCACCTCGCGCCCGGCGACCACCAGCATCACCGTTGCCAGCAAGGCCACCCAGAGCGGCTGTGCACTCTCGAACAGCACCTTGAGCACCAGGCCAATCAGAAACAACTGCACCGTGCTGCGCGCGGCCGAAACCAGCAGCGGACGTTCGACGCCGATTCGCAGGCGCCGCGACAGAGCGGCGAGGGCCAGGATCAGGAGCGCCGCGATCGCGAGATCAGACGGTGAAAGCGCAAGCACGTTCATTGCCGCCCGCTCTCCTGCAGCCTGCCGTTGTCGAGGAGATAGCGGCGTTGTGCAACGCGCTCGATCTGGCCGGCGTCGTGGCTGACCCAGAGCAGCGCCGCCTGCCGCTGCTGGCGATAGTCGTCGAGCAAGTTCTCGACGCGACGGGTACTGTCCTGGTCGAGGTTGCCGGTCGGTTCGTCGAGCAACAGGACGGCCGGGGCCTGCATCAGCGTTCGCAACAAGGCGAACCGCTGCCTTTCGCCGGTTGAACAGCGGGCGACTTCCCAATCCATTGCGGCGGCGGGCAGGCCGAGCCGTTCGATCCACGCCACATCGACACCGTACTCGAAGTGGTCGCGGATCCGTTCCGACCACCACTGGCTCTCGGCAACCAGCAAGGCCACCGCGCGCCGCCACGCAGGCGCCGGCAGGCTCGCGCAACTGGCGTCATCGAGCCGCACCTCGCCGTGATGCGGGTCGAGGTCGGCGATGGCGCGCAACAACAGGCTCTTGCCACTGCCCGAAGCCCCCTCGACGCAGACACACTCGCCAGCGCCGATCGAGAGGTCGATCGGACCGACATGGCGGGTCAGGAGCTGTTGAATGCGCAGGCGGGGCATCGACGATCCGAAGTCTGAACCGGCGGGCGACCAGCACAGCGATTGGGTCGCAGGGGCGTTTGTGGCGCCCCTTGTACGAGTTGCTGCCGACTACAGGATCGGCGTGTGTGCGGCAGTCGGCAATGCCGAGCCGCTCGGTTCATATACCACATGCGGACGGCCGACGAGCAAAGGATCGATCGGGCCGATGGCTTCGATGTCCTTGCCGGTGTAATTCAGCTTGTGAAGGACGTAACGCATGGCGTTCAGGCGCGCACGCTTCTTGCAGTCGGACTTGATCACCGTCCATGGCGTCTCCGCCGTATCGGTATGGAAGAACATCGCCTCCTTGGCTTTGGTGTAGTCATCCCACTTGTTGAGCGAGGCCAGATCGATCGGCGACAGCTTCCACTGCTTGAGTGGGTGCACCTCGCGCTCCTTGAAGCGGCGGCGCTGTTCCTTGCGGCTGACCGAGAACCAGAATTTGACCAGGTGAATGCCGCTGCGCACCAACGTACGTTCGACTTCCGGCGTCTGGCGCATGAATTCCTGGTATTCCTCTTCGCTGCAGAAACCCATGACGCGCTCGACACCGGCGCGGTTGTACCACGAACGATCACAGAAGACGATCTCGCCGGCGGTCGGCAGGTGGCGAACATAACGCTGGAAGTACCACTGACCCCGCTCCTGTTCATTCGGCTTCTCGAGCGCGACCACGCGTCCGCCCCGCGGATTGAGGTGCTCGGTAAAGCGCTTGATGGCACCGCCCTTGCCCGCCGCATCGCGCCCCTCGAAGATGATCACGACGCGCTGCCCGGTTTCCTTGACCCAGTTCTGCAGCTTGAGCAGTTCAACCTGCAAACGGTACTTCTGCTTCTCGTACGCCTTGCGCGACATCAGGTTGCGGTAGGGATAGGAATTGGCATCGCGCCAGCTGGTCGCCAGTTCGTCGTCGGGACTGGTCGCGGGCTTGGCCGCCGGCTCTTCCTCCTTGCCGAGCAGCGCCTTGCGCAGGGCCTGCGCATCATCCGGCGACGATCCGGTCATGATCGCTTCCAGCGTCTTGGCCAGCGAAGCCGTATCGCCGACGCTCGCAGAAGAGAGGATGTCACGCAGGGCGACTTTCTTGTGCTCGATTGCCGAACTGGTGGCTTCGGCTACATCATAGGCTTCCATGCCGCTTGGGGTGCGTGCCGGCGCAATGTCGCCGGCCGAGGCTTTGCGCGGCTGTGCCGAACGCGTGCTCGTGGCAGGAGCACGGGTCCTGGGGGCCCGTCCTGCCGGTTTGGCAGCGGGAGCCGCCGGATTGTCGGTGGTGCCGGCCTTGTCTTCAGCGCCTGCTGTGGGCGGCGGGGTTATCTTGTCCATCTATCTCTCTCCAATGGGGTGTCTGTTGCGAAACGTTGACGCCGGAGCGTGGCTTGGCGGTGCCTGTGATGATACCGCCGAGATGTCATACACTTCAATCGCTTGAATGCCCTTGAGCAAATCTTTTCTGGATTTTTCTGCGGTTGCCGTGCTCACCCGGAAAAAGTCCGGCCCGGCACCCGCCGGGCGCGCCACGGGCAGCAAACGGCACCCCCAAAAAACCGGACCTTGATCAGTGATTTTAGGCATTTTCGGACGATTCCATCCCTGATTATCCTTATTCTTCGTGCAAGCGCTTTCTCAGTGTGCAATTTGTTAGCATAGGTCGAATGCGCCGAGGAAATCCACATGCCAACAAACCTCACCATCGGTCGCGTCTCTAGAGGAGAACACTGGAATGAACTCGCTAATTTCTGCCCTGCAAACGCATTTTCCCGCTGATCGTGTCATTTCCGACGAACTGCGCCGACTGGCCTGGGGCACCGATGCCAGTTTTTACCGGCTGGTACCGCGCGTCGTGGTGGTCATTGAAAACGAGGCCGACCTGCTGCACGTGCTGGCGGTCACCCGGCAGCACCGCATTCACCTGACCTTCCGCGCTGCCGGCACCAGCCTCTCCGGGCAGGCCGTGACCGACGGTGTCCTGGTCCTCATCGGAGAAGGCTTTGCTAGTTTCGAGTTGGCTGCCGACGCACTGAGCGTCCGCTTGGGGCCGGGAATCGTGGGCAGCGAAGTGAATCGTCGACTCGCCCATCTGGGGCGCAAGATCGGCCCCGATCCGGCGTCGATCGCCACCTGCAAGATCGGCGGCATCGCCGCCAACAACGCTTCCGGGATGTGCTGCGGCACCGCCCAGAACAGTTACCAGACCCTCGCCGGCATGCGTGTCATCCTGGTCGATGGCAGTGTGCTGGATACCGAGGAAGCGGCCAGTGTTGCCGCTTTCCGCCAGAGCCACGCCGGACTTCTCGATGAACTTGCATGCCTCGCACAGCAGACCCGTGCCGACACCGCCCTGGCCAGCCGTATCCGGCACAAGTTCAAGATCAAGAACACCACCGGCTACAGCCTCAACGCGCTGGTCGATTACCGCGATCCGCTCGAAATCCTGACGCATCTGATGATCGGCTCGGAAGGCACGCTGGGCTTCATTTCCCGGATCACCTATCGCACGGTGGTGGAAGATCCGTGCAAGGCCAGCGCGCTGATCTTCTTCCCGGATATCGAGACCGCCTGCCAGGCCGTGGTTCGCCTCAAGCCACAGCCGGTTGCGGCGGTGGAACTGCTCGACCGCGCCGCCCTGCGTTCAGTGGAAAACAAGCCTGGCCTGCCAGCGATCATCCGCGCACTCGGCGATTCCGTCGCCGCCCTGCTGGTCGAGGTTCGTTCGCAGGATACCCGTGGGCTGCAGGCACACATCGATGCCGCCCTCGCGGCGATGACCGGTATTGCGACCGTCGAAGCGCCGTACTTTTCGACCGACCCGGAAACCTGCGAGATGTACTGGAAAGTACGCAAGGGCACCTTCCCCTCGGTCGGCGCGATGCGTCGCGCCGGCACGACGGTGATCATCGAGGATGTGGCTTTCCCGATCGCATCCCTGGCTGCAGCCACCCTCGATCTGCAGGCCCTGCTCAAGCAGCACGGCTACCACGAGGCGATCATCTTCGGGCACGCGCTGGAGGGCAATCTGCACTTCGTGTTCACCCAGGATTTCGGTGATCCGGCGGAAGTGCAGCGCTATGCCGGCTTCATGGACGCGGTCTGCAAGCTGGTGGTCGACAAGTATGACGGCTCGCTGAAGGCCGAACACGGCACCGGGCGCAACATGGCGCCTTTCGTCGAAATGGAATGGGGCAAGCAGGCCACCGACCTGATGCGCCGCATCAAGGGGCTGTTCGACCCGGAGAACCGCCTCAATCCCGGGGTCATCCTGAATGACGATCCGGCCGCGCACCTGCAACACCTCAAGCCGATGCCACCCGCCGAGGACATCGTCGATCGCTGCATCGAATGCGGCTTCTGTGAGCCCCTGTGCCCCTCGCACCAACTGACCCTGTCGCCGCGCCAGCGCATCGTCAGCTGGCGCGAACTGTCGCGGCGCAGCGCTGCCGGCGAGCCTGCCGGCGCACTCGGCAAGGATTATCCCTACTTTGGGCTCGATACCTGCGCGGGTTGCGGATTATGCTCCACCGCCTGTCCGGTGGCGATCAACACCGGCGACCTGACCCGTCGCCTGCGCGGCCGCGCCCAGAGTGATCTCGCACGCAGCGTCGGCCGCTGGACTGGCGAGCACTTCGGAGCCGTCGCTTCGACTGCCCGCCTGGGATTGCAGCTCGGCCACCTGGCCAGTGCGGTCGTTGGCGACAAGGCACTTGGCATACTCTCTGGGGGCGCCTGGAAAACGGCCATGCCGCGCGCCGGCAGGGCAGTCAGGGCGCATCAGGGTAACGGCGATCCGGTGGTCTACTTTCCGGCCTGCGGCGGACGGATTTTCGGGCCGAACGCCGCTGGCGAAGCCCAACTCGGCGAGGTGATCCAGCAAGTGCTGGTCCGCGCCGGTTATGCACCCCGCCTGCCACAGGAATTTGACCGCCTCTGTTGTGGTCAGATGCTGGCCAGTAAAGGCCTGGCCGAAGAAGCCAACGCCAGTGCCGCGCGCCTCGAGGCGGCACTCGACGCCGCCAGCGAGCACGGCCGCCACCCGATCATCATGGATGCCAGTACCTGCAGCGTGCGCATGCAGGAGTATCTGTCTGGCCGCCTGCCACTCCTCGACTTCCACGAATTCGCCCACGACGCGCTCCTGCCCAGGCTCAGGCTGGTCAGGCAGGCCGGCCCGATTGCCTTGCACATCAACTGCAGCGTGCGCAAGAGCGGTTCGGACGCCAAGCTGCAGAAGGTCGTCAGTGCCTGTGTCGAGCAGGTGATTGCGCCGGCAGGGGTGTCTTGCTGCGGCTTCTCGGGCGATCGTGGTTTCGTGGTGCCGGAGCTGAACCAGCATGCCCTGCGCAAGATTCACGACGAACTGCCAGCGAACTGCATGAGCGGCGTCTCCAGCAACCGGACCTGCGAAATCGGTCTGACGGTGGAAAGCGGGCGAACCTATCGTTCTGTTGCATACCTGCTGGAAGAGTGCAGTCGAACACCCACCATGGACGCTTGATTCAGGACAAGGCCTTGTCATCACCGCCACCGGTCAGGCCTTCACTCGCCTTCCGGGGGGCTTCTTGCACATTTCGGATGACCGGATGCGTGGGGATACCTCAGAACCACCCCCCTTCACCCCTTCACGCAGGCGCCGGACGGTCCTGGGCGAACCGAGGCAGGGTCAGGGTAATGCCGACTCCGTGCCCGGGTGAACTGGTTACCTCGATCGTCCCGCCGAGAACGCCGGTCACCAGATTATAGACAATGTACAAGCCAAGCCCACTGCCGCCCTGTCCCAGGCGGGTGGTAAAAAACGGTTCAAAGATACGGTTGAGCGTGCCTGTGGCGATACCCACGCCATTGTCAAGATAGCGAATGACCAATTGCTTCTCGCCGAGGGCCTGTGCATGCAATTCGATGCGCCCCTCGTCGATACCCGTAAAGCCGTGTACCAGCGAGTTGGCGACCAGATTGGTAATGACCTGTTCAAGCGGCCCTGGGTAACTGTCCATGACCAGCCCGGTCGGGATGTCCACCTCGATCCGGTGCCGCGTGTGCTTGAAGGTCAGCCGCAAGGTGACCAGCATTTCTTCGACTAGCTGACTCAGGTCGAACGAACGACGGCGGGTACTGCTCTGGTCCACCGCTACCTGCTTGAAGTGCCCGATCAGATCTGCGGCGCGAGCGCTGTTGCGCTCCAGGAGGTCGACGGCTTCGCGACCCCGGCTGAGAAATTCGTCCATTTGTGAGCGACGCAGTGTGCCGGTGGCGAACGCAGCGGCGAATTCGCGCAGTTGCCCGGCGAGCAGACTGGCGACGACGCGCGTATTGCCCAGGGGGGTGCTCAGTTCGTGTGCGACGCCAGCGACCAGATGGCCGAGTGCTGCCAGTTTTTCCGACTGGACGAGTTGCGTCATCGCCCGCCGCAACTCGGCAGTACGCTCGGCGACCAACTCCTCGAGGTGATCGCGGTGCTGCTGCAACTCCTCCTCGGCACGCTTGCGCTCGGTGACGTCGAAGATCAGTGACAACAAAACCTTTTTCTCGCCAAGACGCAAGGTTTCCGCGGCATAGAGTGCCTCTCGGATATCGCCCGTCCTGGTCCGGAAACGCATCGGTGTTTCCGGGAAAAAGCCATCCCTGCGAAGTTGCGCGATCATTCGTTCGCGCGCTCCCGGATCGACCCAGACCCCGAGTTCCTTGGCAGTATGCCCGATCAATTCTTCGCGACCATAATCCAGCATGCGCTCGAATTTCACATTGACGTCGATGAAGCGGCTGCTTTCGATTTCCGAAATGCCCATTGGCGCCGGGCTCAGGTGGAAGGCCTTGGCGAATCGTTCCTCGCTTTCCCGTAGCGCAGCCTCGGCACGTCTACGCTCGGTGATGTCCAGTCCGACACTGAAGATTTCCTGCACCTGGCCTTGAACATCGCAGATCGCCTTGTTGGTCCAGGCAACCCAAACCCGCTCGCCATTGCGGCACATGCTCTCGTTGCTGTGATTTGCGAACTGGCCGGGGTCAAGAACGAGTTTCTGAACTATCTCACGCAGATCCGTCCCGTCCTCGGCAAACGGCGGGACGATGGTCCCGACCACATGCTGGCCCAGCAGTTCTTCCTCCGAGTAGCCAAAGAACTTCAGGCCGAACTCGTTGATGAAAGTGATCACCCCCTGCGCATTCAGGCGCACGATGATGATGCTGGCGTTCTCGACGAGTTCGCGGTATTTGTGCTCGCTCTCCAGCAGTGCCCGATCCGCCTGCTTGCTCGCGGTAATGTCCTGGATCGTGCCGATCATGCTGATCGCCACACCGTGCTCATCGAATTCGAGCTCCCCGAGCCCATGCACCCAGCACTCCTGGCCGTCGCTGTAACGGAGTATACGGTACTGCCGGTCAAAGCGATTGCCCTTGGTGAGGACGTGATTGGCAAGATGCTCGAGCATCTCCTTCCTGTCCTCCGGGTGCACCAGGTCGATCCAGCCCGCGATGGTCTTCGGGAAGGAATCGTCAATGCCCAGGATCTGGTCGAGCTTCTCCGAACTGATCCAGGTGCCTGTGCGTGCGTCGAAACAATAGGAACCCAGGCCACCGACTTCCTGCGATCGTCTGAGAAGAAACTCGCTCTCGCGAAGTGCCTTGTCGGCCTGGTCACGCTCGACCCGCACGCGCAGCGCCCCGATGCCAAAGGCCAGATCGCCGGCCAGTTCGCTCAACAGAACGACTTCATCGCGATCGAAGGCATGCGCTGTTGCCGAGTAGATGCTCAAGGCGCCGAGTGTTCCGGATTGGCCCAGAAGCGGCAGAGCGCACAGCGCGGCATAACCGCGTTCGCCAACGGCCACAGATCCGGGCGTGAAGCGCGGATCACTGCCAATATCCTGAATCACGCAGGGTTGACCACTGCGCATGGCCGTGTCATGGGCTTCACCCGCACGCTCACTGCCCGCCGAATCGATGTCCCACTCGTCGAGAAGACCCTCTTTGTGACTGGCATGCACGACCACCGGACGAAGCGTACGGGCCTTCTCCCTCTCGGAGTAAACCACATGAGCCATAGGGTAGCCGCCGACTTCAACGATGATCCGGCAGACCGTGTTGACCAATTCGCTTTCGTCGGAGCTGCGGATCAGCACCTGATTGCAGTCACTGATCATCCGCAATTGTCGGTTGCTCCGGCGCAGCGCTTCTTCGATCTGCTCTCGACGAGCGATATCGTCCATCAGGTGTGCCTGCGCGAGCTGCAGGCTCTCGACCATCTTGTTGAACGACCTGGACAGGCGTGCGGACTCATCGGCGCCAACCTCCGGCGCCCGCAGATCGAGCCGCTGCAGACTGACAATGCTGTCCGCCGTTTCGCTCAGGCTTGCCAGCGGCTCGACGATGCGTCCCGACACCCGCTTGCTGACCAGGAGAACCAGTAGCACGACGGCTCCGCCAACCAGCGAATAGCCGGCAATCAGGTAACGCGTGGCGACAGAAACCGTCTCGGAATCGGTATAGAGCTGCAGTTCGGCATGGAGAGGCCGAAAACTCTCGGGGAAATCCAGACGCCTGGAGATCATCGGCAAGTCCGAACCACTGCGACATCCCGCGGGAATCGGTATCTCGCGTTCCCCCATCCGCAGCATCAGGCAACCCCCTTGTCCCAGGAGCATGCCGGCATCGGTGAGAAACGACCCGTACTTGAGTACGGCGACCACGGCGCCTTCGATGCTTCCTGTCGGCGGAAACACGACGGGTGCGACAACCAACAGCTGGTCTTGATGAGCCAGCTCGACCTGGGCATGCCCCCCCGCCAGCGCTGTCCTCAGCGCGCCAGAGTCCTGATGATCGAAGTGCAAGTCAGAGGCATTGGCGGCGATCGGCTTGCCTTCGAAATCGACGAGCCACAGCTCGCCATCCCAAGCGCCCGGAACGGCCTGATCGCGCAGATAAGGAAGCAGGTATTGATCGCGGCCCAGAGAATCGACCAGGCCGTTGCTGATGAACGCGTTGGCGGCCATCGCCTTGAGCATTCGATCGAGCGCGCGAACCTCGGATTCAATCTGCCGCGCGACGACTTCGGTCTGGAAGTCAAAGGCAATCCGGGCGTTTTCGGCGATCAGGCGCTGGGAAACCAGGAAGGACAGTGCTGCCAGAAAAATCGCAGCCGCCGACGCCAGGGCACCCATCAACAGCGTCAGGCGCACTGCGAGGCTTGCCTGGGCGCTTTCGCGCAGCCTCGACAGGAAGTTCACGGGCGCCGCATTCGCCGGCAACTAATGACGCCCGTGCACAACCGGGACGATGGCGCCATCGGGTGCGTAACGGGTCATGATCACGTCGGATTCGCTCAGCGCATCGTGGTCCCCGGCAGCAAAGGGGCGACGATAACGCTTGATCAGTCCATCGTAGTCGCGCACCTCTTCAAGCGCCTGTCTCACCGCCAGCCGATCGGTCGTCCCGGCCTGGTTGATCGCTCGGGCCAGAATGTGGGTCAGGTCGTAGGCATGGGCGAGCCCGGTCGGTGAAGCAATGGCACGCGCATCGGGAAAGCCGAACAGACGATTTGCAGCAGCCAGAACCTGGCGCGTGCGCGGTCGCTGATCGCCGATGAAACTGTAGGTCTGGACCATGACGAAGTCCACCTTGGGCAACACCGAGCCTGCGGTCTCGGACATCTGCCCACCCGACACCCCCCAATGGGACAAGACGGGAAGCCGATCGGCCTTCGCCAGGCTCGCCATTTCCTTCAGCAGGATCGTCGCTTCGCGGTCGTTCGCCACCAGCAGGATGGCCTTGGCTCCCAGGCGCTTGAGGTCGAGGTATTTGTCCAGAAGGCTCTGATCCTGCCAGTTGAACCAACGGACGCCGACCAGTTTGAGCGGTGGTCGAGCCTTCGCCGCATACTTTTCCGCCGCAGCCAGATTGCTTCGCCCCCAGGTCGTGTTGAGGGCCATCATTCCGAAAGTCCGGATTCCCTTGCCGGCACCGTACTGGAGCAAGGCGGGCATGGCATGGCTGTCGCGCAGGGACAGCCGGAAAACATAGTTGGGCGAAAAACCGTTGTCGGTGATGAGGTCGGCTGCGGCCCAGGGGTCCAGAAGAATCAGCGGCAAGGCGTGCACGGTCTCCAGCGCGTCGATCACGGTCGGGCTGAATCGACCACAGAATACGGCGACCAGGTCCGTCACCTGGGCAAATTCCTTGAGGTTGCGGATACTGCGCGCAGGGACAGTCCCGTTATCCTTCTTGACCAGTTCGAGCGGCCGCCCCCCGAGAACGCCGCCGCTGCGGTTGATTTCGTCGATGGCGATCAGGATGCCTTGTTCGATCGCCTGCGCCGAGGTGCTTCCCGGCCAGGAAAACTCCGCATCGAGACCGATCAGTACCGGCCCTTGTGTCGCCGCTGCGCCCGCAGGAACCGACGTCAGGATCAGCGTCCACAGCAACGAGAGCAGCGTCCAACGCACCAAGATCCCCTTGATCACCATGCCCCCCTGAAACAGATGGGAAATCCTACCCTGCCGGCAGCAGTATAGGCAGCCCAATAAACCGTGGTCAAGCTGCAGCGAAAGCATCCGCTGCCACAGGCTTGGGGTAAGCTTGGAGTAATATTCGCCGTTTCCTGCCTTGCGAAGTGATTGCATGCAATCCCTGTGGATGCTCCTGGCCAGCCTCTTCTTCGCCTGCATGGGGGTATGCGCCAAATTGGTGGCAGCCACCCACTCGGCGGTGGAGATCGTCTTCTACCGCAGCATCCTCTCGCTGGTCCTGGTGTATGCGCTGGTTCGTCTGCGCGGCGTGCCGCTGGCCACGCCGCACTGGCGCTGGCAGATCGGCCGCGGTCTCGTCGGTTTCGCGGCACTGGTTGCCTACTTCTGGGCAATCACCCGGCTGCCGCTGGCGACCGCGGTGACGCTCAACTACACCTCGGCGATCTTTCTCGCGATCTACCTGGTGTTCACCGGTCAGCGCCTGAATGCCGGCATCATCGGCGCGCTGACGCTCGGGCTGACCGGGATCGGCCTGCTGCTCAAACCCAGCCTGCACGCCGACCAGCTGCTCAGCGGCCTGATTGGCCTGGGTTCGGGGGTGCTCGCCGGCATGGCCTACTTCAGTGTTCGTGAACTCGGCGCGCGCGGCGAACCCGAGAGCCGAACGGTATTTTATTTCGCGCTGGTTTCATCGGTGTGCGGCAGTTTCTGGCTGCTGTTTTCCCCACTTCATCCGGTCGACCTGCGCAGCGGCGCGCTGCTGTTTGGCGTGGCGGCTTTTGCCACCGCCGCCCAGTTGGCAATGACCCGCGCCTACGCCAGAGCGAAGCCGCTGCTGGCAGCCGCTCTGGCCTACAGTACGGTCGTTTTTTCCAGTCTGTTCGGCATCCTCCTCTGGAATGAAGCTCACGATGCGTGGTCCTGGCTGGCGATCGGCCTGATCGTTTTGTCCGGTCTCGCCGCCACGCATTTCTCGCCAGCCAGGTCGGCACGCCCGCCCGCACCCTGAAGCCGGACGCCGATCAACTCGCCGCCTGCACCGTCGCCTTGCGATCGATCCTTCCCCAACCCACGAGTACGCCGCGCAACGAAGTCATGGTGCTCTTGATGGCCACGTAATACATCAACTGACGGTAGAAGAAGCGCTGCCAGAACAGCCAGATGAGCAGCCACCAGCTCTCCTTGCGTTCCATCGAGAAAGCCAGAACGGCCGCCAGATAATCCACCGTCACGAACAGCGCGTAGTAGAACAGCACCCACCACAAGGCGTCGGGGGAATACTCGTCCGGGTGCTGCACGTGATTGAATGCGGCCACCCCGAGCGAGCCGATCAACTGCAGATCCATGATCGGCGAGATCAGCGGGAACAGGACCTGAAAAATGATCACATTCGGCAGGGCGACAAAACCCAGCGCGCCGTAGCGCCGACGGAACAACACGTCGCGGTGTTTCCAGGCCGCCTGCATGGTGCCGTACATCCAGCGGTAGCGCTGGCGGATGAAGCCGCGCACCGTATCGGGCGCCTCGGTCAGTGCCAACGCCTCGTCCTCATAGGCGATGACATAACCGAGCTTGCGAATCGCCAGTGTCAGATCGGCGTCTTCCGCCAGGGTCACATCGGTAAAGCCACCCACCCGTTCGACCAGTTCGCGCCGCCAGGCCCCTACCGCGCCGGGTACCACGGTGATGCAGTTGAGGGCATCGAAGGCGCGCCGGTCGAGATTCTGGCTGGTGATGTACTCCAGCGCCTGCCAGCGAGTCAGCAGATTGATCCGGTTGCCGACCTTGGTGTTACCCGCGACTGCGCCGACCGCCGGATCGACGAAATGGCGGACCAGTTTGGCAATCGTGTCGCGGGTGAACAAGGTGTCGGCATCGAGGGCCACGATGATCTCCGCCTCGGTCTGCGCCATGCCCAGGGTAAGCGCCGCCGGCTTGCCGCCATTGGCTTTGGTCAACACCCGTACGCGCGGATCGTCGGCAAATGCCGTGCGCGCCACTTGATAAGTGGCGTCGCTGGAGCCGTCATCGACGACGATGACCTCGAATTCCCGGGAATGATCGCAGGCCAGCAATGAGGAGATCGTCTGCACGATCACCTTTTCCTCGTTGTACGCGGGGATCACCACCGCAACCGTCGGCGAATACGCCGGATCGAAAGTCTGCCGGCGCTGCTGCCAGTGCTGGTATAGAGCAAGCATGCCGACGAACAGCAAACGCGCAATACCCAGCACGATACCCAGCAGGAACAGCCAGTGGAGGGTCGCTGCCGACCAGTTGAGCACGCCGAACGCAGCGCCATCCAGCCAGGTCCGCCACGCGCTGTCGGGCGGCACCAGCGGCATCACCTCATCACGGCTGCGCCCGAGCAATTCGGAGACGCTGACGAAGCGAAATCCCCGCTGCTGCAATTCCTCGACAATTCTCGGGATGGCCTGGATTGTCTGACTGCGGTCGCCACCGGAATCGTGCAGCAGGATCATGTTGCCTTCGCCACGCTCGGCCTCCTCGACGGTGCGCCGTACGATCTCATCCACCCCTGGCCGCTTCCAGTCATCCGGGTCGATCTGCATGCCTACCACAAGATAACCCAGGGCCGCAGCGAGTTCGATCGGGCGTACCTGCTCGATGGTTTCCGGCTCGGCGTCGACCGCATAAGGGGGGCGAAACAACAGTGAATGCCGGCCCACCGTGCTGGCCAGCAAATGCTTGGTCGCCGACAGTTCAAGTTGAAACTGGGTGGCAGAGATCGCCGAGATATTGGGATGGGTGAAGGTGTGGTTGCCGATCTCATGGCCTTCATCGACTTCCCGGCGCAGCAATTCCGGATGCATCTGACCGTTGACGCCAATGATGAAGAAGGTTCCCGGCACCCCCGCCTGCCGCAGGGCATCGAGGATTTGCGGCGTGTACAGGGGATCGGGGCCATCATCGAAGGTCAGCGCGACCTTGCGTTCGGCCCCGCCATGACGGGTAATCACGTAGGGCGAAGGATAGACCGTGAAGTGCTCGGCGCTGATCAGCCCACGCTTCGAGTCGAAAACGATGGTTCGACTGCCCGCCTGTGGTTGGGCGGTAATCTCGAGAATCTCTCCCTTGCCCTCGTAGTCCACGCCATAGGGAAAGCGAATGTCGCCCAATTGGGCAGCGTGCGCCGCATCCAGCGCCCCCGGCTTGCCGAACACCTGCCACAGCGCCGGGTCTTCGCTGCCCAGGCGCCACAGGGCGACACCGCGCGGCTGTACCGAATCGATGATGACCAGCTGATTGAACGCCGTGACGGCATCGAGCATCCACACCTGGTGAATGCGGTCGTTGTCGTCGGCGTATTCGAAGGTCGGGTTGAGCGAGACCGGATCGAGCCGGATCCTGCCTTCGGATTCCTTGGCGACCAGAATGGCCTCCTCGAAGGTTCGTTCCTCGGCCGGGCGACCTTTTTGCCAGTCGTAAGCGTAATTGCCGATGGCCACGATCATCTTGTCGAGGGGGATGTCGCGCTGTCGCTGGCGCAGCACCGAGGCAAACCAGGGCAGGCTGGAAATCGGACCTGGCGCACTGTCATTCCAGTGTTCGTCGTAGGCCATGAGAATCAGGTGGTCGGCGTTACGCACCAGGCTGCGATAATCGAAAGTGGCGTCGTTGGCCGGCACGTTCACCGATACCCGTAGTTTTTTTGGGTGCATGGCCGCGTACAGTTCCGCCATGAAGCGCTGAAAATCGGGCTGTGCCTTGGGCGGAACGTTCTCGAAGTCGATGCTGATTCCGTCAAAGTGATGACGCTCGACATAGGCAGTCAACTCCGTCACGGTACGCGCCCGCGCCGCCGGGCTGGCCAGCATACGTGCCAGCTTGGCACCTTCCCATTGATGACCGTTCCAGTTGTTGACCAGCGGCACGATCAACGCCTCGGGACGACGTGTGCGGATGTACGCAGCCACTTGCGCGGTGCGCATCGGATCGTTCTCGCGCAGCGAACCGTCTGCGGCGGCAAGGTGCAGCCATTCGGCGATCACCATGTCCAGATGATCGAGGTTCTGCCTGAGCGAACTCATGCTGGCGTCGTCCCAGTTGACGAAAAAACCGATCGCCAGCGTTTGCCGGTTCGACGCCAGGCCCGGCTTGCGGGATTGCTCCAGCCATTGTTGCAGATTGGCCTCGCGTACCCGCGCCAGCTTGATCTGTTCGCTACGCAGGGCGCGCTCACGGCGTGTCAAGGGACGCTCAGGAGAGAGCACAGGAACGGCCGGCAAGGCGTGCGCGCCTTGCGGCAAAAAACTGACGCCTGGCAGATGCAGTGCCGGCAGCACCGGACTGGCGAGAATGCTCAGCACCAGCGCCCCCAACAACAGCGACAGCGTCAGTCCGAGCAGCGTCACGCCTGCCCGCAAGCGCGGCCAGCGCTTGCGGGCAGGATCGAAGAAGACCGGTTTGCCGGACGCCTGGGTGGCCACTACAGTGGTTGGGAGATCACCGGGCAATGTCTTCGGGATAACTGGACGATCACTTTCCGGCAAGTCGGGTCTTCTGCGCATCGTTCTGGCGTTGGGAACAAAGACTTTTCACATCAAGGCGCGGGGACCGGCGCGGCTGGTTGGGCGGCCGGCCCCCGACTGCGGATCACCGTCAGGGACCAGGGCGGCAATTGTACCGCCAGGGGTGCATGCGAGCGTAGTACGCGGTGCTCGGGAGGCTGACTGCGGCGTGGGCGACCGTGTTCCCCGTTCGCCTGCCATTGGTACTGGGCAGCGGAAAACCGGTACAGATCGGCCGGACCTTGCAGCCACTCGACCGCATCCGGCTCCGGTCCGGCGAAGCGCAGTGCGACCGACCACGGCCGCTGCGGGTCCTTGTTGACCAGCAACAGCGCCCAGAGGCCGTCAGGGCGTTGCAGCGCGTAAGCGCTCAGCGGCGGCGCCACGGCGGTTTCGCCATCCACACGGGCACGATAGACCCGATGCGCCTGATCCGGATCCCCGGCCCATTGCCGCGCCAGCAGTCTGGCGCCGTGATAGGTGGCGGTACGCGCCCGAATGTTTCGCTTCTGGTCGGAGAGGAACAGGGTATTGTTGCCCCAGGTTTCGCAATTGACCTGGGTTTCTCTGTCCAAGGGGCTGGGTTCATAACCATACAGATAAGCCGTGCTCCCCCCCTCGGTCAGGAAGGTCGCAACCGCGTCAGCGTTGAACAGGGCACCGGCCAGGTCGACTGCCGCCTGCGTGGCGAAGGCCGAGTAGCCGTACTCGGTCATCAATAGTGGCGTCGCGCGCGGCAGACCCTGCCGATAGAGGTTGGCCATGGCCTCGGCGAGCTGTGCCGGCGCCTGCTGCAACTGTGGCGCCGCCGGCGCGCAAACGTCGTCGAAAGGGTACCACTCGAACGACAGGAAACCCAGATCGGACGCTCGCCCGTGCGCCTGCAGGTAGCTCATAAAACGGGCCAGCCACGGTCGATCGGGAGCCACCGAGGTTCCTGCCCAGGCCATCATCGGCTCGTTCCAAAAGGACTGGAAAGACGGTCCGCCGAGGATTACGCCCGCATCGACTGCGCGCAGCGCGTCCGCCGCCTGCAGGTACAAGGCACCATAGTCTTCCGGAGCAATGTACTGGCCGTCCGGTTCCTCGCCAAGTTCGATGCCGCGCAGCGGATAGCCACGCCGCTTCAGATAGCGCAGCAGTGCGGCGGCGTTGTCGGGAGTATCGTACAGCACCCCGACCGGCACCAGCATCGGCAAGCCGTGCGTGAGCCCGCTGGCGAATACCCGGTCAATCCCGGCCTGTTCCACCCCCGGATCCAGATCGACTGCGCGGTGCCAAGGGTCAGTGGAGGAAACGAAAAAGCGGCTCTGGCCGTCGCGGCTGGCGGCGTGGCGAACGGCATCATGCAACTCGCCGCTCGCTCCTTGTATTCCGATGGCAACCTCCCGCACCGCGAAACCGAGGGCATCGCGTGGATCACTGGCCCCCGCTGGCGCGCTGGCCGAGGATTCTTCGAGCAACACCCGCAGGTAACGTGCCGGTAACGCCTCCTGAGCCAGACGCAGAATGCCGTCACCGCCGCGACCCTGTGTCACCAGACCGTCGGCAAAGGTTTGCCATCGACCTTCGGGATACCCATCCGGCAGATCGATGTCTTCACCATCCCAGTATTGCACGGCGTAGCGTACGGCATACGGTATCCCCCAGAAGATGCGGATCGCGTTCACCGGTCTTTTCTCTCCCAGATCGGCGATCAGCCATTGTGGGTGCCGGTCCTCGCCGGTATAACGACGGTCCAGATAGGGGTTGCTCTTCCAGAAAGTCGCCAGGTCGCCATCCGCCAGCCGCGAATAGCCATCGTCATTGGCCTGGTCGATGCTGTTGCCGCGCCGCGGCAGCCGATAACCAAAGGACACCAGAATCGGATCACCAGGACGGTCGTCCGAGGTCCAGTAACCTTCTGCATTCTTGCTGTCACTCCAGTGGCCGTGCGGATTCCAGTGCCAGGCCTGGATGCCGAGTTCGGTACGCAGGCGGTAAGTCAGCGGACGCAGACCGACCGAACGCATGGCGCGCAAGGTTGCCGGACGATAAATGGCACTCGCATCGCCGCGCGCGTGCCCGTCCACCCCGGCGCCGAGCGCGGCGGACGGCGTGAAGGTATGGGTGGGACCCGCTCCGAGATCGATGGTCACGCTGGCCGACGCCGCGGCCATGACTGGCGACGAAGCGGTGCAGAGGCCAGCAACGGCGAGTACGGCGAACAGCGGGGAGGGCAAGCCAGGCATCGTTTGCGACCCGGACCAGTGATCGAGAAAATCCGCAGCCAATCCGGACTGGCGGATTGCGGAACTTGAGAATCGGGACTGCAGGGCCGACCCTGCTCGCCGGTGCGCGATGATACGCCCTTTGTTCTTCCGGCCGCAAGAAATCAGGGGGCTTGCAGGCTTGCCTGATGCATGGTTTTTCGATACCGGCAACGCCAGCAGACCAGACCTCCCGGAGCCGTTGGGTGACGGCTGACCGGGCACATCAATACGCGCGACTCCCGTGCGCAATCACAGGAGTCGCGCGAGTGGACCAGGCTATGCGCCGAGTTGACGGGAGGCCGCCGGCAAGGGCAGCGGGGCATGCCGAGCGAGCAACGGCCGCTCAGAAAGGCCGCGCCGCCACTGCTGCCACTGGGCGCGCAGGAAGGTCGCCAAGGGCCGCGCAGCTTTTTCGAAGCGCACCTGCCCACTGCCGATGGCTTCCAGCAGGGCAAGGCCACGGCCACGGACAAGGTGGCTGTCACCCGCCATCAGCAGAATGTCGCCGGCTTCGCCCGCGACCGTCAGCCAGACGACGCCGGCCGTGCAGTGGATGCGCACCCCTCGGGCAGAGAGCAGCCGGATCGGCGCGTTGTGGGTGAGGCAAAGCTCGCTGTTGTAGAGGTCGATGTCCATGGCAGTCTCTCTTGGTGTTGACGAATCGCAGTGTAGAACGTTCGGCATTCATGGTACAGTTACAAGAAAGCGAAATTGTAACCAGCACAATTTGTTATTTTTCGAATTGTACTGGTCATTGTCTGCGACAACTGTACTGGTGATCCAATGGAAAACGAGCTTTTGCGTTACGAACGACTGGCGGAGGATCTGGGAGGCATCATCGTCGCCGGCAACTTGCGGCCGGGCGAACGCCTGCCATCGGTGCGGCGCCTGTCGCGCGAGCGGCGGCTTTCGGTTTCAACGGTACTGCAGGCGCTGCACCATCTGGAGGACCGCGGGCTTGTCGAAGCCAGGCCGCAATCCGGCTACTTCGTGCGCCACGCGGCATCGCCGCGCGCCCAGCCGAACGCCCGCTCGACCCCTGAAGCGCCGGTGCCGGTCGACGTCAGTCAGCGTCTGATGCGCGTCCTGCAAACCGGCATGCAGCCGGGCGTCGTGCCACTCGGAGCCGCCCTGCCGGCGTGCACGCTGTTACCACTGGCCGCGCTGCAACGACTCTATGGCGGCGTCTTGCGGCGCCATCCGCGGCTGCTCGAGGGCGGCAGCCACATCAATATGGACGAACCGGCGCTGATTCGCCAGTTGGTGCTATGTTCGGTAGGCTGGGCCGGGCCACTGGCGGCCAGCGAGTTCGTGATCACCAATTCCTGCACCGAGGCCCTGGGACTCTGCCTGCGCGCGGTGACCCGGCCTGGCGACACGGTGGCAGTCGAGTCGCCGACTTATCACCTGATGTTGCAACTACTTGAAGTTCTGGGACTCAAGGCGCTGGAAATTCCCACCGATCCGCGCACCGGCCTGTCGATCGAGGCGCTTGACCTGGCCACCCGCGAAAGCCGGGTGGCTGCCTGCCTGCTGGTGCCCAACGCCAGCAACCCGCTCGGCAGCATCATGCCCGACGAGCACAAGCGCCGGCTGGCCAAACTGATGGCCGAACGCGGCGTGGCGGTGATTGAAGACGACATCTACGGCGATCTGCATTTCAGCGGCGAGCGCCCGTGGCCGATCAAGGCTTTCGACAAGGCTGGCAATGTGATGCTCTGCTCTTCTTTTTCAAAATGTCTGTCGCCTGCCTTGCGTATCGGTTTCGTGGCCGCCGGCCGCTACCGGGCGCAAGTCGCCCTGCACAAGACGATCACCAGCGGCGGCACCAATCCGGTCACCCAGCAGGTCCTCGCGGAGTACCTCGAATCGGGCGCCTACGCGCGCCACATGCGCGGACTGCGACGCACCTACGAGCGCCAGGTGGACGCCATGCGAGCGTCGGTGGCTCGACACTTCCCGACCGCCACGCGCATCACCCGGCCACAGGGCGGTTTCGTGTTATGGGTCGAACTGCCCGAAGGGGTGGACACCACCGCGCTCTACGATCGCGCCATCGCCGCCGGCGTCGCTTATGTCCCGGGCGAACTCTTTTCGGCCAGCGGCATGTACCGAAACTGTCTGCGGCTCAACTGCGGCAACCCGCACACGCCCGAAGTCGAGGACGCCGTGCGGCGCCTCGGCGGCTTGATCGCGGGCTGACCTTTCGGCAGCGATGCCTGATGCTTCAAACCCTGCGGCTTCGCTTGTTCCCACCGCCTTCCGTCAGGGGCTTCCGGACACCTATTCCCCGATCCGGATGTCGATCACGCTCAAATCCTCGTCAGCGGGCGGGTTCTTGGGAATTGGGCTGCTTTCGAAGTACAACTGAATCTCGCGTTCTCGACGCGTCTTCAGCACAGCAGATTCCTTGCCGTTGGCCTTGATCCAGCGCCGGAACTGGAACGGAACGCGCTCATGCTCACCCGCATTGACCACTTTCAGCAGCGTCGATTTCTGCAGATTGCCGACGCCCACGTTGTAGGTGAAATCACAGAGCGCCGCATACTGCCCGTCGCTGAGCGCCGTGGTCACCATGCCCATCACCGCCAGTTGTGCCCGCCGCAGGTCCTGGACCAGCAGCGACTCACCTCGCGACTCGCTGATGCCTCGCCGGAACTCGGGTGGTTCCTGACCATCGCAAGGGGCTTTCTTGACCAGATGACCGTAGGCAACGCTGCAATAGCTTGCGGCATCGTTGTACAAGCGCGGCATGAAGCCTTCCGACACCTTGGTCAGGCGGATTCCTTTTTCATGAATCGGGCGCGGCTTGATGCCCTTGGGCAGGCTCACTCCGTCTCTGGGCTCGAGCAGGATCCCCGGCGTCAGACGGTCTTCGAAGCTGGCGATTCCGGCGGGCGCGCTTGCTGCGTCACAGGCTCCGCTCGCCGCGCAGACTCCCCCGTAAGCCATGCCGCCGAGCAGCGGCGCGGCACGCGGCAGCACCGCGAAGCTCTTCCCCGCCAATTGCCTGAGCTGGTTGCGGCTGGCTACGGAAAGCCGGGCGAACGGGGCCTGCATCGCACCCTCGCCATCGCGCTCGCCGTCCCCGTTCTGGTAGAAGTCAAGCGCTTCCCTGCTCAGAAAAGCGGCCACCAGCGTCGCGCCGTAGGGCGGCATCGCTTGCAGATCGAACTTCATCTGCGCGTTCGGAATCGTCAATGACCCGGCGGAAACCCGGTTATCCGGGTGATCCCGATTCGGAAACAGCACGGTCGGCACATCGTCGGGGCCAACGCTGAGCACGTTGAGGTAGCCTGCGCGCGGAATATCGATGGTGACCAGTACCACTTCGCCTTCGCGATGGAAGGTCTTGTTCAGTTGCACCGACAGGCCGCCGGCCAGCATGGCGGCATCCTCGGTGACGCGTCGGAAAGTCTGGCTGGCTGCGGCGCCCTGCGACGGCGGTACGTTCTGCCCGAACGCCCCGCCGCTGCCCAGTGCCAGTAGCCACATGATCGGCCAGAGCATCATCCAGTCAGTGATGCCGCGTCTGATCATGAAAAGACTACTTGCCGATTGATTCGCCCGGCGTGATGATGCCGAGGAAGCTGTCTGCCTTCAGCGCTGCACCGCCGATCAGGCCGCCGTCGATGTCCTTCTGGGCCAGCAGGCCGGCGGCATTCTCGGGCTTCATCGAACCACCGTACTGGATCGAGATCGACTCGGCCACGTTCTCGCCATAACGTTGCGCCAGCAGGCCGCGGACAAAGGCGTGTGCCTGCTGTGCTTCGTCGTCGCTGGCGGTGACGCCGGTACCGATCGCCCAGACCGGTTCGTAGGCGATCACCGTGCGCAGGGCGTCGTCGGCAGAAAGACCCGCGTAGGCACCATTGACCTGGGTGGCAAGAACGCTTTCGAGCTGGCCGCCCTGCCGCTCGGCGAGCGTCTCGCCAATGCAGATGATCGGCGTCATGTCGAGCGACTGAACCTTCTTGACTTTCTTGTTGACGGTTTCATCCGTCTCGCCGAAGTAGCTGCGCTGCTCGGAGTGACCGATGATCACGAAATCGACGCCGATTTCCTTGAGCATGTCGGCGCTGACCTTGCCGGTGAAGGCACCCTGGTTTTCCCAGTGCACGTCCTGCGCCGCCAGCTTGACATGGCTTCCCTTGACCACCTCGGCCACCTTGGCGAGAGCCAGGTAGGTCGGGGCAATGGCGACGACGACATTCCTGATGTCCTTGGCAGCAGCGACGACGTCGGCGGCGAGCTTCACTGACTCGGTGACGGTTTTGTTCATTTTCCAGTTGCCGGCGATAACGATCTTGCGCATGGTATTCCTCGATGTGACGATGTGATATTGCGATGACTTGACAGGCAGCGGCCCCGAGCGGGGCCGCCGACGGCCTTACTTTTCGGAAAGAGCGGCGACGCCCGGCAGGACCTTGCCTTCCAGGTATTCGAGCGAAGCGCCTCCGCCGGTCGAGCTGTGCGTGACTTTCTTGTCGGCGCCGTATTTCTTGGCGGCGGTGGCGGTGTCACCGCCGCCGATGACGGTGATCGCACCCGCAGCCGTGGCCTGGACGACCGCGTCAGCCATGGCCCGGGTGCCGGCTTCGAACTTCTCGAATTCGAAAACACCGGCCGGGCCGTTCCAGATGATGGTCTTGGCCTTCAGGATCGCGTCGGTGAAGATCTTTGTCGATTGAGGACCGCAGTCGAGCCCCAGCCAGCCGTCGGGAACGCCATCGACATCGTTGGCGGTACCGGTGTTGGCCCCGGCGTCAAACTTGTCGGCAATCACGAAGTCGACCGGCAACAGGATCTGCTTGCCCTTCTCCTCGGCCTTCTTCATCAGATCCGGGACCAGTTTGGCGCCCTCTTCGTCGTACAGCGAGTTGCCGATCGGCATTCCCGAGAGGACTTTCTTGAAGGTGAAGGCCATCCCGCCACCGATGATGATCTGGTCGGCCTTGTCGAGCAGATTGTTGATCAACTGGATCTTGTCGGCGACCTTGGCACCGCCAAGAATCGCCAGCAACGGCCGTTGCGGCGATTCAAGAACGGCCGAGAAAGCCGCCAGTTCCTTGTTCATCAGGTAGCCGGCAGCGCGCTCGGGCAGTTGCACGCCGGTCATCGACGAGTGGTCGCGGTGGGCTGTGCCAAAGGCATCGTTGATGTAGACGTCGGCGAGCCGGGTCAGCGAAGCGCGGAAGGCCTTGACGTCTTCCGGATTGGCCTTGACCTTGGCGACCGAGCCGTCGGCGTGGGTGACCGTGCCCTTGCCCTCTTCCTCAAGGTGAAAGCGAAGGTTTTCGAGCAGGATGACTTCGCCGGGCTTGATCGCGGCGCAGGCGGCTTCGACTTCCGGACCGACGCAATCGGCCAGGAACCGTACCGGGCGTCCGATCAGACCCGCGAGCGCGGTCGCCACCGGTGCAAGACTGTATTCCGGCATGGCCTTGCCGTCGGGACGACCGAGGTGGGACATGAGAATGACGGCGGCACCGTGGTCGAGCGCATATCTGATCGTCGGCAAGGCGGCTTCGATCCGCTTGGTGTTGGTGATGGCGCCGGTGGTCTTGTCCTGAGGGACGTTGAAATCGACGCGAATCAGCGCGCGCTTGCCTTCGAGGGCGAGATCTTCGATGAACAGTTTGGACATGATTTCCTCGATAGTGAGAGGGTGTTGAAAAAGGCTGGAATAGAATGGTATGAGAGCAAAGCAGGAACAGCAGCGGCAGGGGATCGGTCGGCGGAACGATTCGCGAACAGCATCCCTTTTTCGCCACTGCGTTTGAGCAAATGCCCCCCTGCGGTCAAGCGTTTCAGACGCGTAGACGAAGTATCCTTGGCGCCGTTAGCAGAGTCAATCGTCTGTTGTCAAGAGGATTTTGCATCACGTTGTGCACCATGTCGTTGTTGCCGGCAAAAGGTTTTTGCCGGCTGTCGCGCAGCCGGATCGCAGGCTTCAGTTTCAGTAATAGATCCGGAAAACGCGCTGGATCTGCTCGAACTCGTACAGATACGCTTTCGCCATTTCGCGATTGGTCGCCACGACCGTCAGGTCATGGGAAAACACCGACGTGTTGTACCAGTTGAAACTGCCTTCGATGACTGTCGCTTCGTCGATGATGCAGTACTTGGAGTGGATCGGCGAATAGGGCACCGGGTGATCATCCTGGCCATACACCAGGCCGACGGCAATCCCGGCCGTCCGCAGTCCCTGCGCTGCCGGCAGGAGCGGGCGATTCAGCTCATCGTGCATCGAACGCTCGACACCCACCTTACCCTGCCGTGCGAGATGCCCGTTGAGCAGGATATGGACATGCACACCGCGGTGTTTGGCGTTGATCAGGGCATCGATGACGCTGTCGCCGTGCTCGCCCAGGAGGTTGCCGATCAGGAACAACGTCAGTTTGATCGAATGCCTGGCGCGGTGAATTTCGGCCAGGATGGCATGATGCGGAAGGTAATGCTTGCCGTTGAGCAGCGCGTGTCGACCGTAGGTATAGAGCAGGTTGAAATGGCTGAGCGGGTCGATGCCGTATCGTTGATTGACGCCGCCACGCTCGCTCTGGAAGATGTTGTCGAGCAGGCGACAGACCCCTTTCGAATGAAAGGTCATCCCCGATTCCCAATTCGCCCACCAGCGATCGAAGGTGATGTTGAACGAACCCAGGATGCAATCATCATCGTTGAAGATGATGAACTTGGTATGCATGTCGGGATCGACCTCGATCAGATGATGGTGCGGCGTGCAGAAAACACCCACCAGTTCGATGCCGGCGCGCTGCAGGCGCGCGTAGTTCGGACTGTTGGTGAGCGTCATCTTCCGCCAGTCGACGATGCACTGCACACAGACGCCGTTTTCACTGGCGTGTACCAGGTGGCGAGTGAAGTCGTAGTCGTCGATGCAGTCGACGCTGACCTTGATGGTGCAGAACCGATTGGGGTGAGCGTGCTTGCTGCGAATGACCTTGTCGATGTGATCGTGAATGAAGCGTTTGGGATGGTACGGGTGATACTGCTGGCCCTTGGTGAACTTGGGAATCAGGTGCAATGATTCGAAATGGTGGTTGTACCAGTCCACATCGCACTGCAACTGCCAGGCATTCACCTCATGCGTGCGATAAGGGTTGTTGGTCGCCCATTCCGGAGTAATTCTTCGATATTGCGGCGGCTCCGCGCGCAATTGCGACCAGTCCATGAAAATGTATTCGAGTTGCGAGGCAATCGAGTGCTCGTCGAGGTGCACCACAAAGGCAAACTTGATACAGTTGGCAGGCCCGAAGCTACTGGACGAGGGATGGATGTAGAAATCCCGGGTGCGCCGCTTGTGATGGTTCCACTGGATATCGTAGGGATCGGTATCGACAATATAGGTTTCGCAAATATCATTATTCCGATAGACCCTCAGGATGACTTTCACATTCACCTGGGTACCGAAGTACACGTCGAAGTCGATTTTCCCCCAACGCAGATAGAATTTCTCGTTGAAGTCGTTCACCCGAACGAAGCTCCCCCCCAGATTGCCATGTACGGGTACTGCGTATTGCTCTGCTGTTTTCATGATATCGAGACCGAACCGCCCTATGCTGTTTGATGTCCGCTCGCCAGAATCCGTGGCGAGCAAACGACTCTGTCGCGCCCGCAGCTCACAGGGGCTCGAATGTCACCAGGTAGCCAAAATGATCGGACACTCGACCATAATCCTGATCAGTGAACACGACTTGGCCCGAGATTGCGTGCAACCGGCTCCCTTTGCGCAGAAAGACATAATCGATTCGATGATCGTCTTCCAGCGCACTTTCCCAGGCCAACTCCCTGGCTTCGAAAACCTTGTGAAAAATCTTCGGCGAGTTGGCCGACAGATACTGATCAGCGTATTCGTTTGAATCGACGACGAATTGATAGCCCCTGGAACCGGCCTTGATGTTGAAATCTCCGCAAAGCATCGTGGCCGTGAGCTCGCTGCTGTGTTCGTCGCTGGCCCACTGCCGCAGATTGTCGAACTGCTCCGCGAAGCCGTCCTCCCACCAGCTCAGGTGCGAGGAGAAGACGTTCAGCAAACCGAAATACGGCACCCTGACCTGGGCCATGACGACCTTTCTGGAGTGAATGCTGTAGGGGTCGGAACTCGCCGAGACATATTTCGCTGCATGTTTCTCGACCGGATACCGGCTGAGGATGGCCACCCCCTCCCGATAATGCCCGAAGCCCAGATGCGACCAGTCGGTCACCAGGTGATAGGGGGAGACGAGGCGTTCGTTGATGATCCGCGCCGTATTCGTTTCCCAGTCGCCCTCGCCGTCATTCCAGAGTTCCGCCACTTCCTGCAGACAGACGATGTCGACATCGAGAGAGTCAATCGCCTTGGCGATTTGCGAAAGCTTGTCATCCTGGTTCTCTTCCTGCCGGCAATGCAGGTTCAGGATCAGCACCTTGAGCGGCAGGCGCTGGACTGTATAGTTTTTGCCGAAGTGGTCGTCCCAGAGGACGCGCTGGCGGGTTTCGCAAGAAATCCGGTATTGCACCCGCCAGGCGTCGTCCACCTTCAGCATGGCATTCCAGATCTGGCAACCGTATTGATTGGGATTTCTCGCATTGCTGAGAAACTCCCGGTCCCAGTACTTGCTCAGGTATCGGCAGGGCACCTTGTGCGTGCTCTGCCAGTCGTCAGCAGTCCAATGCACCGTGACGCTCTTGGCTTGCAGACTCTTGTCCGTCGCCACGACAACCGGTAGAAAGCTTTGGCCATCGACCAGACTACGCTCGCAACCGACGTTCAGAAGCGGGCGCCGATCGGCCACCAGGATTCCCGAATCGGCCTGAATGGCATGGTTCTTGCCGTGATTGTTATCCCAGTATTCCTTGCCCAGGACGCGATAGCGCAAGGCGAACTCGACATTTCCGGGTAGCGCTGCGGCGGCGGCCAGGGCGAATGTGGCACGGGCGAACCAGCACTCCCTGTCCTGATCGATGCGGCTGTGATACGTCGCCGCCAGGGTATGCCAGACGCCGTCTTCACCGGCCCAGGCGACATCGACATGCTTGTCGAAGGCGAGATTCTCGACCCACATCAGAAACGACAATTCCTGCTCTGCCGTTTTTCTTCCGATCACATTTTTTGCAAATAGCAGATTGATTTTATTCATCATTCACCAAATCAGCGCGCCGCTACCGAAGGTTGGTCGGCACTGAAAAAACGAAAAGGCGTCCATCCGCGCCGAAACATCGGGAGGCCGCCGCAAGCATTCACGCCGGCCGGGTGATGCGAGCGTCGGGCGGTTCGAGCGCACGACGCAAAGTATCTCCCGAGCGCTGCTGCCTCGTCAAATCGGCAGCGCCTGCGTCTGCGCGGCCGCCTTGGTCACCAGCAGGTCTTCCATGACCAGGTACTGCAGGTCGCAACCGAAGAACATGTTCAGCGCGTCGGTCGGCGAACAGATCATCGCTTCGCCACGACGATTGAGCGAGGTGTTGAGAACGACGCCGTTACCGGTCAGTCTTTCCAGCTCGACCATCAGGTCGTAGTAGCGCGGGTTGAATTCGCGCCGCAGTACCTGCGCACGCGAACTGCCGTCTTCGTGCACGACTTCGGGGACGCGTTCCTTCCAGCCTTTTGCCACTTCGAAGGTGAAGGTCATGAATGGCGCCGGGTGGGCGCTGCCGAGCATCTGCGGGCCGACACGGTCGAGCATGCTCGGGCAGAACGGGCGCCAGCGCTCGCGGAACTTGATCTGCGCGTTGATCCGGTCGGCAACGCCGGGGACACTCGGGCAACCGAGGATCGAGCGGCCGCCCAGCGCGCGCGGGCCGAATTCCATTCGACCCTGGAACCACGCCACCGGCTGGCCTTCGGCAAGCAGCCGGGCGATGCGCTGCGGCACATCGTCGAGCCGCTGCCATGACGGGCGCGCCGGATGTCGGGCACAGGCGGCGATGACGTCTTCGTTGCTGTACGCCGGGCCAAGGTAGACATGTTCCATTTTTTCGACCGGGACACCGCGCTCCACCGACACGTAGGCGGCTGCGCCGACGGCCGTTCCGGCATCGCCGGAAGCCGGCTGGACGAAGAGTTCGCGCACCTCCGGGCGGGCGATGATCTTCTGGTTGAGCTTGACATTGAGCGCACCACCGCCTGAAAAAGCGAGCCGGCCGGTCTCGCGCAGAATGTCGCCGAGGTAATGTTCGATCATCTGCAGCGACAGATCCTCGAAGAGTTTCTGCATGCTTGCCGCGTAGTGGATGTAAGGATCATCGGCGATGTCTCCCGCACGCCGGGGACCGAGCCAGTCGACCAGCTTCGGTGAAAAATAGTAGCCCTTGCCGTTCTCCTTGTAGCGGCGGACACCGATCACGTTCGCGTAGTCGGTGTTGATTTTCAGTTCGCCGTTCTCGAACTTTGCCAGACGCGAGAAATCGTAGCGGTTCGGATCGCCGTAAGGCGCCATTCCCATCACCTTGTACTCGCCGTCGAGCATTTCGAAGCCCAGATACTCGGTCAGGGCGCCATACAGGCCCCCCAGCGAATCGGGGTCGTAGAATTCCTTGATCTTGTGAATTTTGCCGTTCTCGCCGTAGCCAAAGAAGGTGGTGGCATATTCACCCTTGCCGTCGATGCCGAGAATCGCGGTTTTCTCCCTGAATCCAGAGCAATGGTAGGCACTCGCCGCATGCGCCAGATGGTGCTCGACCGGCACGACCTCGACCTTCTTGAGATCGAAACCGAGTTGCAGCAGGCACCACTCGATGCGCTTGCGGTAACGGAAAAAACGTCGGTTGCCGGTCAGAAGGGCGTCGAGCGCCCGCTCGGGGGCGTACCAGTAGCGTTTCGCATAGTGCCAGCGCGCCGGTTCGGCGAGGCTGATCGGGGCAAACGGAATGGCCACCGCATCGACCTCGGCAGGCGTGATGCCGGCAAACGCCAGACAGAATTTCGCGGCCTCGTAGGGCATGCGGTTCTTGGCGTGCTTGTCGCGAACGAAGCGTTCCTCCTCTGCCGCTGCGACGAGTTTGCCGTCGATGTAGAGCGCCGCCGAAGGATCGTGGGTCAGCGCGCCGGACAGTCCGAGTAGAGTCAGTGCCAAGGTCGAAGTCTCAGAAGATCAGGGGTGCGGCCCGCACAGCAGGGCTTGCCGGCCGACGAAATTGCTCAGTATACCTGCGCCGGCGTCCATTCGCCCGACGCAGAAAGCAGGCCCGGTGGCGCGGCCGGGAAGGTCATCAGTAAGGACGCGGCTCGCCCGGAGGACGAGTCTTGAAACGACGATGTACCCAGTAGTACTGCTCGGGCATGGTCCGTACGGCAGCCTCGATCCAGGCGTTCATGCGGCGGGTATCGGCCTCGACATCGGCGGAAGGGAAATCCTGCCATGGCTCGCCGACCGTCACCGCATAGCCCTCACCACCGGGCAGCAGACGGGTCACGCAGGGAATGACGACAGCCCCGGCGAGTCGTGCCAGCCGCGACAGACCGGGAACGGTTGCCGTCTGCACGCCAAAGAAGGGGACAAAGATCGAATCCCGCTTCCCGAAATCCATGTCCGGCAGGTAGTACAGCGGCCGCCCGGCCTTCATTGCCCGCACGCTGGCACGGACGCTTTCCTGGCGCGAGAGCAGCAACTGGTCGCCAAAACGTTGTCGGCCACGCAGCAGCAGGCGGTCGAAAACGGGGTTGGACTGGACGGCATAAATGCTCGCGGCGTTGAAACGCATGGCGATCGCCACACCGCCAGCGTCGAGCCCGACGAAGTGCGGCGCCAGCAGCAGTACCGGACGTCCGGCATCGAGCAGCGCCTGCATCCGTTCCTCGCCCTCTAACCGGATCAGGCGCGACAGTCGCTGTCGGCTCGCCCACCAGAGCAGCGTACGTTCCAGCACGCTGCGTGTCAGCACCTTGAAATGTGCCTTTGCCAATTGCCGGCGCTGGCGTGCATCGAGTTGTGGAAAACACAGGCCCAGATTCACCAGCACAATGTGTCGGCGCCGTCTGGCCAGGGGGAAGATCACGCTGCCCAGCACATTGCCCAGACACGCCAGCACCGGCAACGGCAGGACGTGCAGGAACCATACGGCGGCGACCAGCAGGCGGCTCAGCATCGTCTCGGGCCGGCGTAGCCGGCGCAGTCGGGAATGGCGAGAAAAAAGACTTGATCGAGGATTTTCATGCCGTGGTGGAGGGATCAGCCGCACAGGAAGCGTCGGTGCGGTATTGTACTTTCATCGACACGATGGTCAGGGGCTTTTCAGGGGCCATGTCGGCAGGTGAGCTTCCCCCCGAAATTTCGTCTTCCCAGGGTGACGTATGATTCAGTCACTTTAGGAGCGAGAAATGAAGATCGCGAAGCCGGCCGTTACGCCGGAGTTCAGGGACCTGGCGGTCAAGCGGGCGAAGGCAGGAGAAAGTGTGGGAGGGGTGGCCAAGGAATTGGGGCTGGTCGAGCAGACCCTGCGTAACTGGGTGAAGGCAGCGGCGAAGGGGACGCCAAACGGGGTGGGCAGCCGGATGGTGACGCCAGAAGAGAGGGAACTGTCGCGGCTGCGAGCCGAGAACGGGATTCACGCCCGCCACAAGCGCCGCTACAAGGTGACGACGGATTCGCGCCACGCCCTGCCGATGGCAGAAAACCGGTTGGCTTGCCAGTTCACACCCACGGCCTCGGGAGGACGGGAAGGATTTGGAATGAAGATCAACCTGATTGGCATGATTCTGAATAAGGCCGAGGACAACATGAAGAGTGACATGAATGCGTTTAAACGAGCCAATAGGCCCGTGTACTTCGCGCAACAGGACCCGGCCGAGCCGCTTTCTGACCTTCTGCCGCACTACACGGACTCACGCTTCCGCGATGAGCAAACGATCTTCGGTGCGCCGGCTGATGACCTGTCGTATGACTACAGCGACAGACTGCACCAATGGTACGGCCACGAAAAGATGGCGGCAGCCCAAGCCGCTGCAGAAGCTTCCGGCCACGCGAAGCATTCGGCCGCCTGGCTGTCGGTGTGGGCGTCTCATGCGCACGGTTACGAGGTGCTGGTAAAGCACGTAGTCGCCGGAGTGAACAGAAGCAACGGGTACCCATATTTCGTGCTTGGTCAGCAGATGCCCAACGTTCAAATTCAGCGGTGAGCGAAGCGAGTCCGCTGCAATGCAGAGTTAGGCGTAGGAAGTTCAGATGGAGGAGAAACAAAGGGATGGCCGGCGGCAATACGCTCAGTCTCCGATCTTTTCAGGTCTGCATAAATCGCGCGCAGGTCGTAAGCAAACCTAGCGGCATGGGCGTCACGAATGGCCCGCACTTCATCAATGACTTCGTCATTCAGCATTGACTTCTCCAAGAAGTTCTTCGGGTGTACAAATAAAGGGTAGAAATAGACCAATCTGCTCAAAGTACTCCGCAATGCATCTTTGTATCTCCGGGTTTGCGATATGCCGACAATTCCATGTCAGCAAATAATCGATACCGCTGACCGCATACCCTTACGCCCAACTCATTGAGCATGTTTTGCCGAACTTGTGCTTGCCCTGAAGCCATGATTCTGCAACT
>DIME01000156.1:0-42835 GCA_002425405.1 Candidatus Accumulibacter vicinus
TCATCGCGGATCTCGCCACCCGAGCCGGTCGCGGCGCCGGGGAACGGGGAGATTGCGGTCGGGTGATTGTGCGTCTCGACCTTGGCGAGAATGTGCGTCAGTTCTTCATGATAGGCATAACGGGCGTCGGTGCCGGCGTGGAAGCGCAGGACCCTGGCACCCGCGATGACCGATGAGTTGTCCGAATAGGCGACGATGGTGCCATCCGGATGCGCCTGATGTGTTTCGCGGATCATCCCGAACAGCGTTTCGCTGCGCGCTTGCCCGTCGATCACCCAGGAGGCGTTGAAAATCTTGTGCCGGCAGTGCTCGGAATTGGCCTGTGCGAACATCATCAGCTCGACATCGGTCGGATTGCGCTGCACCTTGACGAACAGCTCGACGAGGTAATCGATTTCGTCCTCCGACAGGGCCAGCCCCAACCGTGCATTGGCTTCGACCAGCGCAACGCGACCACCGGTCAGCAGATCGACGCGGGTCAGCGGTTGCGGGGCAAAGTGGCGGAACAGGTCGGCGCTGCACGCGAAGTCGTCGACCACGGTCTCCAGCATGCGATCATGGAGCAGGGCGGCGAGGGCTTCCTTCTCGGAGGCCGACAGCTTGTGTCGCCTGGCTTTGAGCCAGTAGGCAATGCCGCGTTCGATGCGCTCGATGGTGCGCAGTCCGCTATTGATGGCGATGTCGGTGGCTTTCGACGACCAGGGCGAGATCGTCCCGATGCGCGGTGTGACGAGCAGCAGCTCGCCTGGCGTGTCGTCGGCGGCGGGGCGTTCTTCGAGCAGGGCCGCGAGCTGCCGGCGTTCAGCGTTGCTCAGCGGCTGCCGGGTGCTGACAAAGTGCCAATGTTCGGCAGTCACGATGCTCAGACCTGGTGCGACAGCAGCCACACGTTGCTGCAGGCCCTGCAGACGGAAAGACGAGAATGCGGGGGCGCCGCGGAGAAACAGGAGATCGGCCATGGTGGGCGGGCAGGGCAGGCGAGCTGCGCTCAAGGAAGGAACGGCGCGATTATAGCCGACCCGGAGGGGACCCTGGCCCGGCGCAGTCTCCCGGCAAGCGCTCCCGAGTCTCATGCAATGGTTGTGGACGATTCCGGGCGCCGCGCGGCTGGGCTAGAATCGGGCCAGAACTTGCGCGCAGGGACCCGTGAAACTGTTCCATACCGATACTTTGGGCTAGGATCCGATCATGAAGACAAGCCTTCGATCACAAGCACTCTATCGCGCCGCCGATCTGCGCAATATCGAAACGATCGCGGCTGACCAGCCCTTGATGGAGCGCGCCGGGCTGGCTGCTGCTGATCTGGCGACCTCGCTGTGCCGCCTGCAGGGGGGGGCGCTGCTGGTTCTCGCCGGGCCGGGCAACAACGGCGGCGACGCTTTTGTCGCCGCCCGCCACCTGCGCGAACGTCGCTTTGCCGTGAGCATGGTTTTTGTCGGCGAACTCGGCCGTTTGCCGAAGGATGCCGCAGCCGCTTGCCGGCGCTTCATCGACGACGGCGGCAGCGTGCTCGAGAGCATTCCCTCCGGCCAGCGCTGGGCGCTGATCATCGATGGCCTCTTCGGGATCGGTCTGCAGCGCCCGATCGGCGGTTTCCATGGCGAACTCGTTCTGGCGGCCAATACCCTCGCCGCACGCGACCGCTGCCCGCTGCTCGCCCTGGACTGTCCGAGCGGTCTCGACGCCGATACCGGAAAACTCTGCGGCGCGACGATTCGTGCCAGTCACACCATCACGTTCATCGCCGCCAAACCGGGACTGTTCACTGCCGAGGGTCCGGACCACTGCGGCTCGATTTCGGTCGCCACGCTTGACCTGGACGTCGAGCGGCTGGTGAAGGCGACGGCACGGACGATCGGCACCGATCTGTTCGTCGATTGCCTGCGCCCGCGTGCCAAAAACAGCCACAAGGGCAGTCATGGCAGCGCCGGCATTCTCGGGGGTGCGGGCAGCATGGTCGGCGCCGTTTTTCTGGCCGGTCGGGCGGCGCTGCGGCTCGGCAGTGGGCGCGTCTATCTCGGACTGCTCGATCGGCAGGCGCCAGCAATCGACCCCTTGCAGCCGGAACTGATGCTTCGCCAGCCGGACGCGCTGCTCGCCGCCGGTCTCAGCGCGCTGGCCTGCGGGCCGGGCATGGGAAGCAGCGACGAAGCCGTCGCGCTGCTCGAACGAGCGAGTTCGCTCGACATTCCGCTCGTGCTCGACGCTGACGGGCTGAATCTGCTGGCAGGCGAAATCCGTTTGCAGCAGGCGGTGCTGGCACGCCAGGCGCCGACCCTGCTGACGCCACATCCGACCGAGGCGGCTCGTCTGCTGGGCTGCGACACCGCTGTCGTCCAGTCCGACCGTGCTGGCGCCGCACTGGCCATCGCCGCACGTTACCAGGCAATGGTGGTGCTGAAGGGTTGCGGCAGCGTCATCGCCACGCCTGCCGGCCACTGGTTCGTCAACACCAGCGGCAATCCCGGTCTCGCGACCGCCGGCAGCGGTGACGTGCTCAGCGGTTTCGTCGTGGCGCTTCTGGCGCAAGGCTGGCCAGCCCTCGAAACCCTGCTGGCGGCGGTGCATCTGCATGGCGCCGCGGCCGACGAACTCGTCGCCAGTGGCTGTGGACCGGTCGGCTTGACCGCCGGCGAACTCATCGACAGCGCCCGGGCCGGCTTCAACCGCTGGCTGGCGAACGGCCGATAGGCTACGCCGTCGCGAACAGCGCTGCCGCCGCCTGCTGACCGAGCTCGAAATAGCGTTTCTGGGCGCTGCTGTCCTTGAGCGAAATGGTCATGCTCTCCAGGCCCTTCGGGCGCAGCACGTGCAAGGGTTTGGCGTAATAGCGCCGGCCGCCGATCTCGGCACTCGTTGTTCCCATCGCCTTGAGCATCTCGTTGATCAGGGTCGCTTGCGCAAAGATGCGTGTGTTGGGCAGCGTCAGCTGCATGTCGCTGACCAGCAGATGCATATCGATGCTGTTGAACGGCAGAATCAAGGACTTCGAGTGGTAGAGCCGGTCGAGTTCGCGCTGGTAGTCGTAATCGGTGAAATCGACGGCGATGATTTCGTCGACCTCATCATCTTCGAACAGCGTCCGCAGTGGCGTGTTGTCCAGGTAGCCACCCTCGATATAGTAATCGCCATCGATGGTGATCGCCTTGAAATAGGGGAGGGTGGTGATGCCGGCGAGGAAGGCGTTCATGAACACATCGAGACTGGCATCGTCAATCCTTTTCAGGGATAGTCGACGACAATATTGTTTCCCGAACTGGTCGAGGCGATATGCACGATCGGCACTTCGTTACGCTTCAGCCATACCAGCACCCCTTCGCTGTAAAAGCTTCGATAGCCGCCGCCCGATGCGACGAAACCGTATCTGGCCATGATCGTTCCCTCCTCTTGGCGTGTATGGGCAGGATGCCGGCCGAGACCGGCATTCGAGGCAAGTTTGACACATTCTGCCGGATATGACGGCGACGGCGTGGCAGGAATTCCCGGAACTTCTGTTACCTTTACAGTTTTCTGAATCGGGGAGAGACCAGCAATGGACGAATCACAGAGGCTTGCGGGGTTTCGCGCGAAGTTCCGGGTTGACGAGTTGCTGGTGGCGAAAACCCCTGCCTGGTCGTGGTCGGTGCGACCTGCCCAGGCGACCCTGGGCTGCGGCGTCTTGTCGCTGAATCGTCACGCGGCGCAATTCTCGGAGGTCACGGCTGCAGAAATGGCTGATCTTTCCGGTTTGCTCGGGAAACTCGAGCGGGCCGTGCAGTCGGCCTTCGGCTACGATCGCATCAACTACCTGATGCTGATGATGGTCGATCACCAGGTGCATTTTCACGTCATTCCCCGTTACGCGGCCAGTCGCCAGTTTGCCGGGCTGGAGTGGGTCGATCCGGGCTGGCCGGCTTTCCCGGCGCTGACCGAACAGCAGCACGATCGGCGGACAGACGTTCTCGCGCTGATCCACCAGGAACTGCAGGCGGCCTGTACCGATTGACTGCGCGGCGCCGGATGGATACATTGCTGTTTCATCCGACCCGCATCGCCCATTCTGCACCTGACCGGACGCGTCCGGCCCAATGGCTTCCAGGGCATGCCGGTATGCAAGGACAGACAGGCGGTCAAGCGAGTTTGCCGATGAGCCCCTCCATCCTGACCAGGAATTCAGCCCAGGGCGTCACGACATGGGGCTTCGGCCTGCTCGTCGCCGGCGTCGTCTGGCTGGCCATCTATCACCACCTGACCGAGTTTGCCGATGCCGTGATTGCCGCCCTGGGCCTCGCCCACGGCACGCATCTGGGTGAGGCGGTGCATTTCTTCTTCTACGACACGCCGAAAGTGTTGCTGCTGCTTACCGGTATTGTCTTTCTGATGGGCGTGATCCAGACCTTCTTCTCGCCTGAACGTACCCGGGCGATGCTCTCGGGCAAACGGGTCGGCGTCGGCAATGTCCTGGCGGCGACGCTCGGCATCGTCACGCCGTTCTGTTCGTGCTCGGCGGTGCCACTCTTCATCGGCTTCCTCTCGGCCGGCGTCCCGCTCGGCGTGACCTTTTCCTTCCTGATTTCGGCGCCGATGGTCAATGAGGTGGCGCTGGCACTGCTGTTCGGCCTGTTCGGCTGGCAAGTCGCCGCGCTGTATCTGGGCCTGGGTTTGCTGGTGGCCATTGTGGCCGGCCTGGTGATCGGCAAGCTGAAGATGGAACCTTACCTGGAGGACTGGGTGCAGGGCATTCTTGCCGGAACGGCGCCGGAACTCGCAGGCGAGCGTTTTACCTGGGTCGACCGCTTCCGTGCGGGCTGGAGTCACGTCAAGGAAATCGTCGGCAAGGTCTGGCCATACATCCTGGCGGGTATCGCCATTGGCGCCGCGATTCACGGCTATGTGCCAGAGGATTTCATGGCGTCGCTGATGGGCAAGGAAGCGCCCTGGTGGTCGCTACCGGCAGCGGTCGCGCTCGGCGTGCCGATGTATGCCAATGCGGCTGGCATGATCCCGATCGTCGAGGCGCTAATCGGCAAGGGGGCCGCTCTCGGCACCGTGCTCGCCTTCATGATGAGCGTCATCGCGTTGTCGCTGCCCGAGATGATCATCCTGCGCAAGGTGCTACGCATGCGCTTGATCGTCACTTTCGCTGGCGTCGTCGCCGGTGGCATCCTGTTGGTCGGCTACGTCTTCAATCTCGTGCTGTAGCAGACCGCGCTCATTCCCCCCTTTTCCTCGCCTGGCCGGTGACGGGAATTGCATTCACCCTGTTTTCAAGAGATTTCGGAAAGGTAAATCCTCATGAGAGAAATCAAGGTACTCGGCACCGGTTGTGCCAACTGCCGCAGTACGGTCAGGTTGATCGAGGAAGTCGCTGCAGAGCAAGGCGTGGCCATCAGGCTAACCAAGGTCGAAGATCTGCGCGAAATCATGCAGTACGGTGTGATGTCCACCCCCGGTGTGGTGGTCGACGGCCAGGTGGTTCACGCCGGGGGCATTCCGGATCGCGCCAGGATTGCCGCCTGGCTATAGGAAGTCAGGCGGGGAAGTCAGCCGGTTCCGCTGGCGAAGAAGCGTTTCTGAAACCACAGCGAGACATTGACGAGACAGATCATCACCGGCACTTCGACAAGCGGTCCGATGACGGCCGCGAAGGCGGCGCCGGAATTGATCCCATAGACGGCTACCGCGACGGCGATCGCCAGCTCGAAGTTGTTGCTTGCCGCGGTGAATGACAGGGTCGCACATTTCTGGTAGCCGGCCCCGACCTTCCGGCTGATGTAAAACGAGAGTACGAACATCAGCACGAAGTAGATCAGCAAGGGAATGGCGATGCGTACCACGTCCAGCGGAATGGTCACGATCAATGTGCCCTTGAGGCTGAACATGACGACGATGGTAAACAGCAAGGCGCCGAGCGTAATCGGGCTGATCCTGGGAACGAAACGCTCCTGATACCACTGCCTGGAGACGAAGCGCAGCATGATCACCCGCGTCAGGAGGCCGGCGACGCAGGGAAGGCCGAGGTAGATCAGAACGCTCTCGGCGATCTGTCCGATCGAGATATCCACCACTGAACCGGAGAGCCCGAACAGTGGCGGCAGCACGGTGACGAACAGCCAGGCATAGACGCTATAGAAGAGCACCTGAAAGATCGAATTGAAGGCCACCAGGCCGGCGGCATATTCGGTCGAGCCCTTGGCGATCTCGTTCCAGACAATCACCATCGCGATGCAGCGCGCCAGGCCGATCAGGATCAGCCCGACCATGTACTCGGGCTTGTCAGGCAGGAAGAGGATCGCCAGCACAAACATCAGGATCGGCCCGATGACCCAGTTCTGAATCAGCGAGAGGCCGAGCACCTTGCGGTCGGTGAAGACATCCGGGAGTTCCTCATAGCGCACCTTGGCGAAAGGCGGGTACATCATCAGAATCAGCCCGAGCGCGATCGGGATGTTGGTCGTGCCGACCTGGAAGGAATTGATCAGGTTCTCGATCCCGGGGAGGAAGAATCCCAGGCCGACGCCAAGCGCCATGGCCACAAAGATCCAGACGGTCAGATAGCGGTCAAGGGCATTGAGTTTGTTCGTGGTAGCGCTCATTTGAGACCTTCTTTGCGGTGAGGCAATGGCCGACGCCCGCGTTGGCCTGGTGGCGTGCCGGTTTCGGAAAGCACGCCGCGGGTGCCGGCTCAACGAGGGAGTTTACTTGTTTCCATAATTCCAGCATTATAGAATAGTTTCCGACATTCAGGTCGCCTGAAATATTCAGATCGTCCGCTCGCTGGGAATCCAGCCGGGCACAACCCATCATTCGGAGGAGCAGGAAATGACTGTCAAGGTTGGCATCAATGGTTTCGGTCGTATCGGCAGGCTGGCGCTACGCGCCGCGTGGGACTGCCCGGAACTGGAGTTCGTGCATATCAACGAAGCGAACGGACCGGTGGAGTCGGCAGCACACCTTCTTGAATTCGATTCGGTCCATGGCCGCTGGCGGCACGATGTCGGGAGCAGCAACGGGCGGATGCTGATCGATGGAAAATCGATCGGCTACAGCACCGTCAGGGACGTCGCCGGCGGTCCCTGGCGCGACGCCGGGGTGGACATCGTTCTCGAAGCCAGCGGCAAGTGGCGCACGGCCGAGGAACTAGCGCCCTACCTGGCGGCAGGCGTGCAGAAGGTGATCGTCGCCGCACCGGTCAAGGGTGGCGATACGCTGAACATCGTCATGGGCGTCAATGACCAGCGCTACGACCCGGCCCGCGACCATATCGTCACCGCAGCCTCGTGCACCACCAATTGTCTGGCGCCGGTAGTCAAGGTCATGCATGAGGCGATCGGCATTTCGCATGGCATGATCACGACCATCCACAGCTCGACCAACACCCAGAGCGTGCACGACCAGATGCACAAGGATCTGCGCCGCGCGCGCGCTTCGAGCCTGTCGCTGGTGCCGACGACGACCGGCTCGGCGACCGCGATCGCGCTGATCTTCCCGGAACTGAAAGGCAAGCTCGACGGGCACGCGGTGCGCGTGCCGCTGCTCAACGCGTCGATCACCGACTGTGTTTTCGAGATGAAGCGCCCGACCAGCGTCGAAGAGGTCAATGGTCTGCTCAAGACGGCTGCCGAGGGCGCCCTGAAGGGAATTCTCGGCTACGAGGAACGGCCACTGGTTTCCATGGACTACTGCGGCGATCCGCGCTCGTCGATCGTCGATGCGGCGCATACCCTGGTGATCAACGGCACGCTGGTCAAGATCTACGCCTGGTACGACAACGAGTGGGGTTACGCCAATCGTTACGTCGAACTGGCGCGCAAGCTGGCCGCTTCACTGTAAGTACACGCCCATGGATTCCGTGCCGATCGGGGCCATCGCTGCCAGCCAGGCGAGGGTTTCTTCGCACGGTTTCCTCCTGGAGGACGACGATGAGCGATCCATCCTCAGCCAAGAGCCCCGCTGCACATGCCGGCCTGCGCAACTACATGCTGGTGACCGCCGCCTACTGGTCCGACACCGTGACCGACGGCGCCACCCGCATGCTGGTGCTTTTCTACTTCTATAGCCTGGGCTACACGCCTTTTGCCGTCGCTTCGCTGTTCATCTTCTATGAAGTCTTCGGCATCCTGACCAACCTCTTCGGTGGCTACATCGGCGCCCGTTTCGGCCTCAGGACGACATTGTTCATCGGGTTGGGCACGCAACTCGTGGCACTGTCGATGCTCGCCTTCGCGCCACAGGGCTGGCTGGTGGTCGCCTACGTCATGGTCTCGCAGGCCCTGAGCGGAATCGCCAAGGACATGACCAAGATGAGTTCGAAGAGCGCGGTCAAGCTGATCGTCCCCGAGAATGCCTCGGCGACCCTGTATCGCTGGGTTTCGATCCTGACCGGGTCGAAGAACGCATTGAAGGGGGTCGGCTTCTTCCTGGGTGGTCTGCTGTTGACTCTGCTCGATTTTCAGAGCGCGCTCATGTTGCTCGTGGCGTTGGTCGGAGGAACGCTGATCCTGGCCGCGCTACTGATGCGCGGGGGGCTTGGTCAGGCCAACAAGAAAGCAAAGTTCGGGCAGATGTTCTCGCGCAATGGCGCCGTCAACAAGCTTGCTGCAGCGCGCATCTTCCTCTTCGGTGCGCGTGACGTCTGGTTCGTCGTCGGCCTGCCGGTCTTTCTGTCGAGCGTGCTCGGCTGGACCTTCTGGCAGTCCGGGGGGTTTCTTGCGGTTTGGGTGATCGGGTACGGCATCGTGCAGGCGGCGACTCCCGGCCTGCTGCGCAGCCGCGTCGAGGAGCAGCACGAGCCCGACGGACGGACGGCCACCATTCTCGCTTTCGTCCTCGCGGCACTGCCGGCGGGCATCGCTCTGGGACTGAGCGCCGGGCTGGCACCGGGCACTGTCGTGGTTGCCGGCCTGATTCTCTTTGGCGCCGTTTTTGCCCTGAACTCGGCGGTGCACTCCTATCTGATCCTGGCTTACACCGACAGTGACAAGGTGGCGATGAGCGTTGGTTTCTACTACATGGCCAACGCATCCGGTCGCTTGGCGGGAACGGTTCTTTCGGGCGCACTCTATCAGTGGGGGCTACAGAGCGGGCCAAGCGACGGCCTGATCGCCTGCCTGTGGGCGTCGACCGCTTTCGTACTGGTGGCCGGCCTGTTGTCGCTGCTGTTGCCACGCCACATCGGTCCGCGCAGCAAGCCGATCAAGCTCGATGACCTGGGCGAATAGTGTCGTGTAGCGCGTAGCCGCTGGTCCACAAATCTGATCCGGGATGAGAAATCCGGGCGAAAGCCATTGCGTCACGCGCGCCGATTGATGACAATGCGGGCGATGCCTCGGCAGGTCGTCCCCGATGCCCCGGCAGAGCGGGAGGAGGATGTCCGACAGCCGTACCGTCTGCCGGCGACGGGTGCTGATCACTTTGTGGCGTGGGAGGTTGACATGCATCGTAGGGTCTTGGCGAGTGACCGATTGATAGCCGCCTTCCTGTTTGGCTGCGTGCTGTTCAATTACCCTGTTCTCTCTCTTTTCGATCGTCACACGACGGTCTTGTCGATTCCTCTGGTCTATGCCTATATTTTCTTCGCCTGGGTCGTCGTCATCGCCGTGATGGCCTGGGCGATCGAACGTCACTTCAAATAGGCGGTGACGATGCTCGAAGCCCCGGTCGTCATCGCCGTCTCGCTGATCTATCTCGGGCTCTTGTTCGCAGTCGCCTGGTGGGGCGATGAGCGTGCCGATCAGAAAAGGTCGCTGATCGCCAACCCGACCATCTACGCCCTGTCGATGGCCGTCTACTGTACGACCTGGACCTTCTACGGCAGTGTCGGGCGCGCGGCGGTGTCGGGAATCGGTTTCCTGCCGGTCTACCTGGGCCCGACGCTGGTGATGGCGCTCTGCTGGTTCCTGCTGCTCAAGATGATCCGCATCGTCAAGGCCAACCGGATCACCTCGATCGCCGATTTCATTTCCTCGCGCTACGGCAAGAGCCATGTCCTGGGTGGTCTGGTGACGGTCATTGCCGTGGTTGGCATCATTCCGTACATTGCTCTGCAACTCAAGGCCGTCTCCAGCTCGGTCAGTCTCTTGCTCAGCTACCCGGAGATCGTCATGCCGAACCACAGCGCAACGATGTCGGTGGCAGCCGACATCAGTTTCTACATTGCCCTGATCCTGGCGGCGTTCACGATTGTCTTCGGAACCCGCCACCTCGATGCCACCGAACGCCACGAAGGGATGGTCGCGGCGATTGCTCTGGAGTCCAGTGTCAAGCTGGTCGCTTTCCTGGCGGTCGGCGTGTACGTCACCTATGGCATGTATGATGGTTTCGGCGACATCTTCGAACGCGTCAACGCCAGTCCGGAGCTGCTGCGCCTGACGACGGCGATTCCCTCGGGCAAGGGCTACACGGGCTGGTTTTCGCTGATCGTGCTGTCGGCGATGGCGCTGCTCTTTCTGCCGCGCCAGTTCCAGGTTGCGGTCGTCGAGAATGTCAACGAGGCGCACCTGAAGCGGGCTGCATGGCTCTTCCCACTCTATCTGCTGCTGATCAACGTCTTTGTGCTGCCGATCGCGCTCGGCGGCCTGCTGCATTTTGTCGGGCAGGACGTCGATGCCGACACCTTTGTGCTGACGCTGCCGATGTCACAGCGCCACGAGGGTCTGACCTTGCTGGTCTTCATCGGGGGCCTTTCAGCCGCGACCGGGATGGTCATCGTCGAAACCATCGCCCTGTCGACGATGGCCTGCAACGACCTGGTGATGCCGCTGCTGATACGCCACAAGCGCGTTGCCTTCGATGAATCCAGGGACCTCTCGCGGCTGTTGCTGGGGATCCGGCGTGGCGCCATCGTAGTCATCCTGCTGCTCGGCTACCTCTACTTCCGGCTGGCCGGTGAAGCTTACGCGCTGGTGGCCATCGGCCTGATCAGTTTCTCGGCGGTTGCCCAGTTTGCCCCGGCGATGATCGGCGGCATGTACTGGCGTGGGGGAACGCGTGACGGCGCTTTGGCGGGTTTGTCGGCGGGCTTTCTGGTCTGGGCCTATACCTTGCTGCTGCCGTCGTTTGCCAAGTCGGGCTGGTTGCCGGATGACTTCCTGACGCAGGGCCTGTTCGGGATCGAGTTGCTGCGTCCGCAGCAGTTGTTCGGTCTGACCGGTTTCGACGAGATTGCCCATTGCCTGTTCTGGAGTTTTCTGGCCAATATCGGTGCTTATGTCGGCTTCTCGCTGCTGCGACCCCCCACGGCGGCCGAAGCAACGCAGGCGACGGTATTCGTCGATGCGCTAAAAGACGCCGGACCGGTCGGTGCAGCGCTGTGGCGGGGGCGCGCGAAAGTCAGTGATCTGCAGGAACTGGTGGCCCGCTTTCTCGGTCCGGCGCGGGCGCAAGCGCTATTTACCGCCTATGCTCGTCGCCGCGGTGTAGCCAGCGGGGTGATGCCCGAAGCCGATGCGCAACTCGTGCAGTTTGCCGAATCGCTCCTTGCCGGGGCGATCGGTAGCGCTTCGGCACGTGTGATGGTGGCCTCGGTGGCCAAGGAAGAGCCGCTGAGCATCGATGAGGTCATGCACATTCTCGATGAGGCCTCACAGTTGCGGACCTACAGCCGTGAACTCGAGCGCAAGTCGCGTGAGCTGACGGCGGCCACGCTCGATCTGCAGGAAGCCAATCAGCGCCTGCAGGAGCTGGACCGCGTCAAGGACGACATCATGTCGTCGGTGACGCACGAACTGCGAACGCCACTGACTTCGATTCGCGCCTTCTCGGAGTTGCTGCGCGACGATCCCAGGATGCACCTGGCCGATCGCGAGCGTTTTCTGGGTCTGATCGTCAGCGAGGCCGAGCGTCTGACGCGGCTGATCAACCAGACCCTCGATCTGGCGAAGATCGAGTCGGGCAGGGCTGACTGGAACGGCTGTGAGCTGAACCTGAAGGAGGTCGTCGAGCAATCGGTGGCTGCGACCAGTCAATTGTTCCGCGAGAAGGAAGCACATGTCGAACTCGATCTGCCCGATAATCTGCCATTGATTCTGGCTGACCGCGACCGTTTGATACAGGTCATGCTGAATCTGCTTTCCAATGCGGTAAAGTTTCTGGCGCCGGGCAGCGGCCGGGTTAAGGTGATGCTGTGCCTGCTGGCGGACGGACTGGAAGTCAGTGTCGCCGACAACGGACCGGGAATACGACCGGAAGATCAGCAGTTGATTTTCGAGAAGTTCCGTCAGGTGGGCGACACGATGACCGCCAAGCCATCAGGAACCGGGCTCGGGCTGCCGATCAGCCGGCGTATTGTCGAGCACTTCGGGGGGAGGCTGTGGGTGGAAAGCGTACCGGGGGAGGGGGCGACCTTCCGCTTTACCCTGCCTTTCGCACCCGTTCAGGAGCAAGCGCTTGCGCAGGTTGCGGCAGCGTAGCGGATGATGGCTATTGATGATCGGAGAGATGATGAGCAAAAAAATACTGATTGCCGACGACGAGCAGAATATTGTCATCTCGATCGAGTTTCTGCTGCGCCGTGAGGGTTTCGAGGTGCTGGTCGCTGGCGATGGTGAGGAGGCCTTGGCGAAAGTACGTGCCGAGCGACCGGATCTCGTTCTCCTCGACGTGATGATGCCGAGGATGAATGGCTTCGACGTTTGCCAGGCCCTGCGCGCCGACCCGGACCTGAGCGCAACGCGCATCCTGATGCTGACCGCCAAGGGACGCGACACCGAAGTCAGCAAGGGTCTTGGACTCGGTGCCGATGGCTACATGACCAAACCCTTCTCGACCAAGGAGTTGCTCGCCGAGGTGCGAAAGCTTCTCGGAATGTAGCCGGTGAAGCCCACGCGCAGACTGCTCCTCGCGGTGCTGGCCGTCGGTCTGTTTCTGCTTGCCTTGGTGGCTGCGACAGCGCTCCTGATGCTGGCCAGCGAGGCTGGCGCCAGCGGCGGCGGACGGACTGCCGAAGAAAGGATCGTCGTCCTGTTGGTGCTGCTGTTGGCTGCCTGTGCCTGCAGTTTCTGGGTGATTTATCGGTTGTACGAACGCTATGTCAACGCTCCCCTGCGGATGGCCGAAGAGCTGGCTACGGCGCTGACGCACAGTGATTTGCGGCTGAGTGAGTACGCGGCGAGCGAACTGCAGGTGCTTGGCAAGGTGGCGAATCAATTGCTTGCGCTGCGTGCAGCGCGTGAGCAAGATGTCGCCGAACGCGTGCGTGAGGCCCGCGCATCGCTCGAGGAGGAACGCAGCCGTCTGGCTGCGCTGATGGCCGATCTGAGTCAGAGTGTCGTGGTCTGTAACCTTGACGGCCGGGTATTGCTCTATAACCAGCGGGCCAAACAGGAACTTTCGACTGCCGCCGACGGCAGTAATGCCGAATTGCTGGGCCTCGGACGTTCGATCTATACGGTTTTTGACCGTGCGCTCATCGGGCATGCATTGGAACGTCTGCAGCAGGCGAGTCGGGAAGGAAGCAACAAGGACGACAAGAAACTTGTCGGTTCGGTGCAGTTTGTCACCGCGACCCATACCGGGCGGCTGCTGCGCGCACATATGTCGCCGGTACTGGGGGAGGATGGCCCGCACCACGCGCGCGTTGGCGGCTTTTCAATTACCGGTTTCGTGCTCGTTCTGGAGGATGTCACCAGTACCAATGAGCGGCATGCGCGACGTGATATGCTGATCCAGTCGCTGGTCGAGGGCGGGCGCGGACCGCTGGGCAGTATTCGTGCTGCCGGCGAAATGCTCTTCGACTTTCCCGACATGCCGAGCCAGCAGCGCGATCGTTTCCTGCGTGTCATTCGCGACGAGGCGGGCGTTCTGACCGCACAGTTCGAGAAGGCGGCGAGTGCCTTCTCGAACGATTTGCGTGAGCGCTGGATGCTCGAGGAAATTCTGGGTGCCGAACTGCTTGCCGTGGCTGCGCGCCGCATTGGCGAGCGACGTTCAAGTGAGCGTCGCGTGCTGGCTGTCAAGTCCGAAAACGTCGATGAAGATCTGTGGCTGCGCGTCGACAGTTTTGGGCTGCTGCAAGCCCTTCGCTACCTGGCGTTGCGCTTGCAGGACGAGTATGAGGTGCGCGAGGTGCGGCTGTCGCTGACCCGCAGCGGACCGTTGGCGCAGTTCGATCTGTCCTGGCTCGGAACCTTCATGAACAATGAAACAGCGATGAGCTGGCTGCAGGATCCGATGGCTGTCGGAGGTGAATCGTCGCCGCTCAGTGTCACCGATGTGATCGAACGCTGTAACGGCGATATCTGGTTTCAGCGCGAAAGGGTTTCGCATCGCGCCTTTTTCCGTACCATGCTGCCGGTCGCCGAGGCGCCGAAGGATCTGCCGCGGGCAATTGCCCCGGCGCCGGAGGGCGAGCGCCCCGAATTTTACGATTTCGATATCTTCCTCTGGTCGGCCGTCAGCCATGAACTCGATGATCAGCCGCTCGCGGATCTGTCCTACACGATTTTCGATACCGAAACGACGGGTCTACAGCCTTCCCAGGGCGACGAGATCATCCAGATCGGTGCGACGCGCATCGTCAATCGCCGGTTGCTGCGCCAGGAGTGTTTCGACCAACTGATCGACCCGCGACATTCGCTGTCGTCGCAGTCAGTCGCCATTCACGGCATCACGCCGGAACTGCTCGTCGGCCAGCCGTCGATCGATGTCGTCCTGCCGAAGTTTCATGCTTTTTGTGCCGATACGGTCCTCGTCGGTCACAACGCCGCTTTCGACATGCGTTTCCTGCAATTGAAGGAGACGAAAACGGGAGTGCGTTTCGAGCAACCGGTGCTCGACACCCTGCTGCTTTCTGCCGTGCTGTATCCCAATCAGACAACGCATCGCCTCGAGGCCATTGCCGAGCGGCTGGGGGTATCGGTATTTGGACGCCACACGGCGCTCGGCGATGCCATCGTGACCGGCGAAGTCTTCCTGAAGATGCTGCCCTTGCTCGCCGAGATGGGTATCACGACGTTGCGGCAGGCACGGGAAGCCAGTCAGAGGACTTACCATGCCCGACTCAAGTACTGAGCAAACGAAGCGCGTTGCCCCCTTTTCGCCGTACGTTGCGCTGCGTCATCTGGTGCGTGCGCAGCAACTCACCGTCGGGCCAGCGGCGAGCATCCGTGAGACCTTGCTGCTGCTCGACCGGATGCGCGTCGATGCGGTAGTCGTGGTCGATCCAGGCAGTCGCGTGCCACTGGGAATCGTGACTCTGCTCGACGTGGTTCGCCGGATCGGGATCGAGGATTGCGACCTGCAGGCGCCGATTGCCACGGTGATGACCAGTGGTCTGATTACCGTGCCGGCCGATGGTACGGCACACCAGGCCAGCGTGGTGATGGTGCGTCGCGGCGTGCGCCATCTGGTACTCACCGAAGCCGATGGCCGTTACTTCAACCTTGTCTCGCAGACCGATCTTTATACGTTGCCGGGTGCGCAGCATACCGACCTGGTGCAATCGATTCTGGCGGCGCGCGATATCCGGACGCTGGTGGTTCTGGCTGGCGAAATACGTGCCTTCGTTGCCCGCCTCGTGGCCGAGCGGGTGAGTGCCGATGCGCTCTGTCATCGCCTCTCTTCGCTCAACGATCTGTTGACCCTGCAGGTCATCGAACTCGTGGCCGGCCAGTTTGATTTGCCTTACGTACCCTGGTGCTGGCTGGTGTTCGGTTCCGAGGGGCGGCTTGAGCAGACGCTGGCTACCGATCAGGATAATGGGCTGATCTTCGATGCCCAATCCGATGCCGAAGCGGCAAGCCTGCGTATCGCCTTTCTACCCTTCGCGCGGGCAGTCAATGAGGCACTCGACGCCTGTGGATTTCCCTTGTGCAAGGGCAACATCATGGCCGGCAATCCGCAGTGGTGTCTGTCCATCGACGAGTGGCAAACGGCTTTCCTGACCTGGTTGAGTACTCCGCAACCAGAAGCATTGCTCAATTCGAGCATCTTTTTCGACCTGCGCGGCCTCTATGGACAGGAGTCCCTGGTCAATGACTTGCGCAAATGGCTGCTGTCGAATGCCCCCACATACCCCATTTTTCTTCGTGCGATGGTTGAAAACACGATGAACTGGGACTCGCCACTCAACTGGTGGAAAGGTTTTCGCTATGATCGGGACAAGGAGTTTCCGCATACCATCGATCTGAAGAAGCACGGATCGCGGCCTTTCGTTGACGCCGCGCGGATCTACGCGCTGGCCATGCAGATACCCGATACCAATACGGTCGAGCGCCTGCGCGTCAGCGGTGAGCAGGGTGGCATGGCTGCCGACGAACTGGCTGCGCTGATTGACGCCTTTCATCACATTCAGCGTCTCAGACTGGAGCATCAGGTGAACGGCAGCGTCGCCGGGGTTTCCAACCGCGTCAATCCCGATCAACTGCACGAACTCGATCGCCTGATCCTGAAGGAATCGCTCAAACAGGTCCAGTACCTGCAGAAGCGTCTGACTCGCCAGTATCTCTTGGCGTAGTCCGTTCAGGGCGCCATCGCTTCGCCCTCCTTTGTGGGGGGACGACGGGATCTCTTGCGCTACCGTGCGTTCGGTTTTCGTAATCGGGCCGGACAAAAAGATCAAGCTGATGATGACCTACCCGATGACCACCGGGCGCAATTTCGACGAGATCCTGCGCGCACTTGACTCGATGCAGCTCACTGCCAAGCACAAGGTCGCCACGCCGGTGAACTGGACCCTGGCCGTGGCGACGCTGCGCACCATGGGTTTCCAGCGAGCGGTGGTGCTGCTCGGCGGCATGAAAGCCTGGGGTCCGGCCTAATAACCGGCTGCTGCTCGGCGCTGTCTCGCGGCAAGGTTCGCAAGCGTGCGGATTGGCCGCAAGTCCGGCATCTGCTGTTGACCGGGTTGCGTACCCCGCGGCGAGTTCAGGGACTGTTCTCCCCGAGTAGCGCTTCGTATACCTGCAGGTCATGCGAGGAGAAGCAGCAGAAGAGCACTTCCTGGAGGGGGCCGTCGGCCTGGAGCGACGCACGCACCGTCGCCACCGCGATGGTTGCGGCTTGTTCGATCGGGTAGCCATAGATGCCGGTGCTGATGCTCGGGATGGCCAGAGTGATCACGCCCTGGGCGCTGGCAAGCTCGATTGAGCGCCGATAACACGCGGCCAGCAAGTCGGCTTCGTTGCGGTAGCCACCGTGCCAGACTGGGCCGACGGTGTGAATGATGTAACGGGCAGGCAGGCGATAGCCGCTGGTGAGCTTGGCGTCGCCGGTTTGACAGCCGCCGATTTGGCGACAGGCATCCAGCAACTCGGGACCGGCAGCGCGGTGGATGGCGCCATCGACGCCGCCGCCGCCAAGCAGCGACGAGTTGGCGGCATTCACGATCGCGTCAACCGCAAGCGTGGTGATGTCGGCCTGCAGGGCACGTAACAGGGTTGGCATGGTCAGCGGAACCCGAAGATTTCCCGGTGAAAAACTGTCCAGAAAGTATGCCCAGCATTTTCCGAGCAGGCAAGCGTGTTCGCTGCTGGAATGGTCGATGGCCGGCAGCCGGCGGCCGCGTCCGGTTCAGTCATGGCCTCAGGCACTGCGCAGCTTGAGCCTCTGCGTTATCCAGATCGCGGCGAAAGGCAGGATTAGGCTGATGACGATCGACAGCGTGAGCAAGGCGCCGAGCTGGCTATAATCTGCCGGCACCTTGAGCGCGTGGGTCAGCGGATCGCGGATCTCGCGGCTGACCTCGAAAAACTGGTTCAGGTACTTGGTGCCGAGTTGCGCAGCCGACAGTGCGAGATTGGTAAAGGATGCCATCACCGCGAAGTAGGTGGCCTTGAGATTGGCGGGTGCCGAGTTGGCGATCCACGCCAGCATCGGCACCATGGCGATCTGCCCGAGTGGTGACTCCAGCGCGGTGTCAATCAGCGCGATGAAGCGCGCGTCGACGACGCCGCCAGTGTGCGCCGCGGTCCATTCGTGCAGGCCAAAGTACATGCCGAGGGTGGGCAAGCTCAACAGCGCGTCGGTGAGCGTCAGAAAACCGACGATGTAGGCGATCGAACGTTCACCCATGAAGCGGCGGAAGGCGAACAGGCCGAATAGCGTGAGCACGCTGGCGATCAGCGAAAGCTGCGCAAGGAAGGACTGGTCGAAGCCGAGCACGTCGATCATCCACCAGGTGGAACCGGCACCGGGACCCGGCATGGCGCGAAAGACAAAGATCATGATCGCGGTCCCGAGCAGCGTTCGTCGCGACTCCACGTCGAGTTCCCGGAGCAGCTTCGCCATCAGGAAAGCAATCACCGCGAAGGAGCCGGCGAAGATGATCTCCTCGCCGAAAGCCAGTCGCGAGAGTCCAACCGACAGACTGATGGCGACGAACACTGCGCTACCGCCGAGGATCCACACGTCGGGCCGGACGGGCGGCGGTGGCGGTTCCGGCTTGCCGTGCAGGCTGGGCTCACGGGCGCTCAGCCGTCGTGCGTCGAACCGTTGGAGCAGCGACGCCAGCAGCACGCCGGCGACCGAGATCGCCGGGATTACCAGTGCCATGCCAAAGACCTCGGCATAAATCGCCGCTTTGGCCTCCTTCGCCAGAGTCTCGGTGCCTTCGAACATGAATACATTGACCAGCGAGACAAGAATGCCGCCGGCAATGATGGCGATGCGGCCGAGGGTCTGCAGCGTGGTGTTCATCAGCCGTCGCTTTTCCGGCGGCAGTGGCTGCCCGTGTTCATCCACGCGCGGCACAGCTTCGACGGTCATTGCGTCGGCGACGACATCCTGCAAGACATAGCCGACTGGCGAGAGCAGTGCGGCGACAACAAACCAGGCTTCGATGGACATCAGCTCACCCATGCGCAGCGGTTGGGCCACCAGGCCGAGCATGATCAGCAGGCTGGTAGTGATCAGTCCGGCGCCCAACCACACCAGTCCGGCCTTGTGCCGCCAGATCAGGTCGACCAGGTGTCCGAGCGGCATCTTCAAGGCCCAGGGAATCCCTGCCCAGAAGCCCAGAGCAGCGAGGAAGGCTGCGGATAAGCCGAGATACTCCTTGACGAAGAAGGTGCCGACGATCTCGGTCAACCCGGACAACCCGGCTGCGACATAGACCAGCAGTGGTGGCAGGTAGGAAAGCCGCATTGCACGGCCGAGTTCGAAAATGTTATCGGCAAACCAGCGACGGACGGCGGCGAGCATTGCAGAACTCCGTTGGGCGGAAAGGGTGTGGCCGCGACAGCCAGCACGGCGGTAGCCGGGCTGACCAGGGGTGACCGGAACGGCAGCACGGAAGGAACCCGGCGCTATTCTGCCAGCAAAGCTTCGGTCGGCACCGGCATGACAATCTCTCGACTGGTCCGGGGGGCCTCAAGGCCTAGGCCTGTAGGCGTCCGGCGTACCCATTCTCCTGTAGCCTCAGGCCGTTGCGGAGTTCTCCGGAATGACGCAGGGAATCTGTCTGGTCAGTGCGCGTCCGCATTAGCCGCAGCTGCCCGTCTGTGTGCGAGGCCTGCAGGGCGAAATCGAAGCGGTCGGGCTGCGCACAGAGAACGAGATCGCCGATGGGCAGATTAGGGTTGTTGCCAGCCTGAAAGCGGCGACCGAAATCGGAGTTGCGTACGCGGGCGGCATAGAGTTCCGGGTCGGGGTTTTCGCCGTGCAGCAGCGCATCGAGATAGTCCGCACAGGCGATATCCTCATCACCGTTGCGATCGACCCATTCGCCGGTGATCACGAAGCAGACCTCCTCCGGTTGCAACGCCAACAGCGCCTTCGCCGTGGCACGGCCCACGACCAGGCTGCCAGCGAACAGCGCCCGCGCGTGGCGAAAACGGCCAAGGCCGCGTACCCCCGCGGCGGTGGTCTGAATCAGCGGCTGGCCAGTCAGGTCGGTGCCTTGCAGGGCCAGCGGCGAATTGCCGAAATCAAAACCGGGGATCGGATCCCCGCCGCCGATGGCGCCAGTGGTGACCGCATCAGGCAGGCGCCGCAGCAGGCGGAAGGCTCCAGCAATCGTTTCCACCGGGTAAATGCTGCTGACACCGGCGGCGAAAGCGTAGGCGGCAGTGGTGAAGGAGCGCAGCACATCGATCACCACCACGGCATCGGTGGGCTCGTTGGCCGGATCAAGACGATTCAGGAAGACGCGACGGGTACGCATGATGGTGTGCAAATCCTTGAAGGAGAGTGATCGAATGCCGCCTCGCAAAGAGCATCAACGATCTTTGGCGAGCAGTTCGTTTGCAGACCACCAGCGGAGGTTTGACACCTTGCCACTGGACAGCAGGATTGTTTCCATGGCGCTGGCCAGTCTTTCAACCGTGGGTGCATTGGCGAATTTCTTCAACCACTTGCGCACGAATGGCGTGGATGGCTCGATGAAACACAGGAATCCGTGTTCTTGTTCTTCATAGTTGCTGCAACCAATCCAGAGCGGGTAGTCCGGGTTGACCAGTTCGACCATCACCCCCCAGTCCTCGACCCCGACCGTGCGGACCGGGAAGCCATGTGCCGGCAACTGCTGGGACAGGAACTCTGCCAGGCGGAGACCGTAACGACCCGGGTTGATTTGCTCGTCCTCGCCGGGATAGGGCGGAAAATCAGCCGAGATGAATTCCATCTGCGCTCGCATCGGCAATCCTTGCGGCAATGATCAGGGGGACGAGACGGCGACCACGATCCCGTCCGGCGTTCTATTCGGCTTTTTGCCAGCTCTTGTCCGGGTTGAAGCGGCTCATTCCGAGTGCTGCAGTCTCGGTATTCTTGCCCAGGTTTTTCTGAAAGACCGTGCCATCGTGATTGATGATGAAGGTCATCACCCCGGAGATTCCATATTTTGCTGGATAAGCAACGACGGCAAAGCCGCCGATCAATTTGTCATTGACCAGATAGTCATAGGCTCCGCCCGGCGCATCCTTGCCCTGCGCGGTCAGCATCCGGTAACGGTAGCCATGATACGCGGTCGGCTGCACGCCAGTGGTTTTCGCGACGTAGCCTTCGCGCGTTGCTGCGCCAACCAGCGGCCCTAGTGGACTTGGCCGCTGGCCTGCTTCGACTGGCCAGAAAAGACCGTCGCGAGTGCCCTCGCTGGAGACAAAACGCCGGGCGAAGTCGTTTGATCCGTTGCCATCCAGGTCGTCGGCAGCATACTCGCGCTGCGCATCGACGATCGCCAGCAGCGTCTGGATTGTATCCAGTTCATTCCGACCGATACGTCGGTTGATGATCTCCTCGCGTCCGGCCGCCGCATCGAAGAACCAGCGATCACCCCGGCGTACCAGAGGGGCGGGGAAGGGCCAGTCATCTTCGCCAACCAGAACCACCGCCCGGCCATCGGACGTCAGGCTGATACTGTGCTTGCGATCATAAGCGGCCAGGAATTTCTCCCAGTCCTGACGGTCGGCAACTGCGTCGCCACTTGCCAGCCAGCTTCGCGATGCCGAACCGAGCACGGCCAGCAGTGCGTTGACGTCCTTGGCGCGCACGGCTTCAGCCAGCGCCCTGGCGGCGTCTTCAGGGTTGGCAAAAAAGCGATGCCGAGCAGGTTTCTGCGTTGCCGGTACAGGCTCTGCAGCATGGATCATCGGTGCTGTCGCCAGCAGCAGCGCGAGCACGAGCGCTTGCATCATGTTCTTGAAGTTCATCGTATTCTTCTCCGCAGAAAGGGGGGATGGACCTGCTCAGCGACCACGGCCGCCACCACCGCGGAAGCCGCCACCACCACCACCACCACGATGTCCGCCGCTACTGGAGAAGCCGGCATGACCCCCACCCTGACCTCCCATGTCTGCCCTGCTGGTACTGCCGCGCTGGCTGGCCTCACGCGTCGAAGCACCGTTGCCTATTCCAGAGAAGCCCCCGCTGCTGGCCGCACGCTCCTGCATCCCGGCGCTGCGCGGCTGTGCGCCACCCTCGAAGCGGTCACGTGTCGAGGCCGCAGAACTCCGATCAGCGCCCGGCCGGCGGTCGCTCGACTCGGCACGCTCCGGTCCCCGGTTCTCTGGTCGCCCAGCTTCGCCGCGAGCACCCAGAGACTCGCGCGATCGGTCATTAGCCTGCCCGACGCGCTCGTTCAACTGGTCGCGATCCATATCCTTGAGTTCCGTGCGCCCGGCGTCGGCACGGCCACGAAAATTCTCGCGTGTCTGGGCTGCCTGTGCATTGACGCCACGGTTGTACTGGCGGGCGACATTCTGATCGCGGTAGGCGACCCCCCCGCGGTGATTGACGTTGTGGTTCCAGCGGTTGCTGCTGATATTGGTGCGATTGAAGGAGTTGTAACGATTGACGTTGATATCGACGGTGCCGCGACCCCAAGCCCAGTTGCAACTGCCCCAGATCGCCGCGCCGACGACCACGCCGGTGGCAAAAGTGAGGCCAGGTGGATAGACGTAAGCCGGTGGGTATACGTAATACGGTGGCGCGGGATACCACCAGCTGCCATAAACAACGGTCGGGTTATAGCTGGGCACATACACCACTTCGGGTCGCGGCGATTCGATCACGTAGATCTTCTGGCTGCCCTGCGTCTCGGTTCTCACTACCAGTTGTTCGGTGGTCTTGAGGTTACCCGTCGTATCGGCTCTGGCACGCAGGCCCTGCACGGCGTCCATCACGTCCTGCTGTTGCGCCAGGAAGGCGTCGCCGAGCTTCTGCATCCAGTCGAGATTGTCGCTCATCTGCTGTAGCACCTGCGGTACTGCGGTCAGCGATTTGACCGCCGGGTCCCAGGACTGGTTGGCCATCGCCGTCTCCAGAGCCGCTCCACTGACCTTTGGATTGGCCTTGACCCAGCGCGCTGCCTGAACCACTTCGAGGGGATAGGTCGACGCCATCAGAATCTGCGCCAGCAGCGGATCCGGATAGAGGGCGATCGGTGCCAGTAGCCGATCAAGATCCTGTTGGGAGAATGTCTTGGCCGGCGGATTTCCTGCCGTCGATCCAGGTGCCAGGGTTGCTTGGGACTGCTGCGCCAGCGCTGGCGAGCAGGCGAGCATCAGTGCCATGACAAGCGCACAGGATCGGGTAGGGGTTGATTCCATCAAACATCCTCGGGCGTTAACCATCACGGAAAGATTCAAAAGCTAGTAACTCGTATTGACCAGGAGCAGACGACAGACGACACGTGGCAAGCAGATGTGAGCATAAGCGCAGACCGGTATGAATGGCAACAGCAATTCCAAAAGGTGCGCAGGCAGAAGGAACGAGGAAGTAACAACGCCACGGCTCTGTTCGGCATGCGTCAGATTCCCTGCGCGCCCCAGAATGGATATGACGTCTACGCCCGGCACCACCTCGATGGTATCGCACAGACAACTCTCCAACAGCTTGATCGAGTCGTCGAGGAGGCGCTGGGGCATTGGTGGGCGGTGGATCGGGATAGGTGGGTGCTGAGGGATGGGGGTGGCAGTTGACTACCCGAAGGGATCCAGGGGACCTTGGAAAAATAGACTTTCAACGCTTGCGTTGGGCGAACCTTTGCTACTCGGCTTTCCTCGCCGCAGCCCAAGCTGACTTCTTCCAGCCCTATGTGATCTCCACCGTCAGCAGTGGATCGAATGCCTGATTTTCGTTCACACCATAGCGCGCACGCCATGCCACTCCAGTACCTGGTGGTCTAGCACATGGATGTTGGTGCCTGCGGCCAAGCGCTGCAGTTCTTGTACTGTGGCCTGAAGGCTGGAGCCATAGAACTCGTGGTTGCCCGGCACGTATACGACAGGTTTGTCCAACGCCAGAGTCCAGGCGATGGCCTCCTGCGGGCGAGCAATATCGCCCGCGAGGATGACCAGATCGGCGTCGGTGTGTGGCGGCGGCATGCCATGCACGCTTAGGTGCAGGTCCGACAGGATATGGAGCTTCATTGTTAGCTTCCTTTCACAGCCCCAGGTTGTTCCGAATCCACATCCCCAGGCCGAAGTGTAGCCCGCCGAGTTGATCCCGCGCCAGGGCGCCAGCACTCACATCCACTCCTCGCCCAACACCTCAGCCTGCCGCAGCACCAGCTCGATTGCCGCCTCCTGCTGATCCGGCGGGTACTTGTACTTGCGCAGGATACGTCTGACCATGAGCCGAAGTCTGGCGCGGATGCTCTCCCGTGCCGACCAGTCCACGGTGATGTTCTGGCGCAGGCTCTCGGTCAGTTCGTGGGCGATCTTCTGCAAAGTCTCATCGGACAGCTCACGGACCGCGGATTCATTGTCGACCAGCGCATCGTAGAAGCGAACCTCGTCCTCGTTCAGCCCCAGCGCCTCGCCCCGGTTCGCCGCCGCGCGGAACTTCTTGGCCATCTCGATCAGTTCCTCGATGACCTGCGCGGTTTCGATGGCCCGGTTCTGGTAACGCTTGATCACGTTGGTCAGCAACTCGGAGAACTTCTTCGCCTGCACCACGTTGCCGGCAAAGCGGCTCTTGATCTCGCCTTCGAGCAGGCGCTCCAGCAGTTCGACGGCAAGATTGCGCTCGGGCAGCTTGCGCACCTCGGCGAGAAAGGCGTCGTCGAGGATGCCGATGTTCGGTTTGTCGAGGCCGACCGCGTCGAACACATCGACCACTTCCTCGGAAACGATGGCCGAATTGATCAGCTGGCGGATGGCCAGTTCGCGCTGCTCATCCGTGCGGCGCTGCTGGCTGATGTCGCGCTTGGTCAGGATGACCTTCACCGCCTGCATGCAGGCCACCTCGTCGCGCACCGCCTGGGCGGCGTCCATTGTGCAGCAGAGGGTGAATGCCCGGCTCATCGCCAGTGCGGTATCGGCAAATCGCTTCTTGCCGTCCCTCTGCCCGAGCACGTGGTTGGCGGCGCCGGCCAGTCGCCGGTGGCCGCTGGTCAGGAAGTCGCTGTAGTCGAAGCCGTGCAACATCCCGCGCAGGATGTCGAGCTTCTCCTCCAGCACCGCATAGGCTTCGGCGACATCGACCGTCGGCCGGCCGCGCCCCTGGCTGGCGGTGTATTCCCTGAGCGCGCTCTTGAGTTCGTTGGCGATGCCGATGTAGTCGACCACCAACCCGCCCTGCTTGTCCTTGAACACCCGATTGACGCGGGCGATGGCCTGCATCAGGTTGTGGCCCCTCATCGGCTTGTCGATGTACATCGTATGCACGCAGGGCGCATCGAAGCCGGTGAGCCACATGTCGCGCACGATGACGATGCGCAGTGGGTCCGCGGGGTCCTTGAAGCGCTTCTCGAGGCGCTTCTTGACCTGGGCGCCATGGACGTGCGGCCGGAGCAGCGCCTTGTCGCTGGCCGACCCGGTCATGACGATCTTGATCGCCCCCTTTTCCGGATCGGCGTCATGCCACCTGGGGCGCAACCGGGTGATCTCGTTGTAGAGATGGACGCAGATTTCGCGGCTCATGGCGACGACCATCGCCTTGCCGGCCTGGGCCTGGCCGCGTTCCTCGAAGTGCGTGACCAGATCGGCGGCGACGCGGGCGATACGGGGTTCGGCACCGACCACCTTTTCGAGCGCCGCCCACTTGCTCTTCAGCCGGGCCTGCTGTCCTTCCTCCTCGTCCTCGGCAAGTTCATCGACTTCGTCGTCGATGTGCGGCAGCTCGGCCTCGTTGAGCGACAGCTTGGCGAGGCGCGACTCGAAGTAGATGGCGACGGTCGCCCCGTCCTCCTTCGCCTGCTGCATGTCGTAGACGTGGATGTAGTCGCCGAACACGGCACGCGTGTCGCGGTCCTCGCTCGCTACCGGGGTGCCGGTGAAGGCGACGAAGGTCGCGTTCGGCAGGGCGTCGCGCAGGTGCCGGGCGTAGCCGACCTGGTAGCGTGACAGGTACGACGCGGCGGGCTCGGCGGCGAGCAGCGCAATCGCGTCGTTGACGCCGTCGCCGGCCGTGTTGCTGGGCGCCCTGACGGTCTTGAGCCTGGCCTCGAAGCCGTACTGCGTGCGGTGCGCCTCATCGGCGATGACGACGATGTTGTGGCGGTCGGAGAGGATCGGATAGCTGTCCTCGTCCTCGCCAGGCATGAACTTCTGGATGGTCGCGAAGACGATGCCGCCCGAGGGGCGGTTGCCGAGTTTGGCGCGCAGGTCTTGCCGGGTGTTGGCCTGCACCGGTTCCTCGCGCAACAAGTCCTGCGCCAGCGAGAAGACGCCGAACAACTGGCCGTCGAGGTCGTTGCGGTCGGTGATGACGACGATGGTCGGGTTCTCCATCGCCGCTTCCTGCATGACCCGGGCGGCGAAGCAGGTCATCGTGATGCTCTTGCCGCTGCCCTGCGTATGCCAGACGACGCCACCCTTGTGCGTGCCGCCGGGGCGCGCGGCGGCGACCACCTGATCGATCGCCGCGCGCACCGCATGGAACTGGTGATAACCGGCGATCTTCTTGACCAATGCGCCGTCGTCCTCGAAGAGGACGAAGAAGCGCAGGTAGTCGAGCAGGATGGCCGGAGCCAGCAGGCCGCGGACCAGCGTCTCCAGTTCGTTGAACTCGCCGAGCGGATCCAGCGCCACCCCGTCGATCGTTCGCCACTGCAGGAATCGCTCGGCATTGGCCGAGAGGGAGCCCAGGCGTGCCTGACTGCCGTCGGAGATGACCAGCACCTCGTTGTACTGGAAGGCGTCCGGAATCTGTTCCTTGTAGGTCTGGATCTGATCGTAGGCCCGCCAGATGTCGGCGTTTTCGTCGGCCGGGTTCTTCAGTTCGATCAGCACCAGCGGCAGGCCGTTAATGAAAAGGATGATGTCCGGGCGGCGGGTGTGCGCATTCTTCCCGTTATGCCCCTTGATAGTGAACTGATTGACGGCCAGCCATTCGTTGCGGGTGGCATTCGTCCAGTCGATCAGCCGGACAAAGTCGCCCCGCGTATCGCCGTCCTTGTTGTACTGCACCGGCACACCAGTCACCAGCAACTGATGGAAGCGGTGGTTGGCCGACAGTTGCGATGGAATACCCAAGCTCACGACCTGCTGCAACGCGTCCTGCCGCGCCGGGAGCGGGATGCCAGGGTTCAGCCGATCAATCGCCTCGCTCAGACGCTGGGTCAGCAGTACCTCGCGGTAGTCCTTGCGCTCGGGGGCCGTGCCGTCGAAGGCGATGTCGGGGCCGTAGAGGTGGGCGTAGCCGAGGTCAACCAGCCAGCCGAGGGCTTCCTGCTCCAGTTGGTCTTCGGTCATCAGTAATACTCACTATTCGGGTCTTCGTCGCCGTAGTCCGGCCACACAGCACCAAAATCGATTGTCCTGTGAGCAGAAACCAATTCGATCTCATCAACCTGAGGATTGTGGTCGGCAAGCTGACTGAAGGTGATGAGTACATCGATTACTGTCTCGACCTCAGTCGTTACCTCATTACCCCCAATGAACACCATGTCACGATCGATCCCGTCACGAATTGAAAACGAAAAGTTGCATGTAGCCTCAACGGTGATGTCCATGTCAACCTGAACGACCAGCATGTCACCTCGATAATCGACAGCCCGAAACTCAGGCTGACCAGCGGGGCCAGAAAAACGGGCGCTGAGAAGTTCAACATGCTGCATTTCTGCGTTGTAATTGAAGGCCGCGCTAGCTTCAGGATTCCAGTCAATGTCGATATCATAAGCGATTGCATCTTCGATCTCGCTGATCAGGTTGGGATATTGGCCTGCTGCAATCGCAGTCTCCAAAGCTTGGCACAAACTGATGCAATGCTGATCGCGCTCCTGAACCAGCTTCAGTGCATCGGTCAGATCATCGATGGCGACGAGTCGGGCGGATTCATCGCAGAACCGTTTGCAGCCCTTGTCCTTGGTGACGAATAGGACTGTCGTTGCCTGCTTTTTCGCCCAAGCTTCCAGTGATAGCAGGGCAACAGCATCCGGAAATTCCGACTTCTTCTCACCAGCCGTCTCAAAGGGTGCTTGAACATTGAAGTAGCGGCTTAGAACCGCAGCCAGATCGACGAATTCCTTGGCCTCGATAATCTCGGTACCGCAACGGGTGACAAAGTCCTTGACCTGTTCCAATGCCACTGTCTTTGGCAACTTGCCTTTCAGCATCTTCTCGGCCAGCGCCTTGTGGTCTGTTTCAAGCGGCCAGAAGAAACCAACGCGCCGCAATGCGCTCACCATCTTCAGCTTGGCTTCCTCCGCATCTCTGGAGATATGGGAAAGCACCTCCTTGATCGTTACCTCGGAGAACACCAGTCGGAAGGTGTTCCCCTTGAATTGCTCAAGATGCTTGAAGACCCCGTCGTTGAGACGGTTGCCTCTCTCATCGAAGATGCAGGTATCGATTGAAAGCGCAGTCACTTCTCCACCAAGAACTTTTTTTCTTGCTGCGCTCAACCGCTCGGCCTTTTCCCTTACTCTGATCTCGGCATTCGTTTGTTGCTGATTATTCATACTTTGGCACAAGGCGCTGGGATTGCAGATTCTGGCAGGCGCAACTGGCCGGAGATCAGACGGGGGAGCAGGGTGTCGCGGAGGGCGGCAAGGGTTTGTGCTTGTTTATCGTTCTCAAAAATCCGTTCATGGATGGGGGCGACCGTTAGATCGAATGCTTCAGATACTCCTGTATCCGGTTGCACCACTAGCAGTCGTTTCATATCAGCGACGGTTACATGGCCTAGTCCGGTTGTTTGTTTGTTTCGGGCAAGTTCGGCAAATACTGGCCGCAAGTGCTTTAGCGTCTGAAGAACAAAAGAGCGTTCCTTGGCAGTGTGCGGCAGTACTCGAAAGATATGCTGATTCAGCCAAGCTTCTCCGTGATGCCATACAAATGTATCAATCGACGTGTCTGGATTTCCCGACCATGAGAACAACACATCCCCTGTCTCGATGCGATACTTTGCCGGCATGGCAACGTCGGAATATGCCGTGTGTGATGTCACGCCGGCCTTCAATTCGGCAATCTTAATGATCGGCAAGCCACGACGTTCTGCATTCGGCTCAAATGCCTTGTATGCCGCACCATTGATGTAGGTTGCCAAGTCATAGATTGGGGCGTTACGCCACCCCCTCGGCACCAACCCCAGCTCCGATTCCTCGAACGCATCCGGAAACAGCGCGGCAGTCGCCTCGTCCATCCCTTCCGGCGCGCGGCCCTCCTGCTTGGCGCGGACGGGGTCGAAATCGACGAACCACGACTTGAACAGCGCCTGCGCGATGGCTTCGAGCGTGGCGTTGGTTTCGCGCAGTAGGGTGATGCGGTCGTCGATGGCATTTAGGAAGGACGCAATTTCGGTTTGTACCTCAAGGGGCGGACAGGAAATCGCGATGCTCATCAAATCTGACCCGGTAATTCCGGATACTGCCATCTGGCGCAGAATCTTCCCGATGCTTTCTCGTCCCAAAGGCGACGCAAAGTAGTAGTACAAGAAGTCGCCTGAAGCCTTTTTCGGATCGGGTCTGGCACGAATAATCGAGCTCTCAAAAGTGGTCGGCTCAGCTAGTTGCTTGACTATAGAGCATTTTCCAGCGCCCGACGCAACAAGGGATCGTCGCGCAAAAAGGAGGTCGCCGACCTGCAACAGAGACTTTTCCAGCTCTCTGTCATTCAACTCGACTCTTTTCATCGGCACATCAAACAGGCGTGAATGCCCAAAGAGCTCCCCCATATTGACAATCTTGCTCCCTCGTCCGTGGAACTTCTTCTCTTTATATACGCCGTTTCGTACATGCTCCAAAAGTAAGTCTTTGAGGCGCGTTGAGGGAAACCACTCAGAACTCATACCCCAGCCCCCCCAACTTCTGCCGGATCAACTGATCGAGCTCCGCCCCCTTCGCCATCTGCTCGCCGAGCTTCTCGGTGAGCTTCTGCATTTTCTCGGCGAAGGCCTCGTCGTCGTCCTCGACCTCTTCGGCTCCAACGTAGCGCCCCGGCGTCAGCACGTGGCCGTGGTCGGCGATCTCCGCCAGATTCACGCTGCGACAGTAGCCAGGGATGTCCTGATACTCCTCGGCGTCTGCCTCATCACGCCAGGCAGCGACGGTGCCGGCAATGCGGTCAATGACTTCATCGGGGAACTCGGCCTGTACCCGGCTGATCATGCGGCCGAGCTTTCTGGCGTCGATGAACAGCACTTCACCCGGACGAGCCGCTTTGTGCCTGGTGAGGAACCACAGACAGGCGGGGATCTGCGTGTTGAAGAAAAGCTGTCCCGGCAACGCGATCATCACCTCGATCACGTCGGCCTCGACCATCGCTCGGCGGATGTCGCCCTCGCGGTTCTGGCTGGAACTCATCGAGCCATTCGCCAGCACGATGCCGGCGCGGCCGCCCGGCCTCAGGTGGTACAGCATGTGCTGCAGCCACGCGTAGTTGGCGTTGCCCTGCGGCGGAGTGCCGAACTCCCAGCGCGGGTCGCCTTCCAGGCTGCCATGCCACCAGTCGCTGACGTTGAACGGCGGGTTGGCGAGAATGAAGTCGGCGCGCAGATCCGGATGCTGGTTGCGGATGAAGGTGTCGGCGGGTTCGCGGCCGAGGTTGAAGTCGATGCCACGGATGGCGAGGTTCATCGCGGCCAGGCGCCAGGTCGTCGGGTTGGATTCCTGCCCGTAGATCGACACATCGCCCAGCTTGCCGCCGTGCGCCTCGATGAACTTCTCGGACTGGACGAACATGCCGCCGGAGCCGCAGCAGGGGTCATAGACCTTGCCATGATGAGGAGCGAGGACGGCGACCAGGGTCTTGACGATCGAGGCCGGCGTGTAGAACTGGCCGCCCTTCTTGCCCTCGGCGCTGGCGAACTGGCCGAGGAAGTATTCATAGACCTGGCCGAGCACGTCGCGCGCCTGGCCGGGGTCGGCAGCGAAGCCGATGGTGGAAACCAGATCAACCAGTTCGCCGAGCTTGCCGTCGGGCAACTGGGCGCGCGCATAGCGCTTGTCGAGGATGCCCTTGAGCTTGGGGTTCTCGACTTCGATGAGGGCGAGGGCATCGTCGATGCGCTTGCCGATGTCCGGTTGCTTGGCGGCGGCGCGCAGGGCTTCCCAGCGCGCGGATTCGGGCACCCAGAAGACGTTGACTTCGCGGTAGTAGTCGCGATCTTCGAGTTCTTCCGCGATCAGGTCGGCCGCGCCGAGGTGGTAATCGTCGGCCGGGTCGGCAAAGCGCCGCGCCAGTTCGGCACGCCGCGCGGCAAAGGCGTCCGAGATGTACTTGACGAAGATCAGCCCGAGGACCAGGTGCTTGTATTCGGCGGCGTCCATGTTGGCGCGCAGCTTGTCGGCGGTGGCCCACAAGGTCTTCTTGATGTCGTCGAGCATGGGGTGGCAGGCGCAGGGTGTTGGTCCAGCTATCGATTATGCATCGGGGAGCCTGGCTGAGCCCATTTCGGGGGAAAATCGGCGCTTGATATCGGTCGCGAACGCTGCAGGCCTGCACGTTGCCAGCATCAGGAGAACTGGGCTTGCGAGAGGCGCTGGCAGCCGCTGCTGAGACTGACCGCGTACGGGCATTCCATGGTCGGCAGAGAAGCGCAGTGGGTCAGATGGGATGGATCGATACGGTCATCGAGGCTCGCATTAAACGGTTCATGTGGTCCTGCCACGCGATCGTCGAGGAGTGCCGTGAGTTGGCCAACCTGACCGGGTTGCTGGCCGGCGACGGCCGCCGAATTCTCTGAATCCTGACAGTCCAGCCGCCTGCCAACCCGGCCGCGTGCCGGGTTTTCGCGTCTGACGCCACTCTATTCAAGCTTGGCGTGGGTGGAAATTTGGGTAGCTGAAAAGACGAAACCCGCAACGCCTTGAACAGTGCGGGTTTCACCTCGTTTCCTGGCGGAGAGAGCGGGATTCGAACCCGCGTTAGGAATTATCCTAAACACGCTTTCCAGGCGTGCGACTTAAACCACTCATCCATCTCTCCGGAAGGAAGCGGATTCTAACAGAAGGTGGGGCAAACACCAAACCAGAACGCCATGCCAGCAATTCGGCTGTTCCCGGCAACTCGGTTGCTGTAGTAGGCCACCCAGCCCCGGCTCGCCGAGCGCGTTCGCCGTCCGATCAGCGGCGCATGGAATCGAAGAACTCAGCGTTGTTCTTGGTGGCCTTGATCTTGTCGAGAAGAAACTCCATTGCTTCAAGGTCGTCCATGTTGTACAGCAGCTTGCGCAGGATCCACATCTTTTGTAGAACATCCGGCTTGAGCAGCAGTTCTTCGCGACGGGTGCCGGAGCGATTGACGTTGATCGCCGGGTACACGCGTTTTTCTGCCATGCGGCGATCAAGGTGGATTTCCATGTTGCCGGTGCCCTTGAACTCTTCGTAGATCACGTCGTCCATACGGCTGCCGGTGTCGATCAGCGCGGTGGCGATGATCGTCAGCGAACCCCCTTCCTCAATGTTGCGGGCTGCACCAAAGAAGCGTTTGGGCTTTTGCAGGGCATTGGCATCGACGCCGCCAGTCAGGACCTTGCCGGATGCTGGCTGAACGGTGTTGTAGGCACGCGCCAGGCGCGTGATTGAATCAAGGAGAATCACCACATCCCGCTTGTGTTCGATCAGACGCTTGGCCTTTTCAATGACCATCTCGGCAACTTGTACGTGGCGTGTCGCGGGCTCGTCGAAAGTCGAGGCAACGACTTCGCCGCGAACCGAGCGGGTCATCTCGGTGACTTCTTCGGGGCGCTCATCGATCAACAGGACGATCACCGTGACATCGGGGTGGTTGCTGGTGATCGCATGCGCAATATGCTGCATCATCACTGTCTTGCCGCTCTTCGGACTGGCCACCAGCAGACCGCGTTGTCCCTTGCCAATGGGCGCGATGATGTCGATGATGCGACTGGTAATGTTCTCTTCGCCGCGGATGTCGCGCTCGAGTTTCAGATGCTCTGCCGGGTGTAAAGGCGTCAGGTTCTCGAAGAGAATCTTGTTCTTCGATGCCTCGGGCACTTCACCGTTGATCTTGTCGACCTTGACCAGGGCAAAGTAGCGTTCTCCATCCTTCGGCGTGCGGATTTCACCCTCGATGGTGTCGCCGGTATGCAGATTGAATCGCCGGATCTGGCTCGGGCTGACGTAGATGTCGTCGGTACTGGCCAGGTACGAGGTATCGGGCGAACGTAGGAAGCCGAAACCGTCGGACAGCGTTTCCAGCGTGCCGTCGCCGAAGATGCTTTCACCCTTTCTGGCCTGATTCTTGAGCAGCGCGAAGATCAGTTCATGCTTGCGCAGTCGGTTGGCGCCCTCGACGTTGTTGGTGATGGCCATGTCAAGAAGCTGACTGACGTGAAGTGCTTTGAGTTCGGATAGGTGCATGTGCTGGAGACGAAGATGGGGAAAATCAAACGCGCTGCGGGCCGCCGCAAATGCAATGTGCGCCAAGCGAAGTGCCGTGAGACCGGCAGGAGCTGCTGCTAAAGGGAGAGGACGCCTGAAGGTTCGATACGGATTCGTGGAGTGCTGCGGGCTAGCTGCTGCGCTGCGCCCAGCAAACCTTCAGGCCGAGAGGGTAGCGACTTTAAAGGTTGCTGTCAATGAAGGTGACCAGCTGCGATCTGGAAAGGGCGCCGACCTTGGTGGCTTCGACGAGGCCATTCTTGAACAGCATCAGAGTCGGGATGCCACGGATACCAAAGCTGGCAGGTGTCTTCTGATTGTCATCGATGTTCAACTTGACGACCTTCAGGCGGCCGGCGTAGTCATTGGCAATATCGTCAAGGATGGGTGCAATCATCTTGCACGGACCGCACCATTCGGCCCAGTAATCAACGAGAACAGGTTCATCCGACTGAAGTACATCGGTCTCGAAGCTGTCGTCCGTAACGTGATGGATATGTTCGCTCATTAAAAGCCTCTTGCGTGATCTGGGAGGGAGTAGGGGTCGTGAAAGTGGGTTACATGGCAAGCCGGACCCTGATGACCGGCCAGATTTCCAATGCTAGCGAAAAAACCTCGCCAAGGGAAGCCGTAGGGCTGTGTTGGAGACGTCAAATCAGTTATAGTTTCATTCGTTCAATACTTGTAAAAGCACGACGATGACGTACGTTGTTACCGAGAACTGTATCAAGTGCAAATTTACTGACTGCGTTGATGTCTGTCCCGTGGATTGCTTCCACGAAGGCCCGAATTTCCTGGTGATCGACCCTGAAGAGTGCATCGATTGCACGCTGTGCGTTCCCGAGTGCCCGGCAGAGGCCATTTTTGCCGAGGACGATGTTCCGGAAGCGCAGCGCAGATTCATCGCGATCAATGCCGAACTGGCCAAGGAATGGCCGGTCATTGTCGAGCGCACGGAACCCTTGGCCGACGCCGATGAGTGGAACCACAAGCCGGACAAGCTGAAGTACTTGCAGCGATCTTAGATTTAGAATAAGAACCACAGAGAACCACAGCCTGAGCTTGCTGCAGAGCGTCGAACGGCTGGCCAGGAAAAGACTGGCGATGGAAATGCGAGTTTTCATATGGAGAGTTTCATTCAGGAGGAGAACAGGTGGAGAGGATTTGGCTGAAGAGCTATCAGAAGGGTGTTCCTGCCGAGATTGAATTAAACGAATTTCAGTCGCTGGGCGAACTCTTCGAAAAAAGCGTTGCACAGTATCGCAACCGCGTTGCCTATATCAACATGGGCGCCGAGATCACCTACGGTGAACTCGACAAGTTGTCACGGGATTTCGCCGCCTATCTCCAGTCGGTGCTCAAGTTGCCCCCGGGAGCCCGCGTGGCGCTGATGATGCCGAACATCATCCAGTATCCGATTTGTATTTTCGGTGCCTTGCGTGCCGGTTACGTCGTGGTGAACGTCAACCCGCTTTACACGCCTCGAGAACTCGAACATCAGCTCAAGGATTCGGGAGCCGAGGTGATCGTGATTGTCGAAAATTTCGCGGTCACGCTGGAGCAGGTGCTGGTCAGAACGCCGGTCAAACACATCGTGGTGGCGCGCCTGGGCGATATGCTCGGTTTTCCGAAAGGCGCCGTAGTTAACTTCGTCGTCAAGTACGTCAAGAAGATGGTGCCGGCGTGGAGCTTGCCGCGAGCAGTCAATTTCCGGGCTGCGCTCGCCAAGGGTGCCTCGGCGGAATTGAAATCGGTGAACGTCAGGCAGGAAGACCTGGCTTTTCTGCAGTATACCGGTGGAACGACCGGTCTCTCGAAAGGGGCCATGCTGATTCATCGCAACATCCTGGCGAATCTGGCGCAGGCGCACGCCTGGATCAAGCCTGCGCTGGGTGACGAGCAACATCTGGTGGTCACTGCGCTGCCGCTTTACCATATCTTTGCATTGACGGCGAACTGTTTCACTTTTTTCAAGATTGGTGCGAGCAACCTGCTGATTACCAATCCACGGGATATTCCGGGCTTCGTTGCGGATCTGGGCAAGTATCCATTCACGGTAGTGACCGGCGTCAACACGCTGTTTAACGCCCTGCTGAACAATGACACCTTTTGCGCGCTCGACTTCAGCAAGCTGAAAGTCACGCTCGGTGGCGGCATGGCAGTACAGAAAGCGGTCGCGGAGAAGTGGAAGCAGATCACCGGCAAGCCGCTGATCGAGGCCTATGGTCTGACCGAAACATCGCCGGCCGCGACCATCAACCCGCTCGATATTCCCGCGTATACCGGTGCCATTGGCTTGCCGATATCGTCCACCGAAGTGGCGATTCGCAATGACTCGGGCGCCGACGTTCCGCTGGGCGAGCGTGGAGAACTCTGCATTCGTGGTCCGCAGGTGATGAAGGGTTATTACAATCGTCCTGAAGAGACGGCCAAGGTGATGACCCCGGACGGCTTTCTGTTGACTGGTGATATTGCGGTGATGGAGCCCACGGGCTTCGTCCGCATCGTCGACCGCAAGAAGGACATGATTCTGGTCTCCGGTTTCAATGTGTACCCGAACGAGGTCGAGGATGTCGTCGCGCAGCACCCAGGCGTACTGGAAGTGGCGGCTGTCGGCGTGCCGCATGACAAGTCAGGAGAGGCGGTGAAAATCTTCGTCGTCAAGAAGGATCCAACACTCACCGCCGAGGCGCTGATCGCTCATTGTCGGGAGCACCTGACCGGTTACAAGGTGCCGAGCCAGGTCGAGTTCCGGACAGAACTGCCGAAGACCAACGTTGGCAAGATCCTGCGCCGCGAATTGCGTGACGAGGCGATCAAGAAGGCATGATTGGCGCGAGGACAGGCTTTTTTCGGCGACTGCATCGTTGTTGTGTGGCCACAGTACCGCCCATCAGCACGGCGTCAATCCTTCGCGGCGTACTGCTGAAGTAATTCGGTGGTTACCGGGTGCTTGTTCTGAGAGGCGTAGAAGAGGGGCGTCTTGCCGTTCTTGTCTTTCGCTTTCAGATCGGCGCCGCGTTCGATGAGAATGCGCGATACCTTGGGCTGGCCGGTTGCTGCAGCCAGATGGAGTGGCGTTTGCCCAGTGTCGGTAGTGGCATTGACATCGGCCTTCCTGTCGAGTAGTAACTCCACTTCGTACCTGCCACCCGAGAGTACCGCTGCATGCAGCGGCGTCATTCCGACACGGTCTTTGGCGTTGATGTTCGCACCGCTGGCGAGCAGAAGTTCCGAAGCTTTGGCGCGTCCGTAAAAGGCGGCCATGTGGAGTGGCGTCCTGCCCAGGGCGTCGGTTACATTGATCACGGCGCCGGCTTCCAGCAAAGTCTTGATCTCTGCCAGATCGCCCCGTATTGCGGCCCTTGCCAATGGAGAAGCCGCGGTCGGGATGTCTTCGACCTGGGTGGTGCCAGGCGGTTCCGCTTTCGCGGCGGGACTGTTCTCAGGCTCCTGGCTACATGCGCCGAGGGACAATAAGAACACTGCCAGGGCAAGCAGCGTGGTACTTGAGGGGACTGTATTCATATGCGATATTCTCCTGCCGGGACGAAGCCGTTGCTCACTTTATCCCAATTTCCAGTAAAGTGCTGCTCCAGTTTCTTGCGCAGAACAGTTGCCAACGGTCACGGCTTTTTCGGGCACCACCGATCATGAAAGTCATGTCCGTTTCCTTGTCCCCTCCCCCGCGAGGGGGAGGGGGAGCTTCATGAGTCGCTGACGCGACCTTTACATGAAACTGGAGGAATTTTTCATGTTGATGTGTACTGATCGTTCAGTCTTGTTGCTCGTCGATTTGCAGGAGCGGTTGCAGCCGGCGATCGACGCTGCCGAACGGGTGCTGGATGCCAGCGTGTGGCTGACCAGGGTGGCCCAGCGGCTGGGGGTGCCAGTGATCTGCACCGAGCAGTATCCACAAGGACTGGGTCCGACGATGCCTGCTCTCAGGGCTTTGGTGCCGGACGCATGCATCGTTGAAAAGATCCAGTTCTCGGCGGTTCCCGAGGGAGGGGTGTTCAAGTTGCCAGGAGGCGACCGCGCACAGTTCGTGGTGGCCGGCACCGAAGCGCATGTCTGCGTTCAGCAGACGGTGCTCGATCTGCTCGCCGTCGGCCGAAGTGTATTTGTTGTCGAGGAGGCCGTTGGATCACGGCGAAATACGGACAAGATACTGGCACTGGAACGGATGCGCGCTCACGGTGCCGACATCGTTTCGCGCGAAATGGTCGCTTTCGAATGGCTTCGGCAGGCCGGTAGCGATCTGTTTCGCCAGATCAGTCGCGAGTTTATCCGCTGAGCAGGACGGCCGCCGTCGGCTTCGTCGGGTTGTGAGAAGCCCAGAAGCCCGTGCCGAATTGAGCACGACAACGTTTTCCGCTACAATCTGAATTTCCCGCTGCAGTTATCTCCATGATCAAATACGTATTCGTTACTGGCGGCGTGGTTTCATCGTTGGGCAAGGGGATCGCAGCCGCATCCCTGGGGGCGATCCTCGAATCGCGCGGCATCCGGGTCACCCATCTCAAGCTCGACCCCTATATCAACGTCGATCCTGGAACGATGAGTCCGTTCCAGCATGGCGAAGTCTTTGTCACCGAAGATGGGGCTGAAACCGACCTTGACCTCGGACACTACGAACGTTTCACCAATGCCAGGATGGAGCGGCGCAACAACTTTACAACCGGACAAATCTACGATTCGGTGATCAAGAAGGAACGGCGCGGCGAGTATCTCGGCAAGACGGTGCAGGTGATTCCGCACATTACCGACGAGATCAAGGCGCACATCAGACGCGGCGCCGAGGGCGCCGATCTGGCGATCGTCGAAGTGGGCGGCACGGTCGGCGACATCGAGTCGCTGCCCTTTCTGGAAGCGATCCGCCAGATGGGTCTGCAGGAGGGCCGCAGCAACGCCTGCTACATGCATCTGACGCTGATACCCTACATTGCCACTGCCGGTGAGCTGAAAACCAAACCGACGCAGCACTCGGTCAAGGAACTGCGGGAGATCGGCATCCAGCCAGACATTCTGCTCTGTCGCACCGATCGCCCGATTCCGGAAGACGACAAGCGGAAAATGGCCCTGTTCTGCAACGTGCAGCGCGAGGCTGTGATCGAAGCGCGGGATGCGGATTCGATTTACAAGATACCGGCGATGTTGCACGACCAGATGCTCGACGAGATCGTCTGCCACAAACTCGGCATTCTTGCCAAAGCGGCTGATCTGACGGTGTGGAAAACGATCGTGCACGCGCTTGAACACCCCGAGCGGGAGGTCAACGTGGCTTTCGTCGGCAAGTATGTCGACCTGACCGAATCGTACAAGTCGCTGACCGAAGCGCTGGTGCATGCCGGCATTGCAACGCGCAGCAAGGTCAAAGTCAGCTACCTCGATTCCGAGGAGATCGAGAAGAACGGTTGTGGTGCCCTGCAGGGCATGGAGGCCATCCTCGTTCCGGGCGGCTTCGGGCGACGCGGGACCGAGGGCAAGATCGCCGCGATTCGTCATGCCCGCGAAAACGGTATTCCCTTTCTCGGTATCTGCCTCGGCATGCAACTCGCAGTCGTCGAGTTCGCTCGCCACGTGGCCGGCATGAGCGAGGCGCACAGCACCGAGTTCGACAAGGATACGCGATATCCGGTGGTGGGTTTGATCACCGAATGGCGGGACGCTTCGGGACGACACGAAATACGTGACGAAAACTCCGATCTGGGTGGCACCATGCGTCTGGGCGGCCAGCGCTGCGAACTGAGTGAAGGCACTATGGCGCGCGCGATCTATCAGCAGCCAGAGATCGTCGAACGGCATCGCCACCGTTACGAGGTGAACAATACGCTGCTCGGTGAACTGGAAGAGAGTGGTCTGGTGGTCGCCGGTCGTGCTCCTGTCACCGATCTCTGCGAAGTCATCGAGTTGCCCAGAGAAGGGCCGAACGCGCACCCGTGGTTCCTTGGCTGTCAGTTCCACCCCGAGTTCACTTCCTCGCCGCGCAAAGGACATCCACTGTTCACGTCTTTTGTTCAGGCCGCCATCGCCTGCCGGTTAAGGTCATGAAACTCTGCCACTTCGAGGTTGGACTCGACCGGCCGCTGTTTCTGATCGCCGGCCCGTGCATGGCGGAGTCGCTGGATTTGTGCATTGAGGTCGCTGGCCGGTTGCAGGAGATTTGTACCCGACTTGCATTGCCGTACATCTTCAAGGCTTCCTATGACAAGGCCAATCGCAGCTCCGGTCAATCTCCGCGTGGTCCAGGGGTTGACCGTGGTCTGCACCTCCTCTCCGAAGTGCGCCGTCAGATCGGCGTTCCGATTCTGACCGACGTGCATCGCGAACAGGACATCGCCGCCGTCGCGGCGGTCGTCGATGTGTTGCAGACGCCTGCCTTTCTCTGTCGTCAGACCGACTTCATCCGGGCTGTTGCCGCCACCGGCAAGCCGGTGAATATCAAGAAAGGGCAGTTTCTCGCGCCGGGGGACATGCAAAACGTCGTCGCCAAAGCCAGGGATGCCGCTGCCGGTGCCGATACGATCATGGTTTGCGAGCGCGGCGCTTCCTTTGGCTACAACAACCTGGTCTCGGACATGCGCAGTCTGGCGATCATGCGCGAGAGCGCTGCGCCGGTGGTCTTCGATGCCACCCATTCGGTGCAGTTGCCAGGTGGGCAGGGTGCGGTTTCCGGAGGGCAGCGCGAGTTTGTACCGGTGCTGGCGCGTGCGGCGGTGGCCGTGGGCATCGCCGGGCTATTCATGGAGACGCATCCGCGCCCGGAAATGGCGCTTTCCGATGGGCCGAACAGTTGGCCCCTGAGTCGCATGGAAGGCCTGTTGACGACGCTGGTCGCGCTGGATCGTCTGGTCAAGGCGGATCGTCTGGATGAACTCCAGTTCACGAATTCCCGGCAGCCAGAGTCACGCGTCAGGGTGAAGGCGCAATGAACCTGCGGGGGGTTTTCGGGTTTCCTCTATTTAACACTATGAATAAAAAGGAAAAATCATGAGCTCTGTGGTTGATGTTGTGGCCCGTGAGGTGCTCGATTCGCGTGGCAACCCGACCGTCGAATGTGACGTTCTGCTCGAATCCGGGGTCATGGGGCGTGCAGCGGTGCCTTCCGGCGCTTCGACCGGATCGCGTGAAGCCATTGAATTGCGCGATGGCGATACCGCCCGCTATCTGGGTAAGGGTGTGCTGCAGGCCGTCGAGAATGTGAACACCGAAATTTCCGAGGCAATCATCGGTCTCGATGCCCAGGAACAGGCATTCATCGACCAGACACTGATTCATCTTGACGGTACCGACAACAAGGCCCGTCTTGGTGCCAACGCCATGCTGGCAGTTTCGATGGCGGTGGCCAAGGCTGCCGCCGAGGAATCCGGTCTGCCGCTTTATCGCTATTTCGGCGGTTCCGGGCCGATGCAGATGCCGGTACCGATGATGAACATCATCAACGGTGGGGAACATGCCAACAACAGTCTTGATTTTCAGGAATTCATGATTCTCCCGGTGAGTCAGCGCTCATTTCGCGAAGCATTGCGCTGTGGTGCCGAGGTTTTTTACGCGCTCAAGAAGCTGTTGCATAAAAAAGGCTTCTCGACCGCCGTTGGCGATGAGGGGGGGTTCGCGCCCAACCTCGGCAGCCATGCTGAAGCCTTGCAGCTGATCATCCAGGCGATCGAGAACGCCAGTTACTGTCCTGGCGAAGACGTGCTGGTCGGCATCGATTGTGCGGCCTCAGAGCTGTACCGGGATGGTCGCTATCATCTGGCTGGTGAAAACTTGCAGCTGAGTTCGCACGAACTGGTCGATTACCTGGCCAATCTGGCCGACCGCTTCCCGATCGTCTCGATCGAGGATGGCATGGCCGAGAACGACTGGGATGGCTGGAAAGTGCTTACCGGGCGCCTCGGCAAAGGCGTACAGATCGTTGGCGACGACGTCTTCGTGACCAATACCCGGATTTTCAAGGAAGGCATCAAGCAGGGCATTGCCAATTCGATCCTGATCAAGATCAATCAGATCGGCACGCTCTCGGAGACCTTTGCGGCCATCGAAATGGCCAAGCGCGCTGCTTACACGGCAGTGATTTCGCACCGCTCCGGCGAAACCGAAGACAGTACCATTGCCGACATCGCCGTCGGGATGAACGCGCTGCAAATCAAGACCGGTTCGCTGTCACGTTCCGATCGCATTGCCAAGTACAACCAGTTGCTGCGCATCGAAGAGGACCTCGGAGACACCGCTGGCTATCCGGGTCGTGACGCCTTCTACAATCTGTCGTGATTGACTGAGTTTCGACATCGGCTCCCGTGCGCTGGCTGGCTGTTGCCCTGCTGTCGCTGATTGCCTTGCTGCAGCATCCGCTGTGGCTCGGTAAGGGCGGCTGGTTACGGGTATGGGATGTCGATCGGCAGTTGCAGCAACAGAAGGAAAGAAACGGCCGGCTGGAGATGCGCAACGCCGGGCTTGATGCCGAAGTCCGTGATCTCAAGCAGGGTTACGATGCGATCGAGGAACGCGCACGTTTCGAACTCGGCATGGTCAAGCAGGATGAAGTGTTTGTTCAGATCCCCGACAAGCCTGCGAACGAGAAAGCTGCCGCCACGGCCGCCCCGGGAAAACCTGTCAAACGCTAGTCGCTGGTCCTGCCCGTCTGGATTCCCTGCACGGCTTATTCCGGTAATTCAATCTGGCCCGAGACACTGGTGGTGACCAGGGTCTCGCCAGCCTCGATCGGCATCGCTGCCGCATCGGACGCGGCCAGCGTTGCTGCGCGCATCATTGGCAGCGGGGGGGGACGACCGCTGCTGTTGATGGTCAGGTGCTTGATCCGGAAAGGCTTGCCAAAGGCGTCGGCGATCAGCTTGGCGCGGGCCCTGAAGGCCGTGATGGCGTCGAGTGTGGCTTCGTTTTCAGATTTTTGACGGGTTTCCGGTGCCGGCAGCATGCTCAGGTTGGCCACGCCCAGTGATCCCTGGAGCTTGCCCAACAACTCGGAGAGCGCAGCCGGATCAGTGGACTCCAGGGCGAGATCCGAGCGCATCCGCCAGCTTTCGATCTTGCCGCTCCTTGCGTAGACCGGATAGGTATAAGTGGCACCGCTTTGGATCCGGACATTGCTGTAGGCGCGTGCGGTCTTGAGACCGTCGGTGATCAGGCCATTCACCCTTTTCGCCAATTCACTCGGTGTTGCGCCGGCCGCTTCGGCAAAGACCGTCGCGCGTGCCAGATCGTTCGCAGCAGGTCGACTGGCTTCGGCCGTCAGGTCGATGCTCGTGCCACTGGCGGGAGCTGCCGGTGCCGGTAGGGCGACCAGCCATACGAGCAGGGGCAGGGTGTGCAGCAAAGGTCTAAATCGCTTCATGGGGGGGCTCCGGGTTTGCTGTGTTCGAGAATGGCGAGTATCCTGCAGTCCCTCATCCAGAATCGAGAAATGGTTGGGTGGGAGTGACTGCCACATGCGGGGCATATTGTAGCGGGTACAAGTGTCGCTTCTTGTAGTCAGACGGCAGAAGCTTGGTTAGAATCTGCGTCACCCGCTCGCTTGTGTGCGGTCGGGAAGGGTCTTTGAGGGGGCACCATGCTGAAAGCAGGACAGGCAGCTCCGATGTTCGTCCTCCCCGATGCGGATATGGAACTCGTCGATATCGCCCAGTTTCAGGGCAAGAGCAATATCATTCTCTTTTTCTATCCGAGAGATGACGC
>DIME01000156.1:43182-46724 GCA_002425405.1 Candidatus Accumulibacter vicinus
ACGGTGTCTGGCAGGCGAAAGAAGTGAATGGAGTCAAGAAACACGGCATCGTTCGCTCGACTTTTGTCATCGACAAACAAGGCGTTCTCCGTTTTGCGTCCTACGGAGTGAACGCCAAAGGCCATGCGCTTGAAATGCTGCGCACGGTTAAGGAACTCAAGAAATGAACATGCAAGTTGCAAAGAATATGGTGGTTACCCTGGACTATAACGTGACCGATGTCGACGGGCAGTTGGTGGATGCGGGTCAGGAGCCTCTGGTCTATTTGCACGGCGGCTACGACGACATTTTCCCGATGATCGAAGAAGCCATGCACGGCAAGCGGATTGGCGAGTCGGTGGTGGTCAAGATGCAGCCCGACGACGCCTTCGGTGAATACGATGCTGAGCTTGTCCAACTCGAGTCGCGCAGTCAGTTTCCCCAGGAACTGCAGGTAGGCATGCAGTTTGAAGGGGTGCCGGAGGGTGTCGATGACGAAGATGAGGACGATGAAGTGCTGATTTACCGGGTGACCGAAATCGCCGACGACAAGGTCGTTCTCGATGCCAATCATCCCTTGGCCGGCATGGCACTGGTGTTCACCTGTACCGTCACCGCCGTTCGCCCGGCGACTGCCGAGGAAATCAGCCACGGGCATACGCACGACGACAGTTGCGAGGACGAGGAATGACCGTCCTGCGGGGGGGTACCCAGGGCGCTTTCCGCTAGCTGGCCGTTTTCGCCGGCGGGGGGGGTGCCGGCCGGGCCGGTCATCCACACCTCGGGTCTAGCGCAGCAGCTTGCCGGTGCGATTGAGGATGGTGATGTCGACGAAGCGCGAGCCGGCGTGCCGCTTTGGCGAAAAGCTGATGAAGACGCCACCGGCGTCATAGTTCTTGAGCGCTTCAAGGGTGTCGCGCAGCTTCTTGCGCGTCGGGTTGGGTCCGGTACGGCGAAGTGCTTCGCCGAGCACCATGGCACCCAGGTAACCTTCCACGAAGGTATGGTTGAGCGTCACGTCACGGGGTTTGAACTTCGCGAAGTTGTTCTGGATTTCCCGGATCAGCGGAACGGTTTGACTGTTCGGATCCGGAACGACTTGCGTCAGTGCCAATCCCTCCGCCTTGTCGGCGCCAATTCGCTGTACGATCTGGGCCGCATCGGTGGTCGAAAGGGCGACATATTGGGCGAGATTTCCTGCCTCGCGTGACTGTTTCAGGAACTCGGCGCTGGCCGCGGTATTGGCAATCAGGATCACTGCCTGCGGTTTGGCGGCGGCAATGATCTTGACGGCAGCGCCGACCTCGGTCGTATTTTTCGCGTAGGCGCCCTTGGCGGCCAGGGTGCCGCCGGCGTTCTTGATCGCCTGCTCAGCGCTCTGCAGCACGCCCTGGCCGAAGGCATCGTCCTGATAGAGGATGGCAAAGCGGGTGTAACCGGTGGTGATGTACTGGTCGGTGATCTTTTCGATTTCTTCTGCGTAGCTGGCACGGGTCATGAACAGAAACGGGTCGTTCCTGCGCACCAGCGATTCGGTTCCGGTGCGCACGGCAACCAGAGGAATGCCGGCTTCACTGAGGATCTTCTGGTCGAGAATGGCCTCGACGTTGCCCGTGCCGACGAAGCCGATGAACGCCAGAGGTTGCGATTCCTTGAGCATCTCGCGGGCTAGCCGAACCGTCTCCTCGCTTTTGTAGCCGTCATCCTTCGAGAGCAGTCGAATCCTGGCTCCGTGGATGCCGCCTTCGGCGTTGATCGCGTCGAAGTAGAGTTGTGCCCCGGCTCGCATGTGTGTTCCTGTGGGCGCCAGAGGGCCGCTGAATGCGGCAACCTGGCCGATGACGATTTGGGCAGCACTGGGCAGCGCCATGGCGAACAAGATGATCGCCAGGGTCGCGCGAACGAAGGAGATCAGCGGCATGGGTCCAGTCCTCCTGATGCAGTTAAGCATGCCGAGTGTAGGACTTGCTGGCGCTGCTGTCGACGGTCTTGTTCGCTGCGGCAGTCAGCGCCGGCGGTAGGGATGGACCTCGAAGCGGAAGAGCTGCGGCAACTCGTCGTCGATGATGACTTTTACCCAGCCCATGACCGGGTAGCCAAAGGTTTCCAGGCGAGTGAAGTTGGTCATCGGCAGCTTCGTCTTCGGATGGCGCAGTGGCTGGTCGATGCGCTGCCAGTGTGTGTCGCCGTGCACCAGCAGAACCTGACCAGAAAAAGCCAGGGTTTCCGTGCTCAGGGTCTCCAGCAGATTCCGGTAACCGGCGTGCGTCAGGCCGGCCGCGTGATGCTTGAAGCCTGGGTTGGCCTGCATGACGATGACCATGCCGGCCGCCTGTTCGCGCCGTGCAACGGCAAATCCCTGTCGGAGCCAGTCGATGAGCACGGGATTGCGCGCCAGATATTCGTCGCTGGGCGTGCTCCCCAGGCCGAAATGGTTGTTCGGACCGGGAACGTTGAGCGACAGGAACAGCACCGGGCCAAGACGCCAGCGCAGGTGCTCGGGGGTATTAGCCTGTTGTTCGACCAGCAGCGTCTGCCTTCCCAGCGTGCGCGGTTCTGAGAAAAACAGCTCGCGCAGCTTCTGCAGCCGCTCAAGCGGGTCGAAGTGGCCGGCAGCCAATTGCCGGCAGTCGGTCCATTCGTTGTCGCCGACGACGTAGAGCAGCGGCACTCGTGACGCAGCGAAGAGCGTGCGCCGGTCGAGGAACACCTCGTCGCTGCAGATCGTCCGGCTATCCTTGAAGTCGCCAGCATGGATGATCAAGCCGGGGTGCTCGTCGGCGATATCGTCGAGCATGCGCGGTAGTTCGCTGCGCTCGTAAGCGTTATACGGGGTATCGCCGATCACTGCGAAACGCCAGGTTTCGGCGTGTACCGAACCGGCAAACCACAGGCCGGCAAGCAGCAATGCGTACGCGCGGAGAGTCATCAAAGCAGCGATTTGAGTTCGTAGAGGGCGTCGAGCGCCTCGCGGGGGGTCAGTCGATCAGGATCGAGCGAACGTAACCGCTCGATGGCCGGAGGGGTGGGGAGGGGCTCCTGCGCTTCTGCGGCATCGGCCAGTGCCGTGGCAAAGAGATCGGGTTGCAGGGGATTGATCGAAGCCCGTTGCTCGAACTCGCGCAACTGTCGCCGGGCTGCTTTCACGACCGCAGAGGGAATGCCCGCCAGTGCGGCGACCTGAATCCCGTAACTCTGGTTGGCCGGGCCTTCCTCGACGGCGTGCAGAAAGACGATGCGCTCGCCGTGCTCGATGGCGTCCAGATGCACATTGGCCAGGTCCGGGTACTCGTTCGCCAACAGCGTCAGCTCGAAATAATGGGTCGCGAACAGCGTCAGGCAACGATTTTTTTCGAGCAGATGGCGACAGATGGCAAAGGCCAGCGCCATGCCGTCGAAGGTCGAGGTGCCACGTCCGACTTCGTCCATCAGCACCAGGCTGTTTTCGGTGGCGTGATGCAGGATGGCTGCCGATTCGGTCATTTCGACCATGAACGTCGAGCGCCCGGCGGCGAGGTCATCGGCGGCGCCGATGCGCGTGAAGATCTGGTCGAGCGGGCCGA